>DATIDQ010000001.1:0-17867 GCA_035456205.1 Pseudomonadales bacterium
CATCACTCCTCAGGTAATAGCTTTGGTTGCATTCTGCCGGCGCGCTGCAGCCAGTATCGCTGCCACAGCACAGGAAGCCAGGCGCGCAGTGACTGTATCGGCACGGCTAGTCAGAATAATCGGCACGCGCGCACCCAGCACAATACCGGCAGCATCGGCATCTGCCATAAAAGTGAGACTTTTCGACAGCATATTGCCAGCTTCCAGATCCGGCACTAGCAGGATGTCAGCCATCCCCGCCACCGGCGAGCTGATTTTCTTGATCTGCGCCGCATTGAGATCAATGGCGTTATCCAGTGCCAACGGCCCATCCAGTGTAGCGCCGGTAATCTGGCCGCGCTCCGCCATCTTGCACAGTGCAGCGGCTTCAATGGTGGATGGCACATCCGGGTTCACCGTTTCCATCGCCGAGAGAATAGCCACTTTCGGGTTGGTATTGCCGAGTGCATGCGCCAGATCAATGGCGTTCTGCAGGATATGCATCTTGTCTTTCAGAGTCGGGAAGATGTTGATCGCGCCGTCGGTGATAATGATAGGGCGCTCTATGTTGGGCACATCCATCACAAACGCATGGCTGATACGGCGATCCGTGCGCAACCCGGTCTTGCTATTCACCACGGCACCCATCAGCTCGTCAGTATGCAAGCTGCCTTTCATCAGCATGTCAGCGCGGCCTTCATGTATCAAACCCACCGCGGCTTCCGCGGCTGCATGGCTGTGCTCGGTGTCTACCAGCTCGTAGGGGGTGATATCCAGCTGGCATTCTGCTGCAACAGCCATAATTTTTGCGCGTGGCCCTACCAATATCGGCTGATGTAAACCCAATTCGGCAGCTTCCACCGCTCCCCGCAGCGAGGATTCGTCACAGGGATGTACCACCGCCGTTGTTACCGTGCCCAGTGTCTTGCAGTGTGCGATCAGGCGTTTGTATTTTTCATGCTTGCTTTCCATGTCTTACTCCATCTTTTCATCGACTATCTTGCAGGATGTGTATGACGGCATTGTAACTGCCTGAAGCAACGCCATATACTGGACAGGCTCTTTGTGAGTGTTTTAATCGGGGCCGATTTGGATTCGACGCTGGTTACAAAGCTCCGGGTGCATGCCGAGATGGCAACCAATCTCGTAAATCAAAGTTGCAAACTCTTAGTTGCCAACGACGACAACTACGCTCTAGCTGCTTAATCGCAGCTAGCGGTCGATAACAAGGTGCCCGTACCGCGTTATTGACTGTCATTCAGAATGGGATCGTGGAGCGGCTCGCCTGGCGCCAATCCCCTAAAACTCACAGGATCGCTGTTCACGTCCTGCCCGTTGGGTTGTGAATGGTTAAATCAATTAACGGACCTAAGCATGTAGATCTCGCAGTGGCGGACTGACGGACAGGGGTTCAACTCCCCTCGGCTCCACCAAATTCAGGCATGGATGCCTAACATTATTTCTGGCTGATAAAAAAGCTGCTCGCGTAAAACTTCCACTGTAATGACGGAAATCAGCTAAAAGAAACGCGCAGGATAAATTTATTCCCGGAGCGCCCAAGCCGGTTGCTGACAACAAAGTGGCATCAGGAACAGTAGGTGCAACAAACTTGCGCCATGCTGCCCACAGATTTACCGCCGTATTTTCCAGGAAATCTATAGCGTCTGTGAAGAGTGAAACTGATTCAATGGCCGTAGCGACAGAAAACTCAACGCCAAAATATGCAAGATTTAAACATGCTACAAAGCCAATAGTTTTTCGCAAATTGATAGCGATCACGATAAGCGTCCAGCCTTAATTAAATTTCATATTTTTTACAAATTAAAGTTTGAATTTGATGGAAAGCATGCCGTAGTTTTGCTTGCCTTTCCATGATTCGCTTCTATAGTCTAGCTCTACGAAGGGGCACGTGTTGTCACTGACCTGCCGGAAAAAACCGGAACGGATATGAATACGCTGCAGAGACGCGGAATAACACGGGATTCGGGTTGGCTTTTTGGGGGAATGATTCTGCTGGCACTGCTCAGCATTGTGGGCATGTACGCGCGTCCGTTAACACCCATCGACGAAACCCGCTACGTCAGTGTGGCGTGGGAGATGTGGCTGCGGGGCGACTTTCTGGTACCCGTCAAAAATGGCTTGCCCTACAGCGATAAGCCGCCACTGTTGCTATGGCTCTATCAGGCCGGGTGGGCTCTGTTCGGGGTGAATGACTGGTGGCCGCGACTGGTATCGCCACTGACTTCTGCGGCGTGCCTGCTGCTGGTACAGCGTCTGGGCAAACTCCTCTGGCCTGATCTGGCTGGCATAGGTGGAGCCGCAGCACTGATTCTGGCTAGTTGCTTACTGTGGATACTGTTTTCCACGGCGGCCATGTTCGATGTTTTGCTGGCATTCTGTGCACTGCTCGGTATGCACGGAACACTGGCGGCAACAGCAGGGCGAAAAAGCGGATTCCTGCTGCTCGCTGTGGCAATCGGTCTGGGCGTGCTGGCCAAGGGGCCGGTGATTCTGTTGCATGTCTTGCCTGTGGCGCTGCTAGCGCCGTGGTGGATGCCCGGGCTGTCCCGGAAGGCATGGCTATCGGGCCTGGCGGGGGCGCTGTTACTGGGGGCCGCCATTGCGCTGGTCTGGGCGATTCCTGCGGCATTGTCCGGCGGCGAGTCTTATCAGCAAGCAATATTCTGGGGGCAAACCGCCGGGCGGATGGTGAAGTCATTTGCGCACCGGCATCCATTCTGGTGGTACCTGCCCCTGTTGCCCGTCCTGCTTTTTCCGTGGATTTTGCTGCCTTCCCTGTGGCGAGGTTGCAGGCATTGGTATCGCGATGGACTGGATACGGGGAGCCGCTTCTGTCTGGCTTGGTCACTGCCAACTTTTGTGACCCTGTCATTGATAAGCGGCAAGCAAGTGCATTATCTGGTGCCGTTGCTGCCGGTATTCGCGTTGCTGGCTGCGCGTATCCTGTTGCCACAAACGAATGTGAAGGTTTCGTTCCTGCCTGCTGTTGCGGGGATGTTGGGGGGCTGGCTGGTTGCGATGGCTGTTGGCTGGGTTCCTGTGCTGGACAAAGGATTTACGCTTCCCCCTGTGTTGTTGCCTGCGCTGCTGTTGGTGGTGCTGGCGCCGGCAACTTGGGGGCTGTCCCGGCTTGGCTATCACGCCATCCCGGTTCTGGCCAGCTTTAGTGCACTGGCCGTGGCACTGTTGCAGCTGGCGGCATCACCCGCCATTCAGGCCAATTATGATGTCACGCTCTTGGCCTCCTCCATTCGCGCGGCGCAAGAAGCGGGTCGCACCGTTGCCAACGACGGCTTGTATCATGATCAGTTCCATTTTGCAGGAAGGCTGACCCAACCACTGGTCGCATTTGATGATCAGAAGGAGCTCAAGGTGTGGCTGCGAGGGCACCCTGAAGCGCTGGTTGTCCTGTATCTCAAGGATGCACATGTGATGGAAGGTCGCGCCGTTGTCGCGCAGCAGCGGTACATCGGCAGACAGGCTTTTCTGGTCGATGCGCCCATCGCACTGCAAGTTCTGGCTGTGACCGACGAATCCCCCGACACAGATTTCTAGCCGTCGGGATACAACGTCCGGTTTCCCAGTTCACAGGGGTCGACGTTGAAGCGCGTGCGACGAATCAACCACCAGACGCCGAACAGATCGAGAATACCCACTAATGCGCGATCCAGATTGCCGTACTTGGAGACTCCCGCACTGCGCGGGCGGTGGTTGACCGGGTGGACGCGCATACTGCCGCCGTGCCGTTGGATCAGTGCGGGAATGAAGCGGTGCATGTGGTCGAAGTAAGGCAGGGCGAGGAAAGCCTCACGCTCGATCAGTTTGAGCCCGCAGCCTGTGTCCGGGGTGTTGTCCTTGAGCAAGTATCCGCGCAACCGGTTGGCGAAACGCGAGGCCCAGCGTTTGCTGGCGCTGTCCTGACGGTTGACCCGATGACCTGCGACCAGTTTGAGGGTTTTTGTAGCGTCGGCTGCGCGCACGATGGCGAGCATGCCAGGAATATCCGCCGGATCATTCTGGCCGTCGCCGTCCAGCGTCGCCAGCCACGCGCCTCTGGCGGCTCGGGCTGCGTGATAGATCGATGTACTCTGTCCGAGGGAGCGCTCGTGGCTGAGGATGCGCAGCAGTGTGTAGCCGCCGTGCTTGATCGCGAGCAATTGCGCAACTGTACTGTCCGTACTGCCATCATCAACCACGATGACTTCGAAGTGTTCACCGGCCAGCGCCCGGCGAACTTCTTCCAGTAGAGCAGGCAGGTTATCGGCCTCATTCCGGGCCGGAATCAATACGGAGAGCGCGGGTGCGTTCACTGTGGTTTGTTCTTGCGCAGAGGTCATGGCACTCCTTCGTATCTGGTCAGCGGCTGTTCAAACACGTGCGGTCAATCCGTCTCACCCAAGATGGAATCAACCTGTCCGTCAATACTCAAACCATGCCGGTAGCGGTGATACAACCAGGCGCCCAGGGCAAAGGAAGTCGGCAACAGCACGACAGCGATGCCGATGCGCAGCGCCGGTGCGACGGTGATGCCGCTACCGACCAGGGCAAAGACCAGACTCTGTGGCAAGTAACCGATGAAGCTGGCAAGCAGAAACGGGATTGGGCGGGCGCTGGACATGCCTGCAGCGAGATTGGTCAGAATATTGCTGCCAACGGGTAGCAGCCGGACCAGCAGTGTCAGCGCAAACGGATGTTCATGTATGAACCGGTCGTAGCGTGCAGCGCGCTGCCCCAACCGATCCTGCAACAGGTTTCTGCCGAGCGACCGTGCGAAAAAAAACGCCAGCAAGCTGCCGACCAACGCGGCCAGGGTGCTCAGTAGCGTGCCGGATAACAAACCGAAGGCGTAGCCGCCCAGAAAGGCGATGACCTGTCTGGGCAGGCCGGCAGCCGTGAACAACCCACCCGCAGCCAGGAAAAGCAGGATGCCTGACAGTCCCTGATGGCGGATATGCCTGTCTATCCAGTCTTCGTTGATCGTATTGCCCAGATCGCTGTGCTCAAGAAAGTAGCCTATCAATACCAGGCCGAGAATGAAGGCGAAGCCTTTGGCGATGGCCAGGGAATTGAACAAAGCTCTGTGCAATTGCCATGAACGACTTTTTAGTTGTTGATCGCCCATGTGTATTCAGACCCCATAGAACCTGCGATACCAGCTGACGAAACGGGCCACGCCTTCCGGCAGTGGAATGCCGGGTTGGAAGCCCGTGCGCAGCGTCAATGCGCTCACGTCTGCCCAGGTCTGCGGCACGTCGCCCGCTTGCATGGGTTGCATCTGTTTGATGGCCTTGATGCCTGTGGCCGCCTCGATGCATTCGACGAAATCGAGCAATCGCACCGGCGAGCCAAGACCGATATTGAACAGCCGCGCCGGTGGCTCCTGCTGCAGCGTTGCCGGTTCATCGGCATAAGGCGGTGGGCAGTCCTGGATGCGGAAGATGCCTTCGACGATGTCGTCGATGTAGGTGAAGTCCCGCGACATAGCACCGCCGTTGTAGACATCAATGGGCTGGCCTTCGAGGATTGCCTTGGTGAACTTGAATAGCGCCATATCCGGGCGTCCCCATGGACCGTACACAGTAAAGAAGCGCAGGCCGGTGGTCGGAAGCCGATACAGATGGGCATAGGTGTACGCCATCAGCTCGTTGGCGCGTTTGGTGGCGGCATAGAGCGAGATCGGCTGGTCGGCCGTATCCTCGACGGCAAACGGCACTTTGGCGTTCATGCCGTAGACCGAACTGCTGGAGGCGTAGACCAGGTGCTGTATGCCGTGCTGCCGACAGGCTTCGAGCACATTGACGAAGCCGGCCAGGTTGGCATCTGCGTAGGCGTGGGGGTTTTCCAGCGAGTAGCGCACGCCGGCCTGGGCGGCGAGATGGATGACGCGCTCGAAACCGTGCTGGTGAAACAACGCCGACAGGCTGTCGCGGTCGGCAATATCGCGTTGGAAGAACCTGAAGTGGGGCATTCCGTCCAATTGCTGCAGACGCGCTCGCTTGAGCTCCACGCTGTAATAATCGTTCAGATTGTCGAGGCCGATGACTTCATGCCCCTCCTGGCACAAGCGCAGGGCAGTGTGGAAGCCGATGAAGCCCGCTGCACCGGTGACCAGATATTTCATGCCTTTTGCACCTTTGCGGTGTGCATCTCTGAGATATGTGTTCCGTCGACTTGCACGTCGGTGACCGCGCGGCCAATCGAGTAGTAAATCAGTCCCGCGCGGGCCAGCTGCGCGGGTTCGAAGAGATTGCGGCCATCGAAAACCACTTGGTCAGCCAGGCACTGCCGCACGCACTGGAAATCGACTACCTGAAAATTCAGCCATTCCGTCATGATCACCAGCGCGTCGGCGCCTGCCAGCGCAGTTTCCTTGGAATCTGCCAGCTGCAGATCGTCGCGCTCGCCGTAAATTCGTTGCGTTTCCTGCATGGCCTGCGGGTCGAAAGCCTGGATTCTGGCGCCTGCCGCCCAGAGCGCTTCCATCAGCACGCGGCTGGGCGCTTCGCGCATATCGTCGGTATTGGGCTTGAAAGACAGCCCCCATAGCGCGAAGGTCTTGCCACGGATGTCGCCACGATAGTGCTCCAGAATATTCTCGAATATTCGTTGCTTCTGGTGTTGGTTGACGGCCTCCACGGCCTCCAGCAATCTGGGTTGATAGCCCACAGCTTCTGCAATGTGCTGCAGCGCCCGAATATCCTTGGGAAAGCAGGAACCGCCATAACCGCAACCCGCGTAGATAAAACTGTAACCAATGCGCGAGTCGGAGCCGATGCCCTTACGCACCATTTCTATATTGGCTCCCAGGCGTTCAGCGAGATTGGCCATTTCATTGATAAAGGAAATCCTGGTGGCAAGCATGCAGTTGGCTGCGTACTTGGTCAGTTCGGCGCTGCGACTGTCCATGACGATCAGCTTTTCGTGATTACGGTTGAATGGCTTGTAGAGCTCGCGAAAGAGATTGATATCCTGCTCACCGTCGATGCCGATGATAATGCGCTCAGGGCGCATGCAATCCTCAACGGCACAGCCTTCCTTGAGGAACTCAGGATTGGAAATCACCCGCATCTCCAGAGGATTTTCGGCCTGTGCCAGCGCTTTTTCAAACCGCTCCCTGATGCGTTGCACAGTGCCTACCGGAGACGTGGATTTGTTGATCACTACTTTGGCCTCGGTGGCATGTCTGGCAACAGCATCGACCACATCGAACACGTATTGCAGATTTGCGCTGCCATCATCGTCCGGGGGAGTGCCCACGGCTATGAAAATGACCCCGGCAAAGTTGACACCCAAAGCGGCGTCGGTCGTGAAGCACAGGCGTCCGGTGGCGAGATTGCTGTGCAGTAAGCCTTCAAGATCTGGCTCATGGATAGGGCAAATTCCTTTACCAAGCTGGGCAATCCGCCATTCGTCGACATCGACGCAACACACGGTGTGACCCACTTCCGCCAGACAAACCGCCTGGGTCAAACCGACATACCCTGTTCCAAAAATAGTGACCTTCATCCAGAGTCCACTCTTGTTGTGATTTTCAGGTTTTACAGCCAACGGCCATCACCGTTTTTTACTCCTGTGATTAAGCAAAAACCTTAACAGGACAAATGTGAAAATTATATTCAGAGGGTTGCTGGAAAAGCCTGATCCACTACTTCGGGTTTGATAACATTCGCGGCCAGTTGTTTTTGATGAAAATAAACGGATGGACAGGAACGGATGGACAGAAACGGATGGACAGAAACATGCTCAGATTTGCCTTGATTGGCTGCGGCCGGATTGCGAAACGCCATAGTGAGTTGCTTGGCAGTGGTCACATAGAAGGTGCGACACTGGCCGCAGTCTGCGACAGGCATCTCACCCGCGCGGAAAAAATGGCGGAACACTGGCAAGTGCCTGCCTATGCCGACATGCATGAAATGATGCAGAAAGAAAATATCGACGTGGTATCGGTACTGACTCCGAGTGGTGAGCACGCTGCAAATGTGGTCGCGCTGGCACCGTATGGCAAACATATTCTGGTCGAAAAACCGATGGCACTGACGCTGGATGATGCGGATGCGATGATCCGCGCCTGTGACGAGAACAATGTACGGCTATTCGTGGTGCACCAGAACCGCTTCAATGTGCCGGTAGTCAAACTGGCCGAAGCCTGCGAGCACGGACGTTTCGGCAAACTGGTGCTCGGCACCCTGCGCGTACGCTGGAGCCGTGATCAACGCTATTACAACCAGGATGCCTGGCGCGGAACCTGGGCACAGGACGGTGGCGTACTGGCAAATCAGGCAATACACCATATCGATATGCTGGGTTGGTTGATGGGTGATGTGGAGAGCGTGTTTGCTAAATCCATTACCGCGCTGGTTGATATCGAAGCGGAAGATACTGCTGTCGCCACTGTCAAATTCCGTAATGGAGCACTCGGTGTTGTGGAGGCAACAAACTGCGCACGTCCGGTAGATCTGGAAGGATCGATCTCGGTACTTGGTGAAAAAGGCACGGTGGTGATTGGCGGTTTTGCTGTCAACAAAATGTTGACCTGGCGGTTTGCAGAAGAGCATCCCGAAGATGCTGAAGTGACGGAAAAATATTCCGTCAATCCGCCAGACATCTACGGTTTTGGGCACAGCGCCTACTACAACCATGTAGTCGATTGCCTGACCAATAATCGCCCGGCTCTGGTGGATGGCCGCGAAGCACGCAAGTGTATCGAGTTTCTGTTGGCCCTCTACGAATCCATTGAAACCGGCAAGGAAGTTTTTTTGCCGGTGACTCCACAGCATTGTCGATTGGGTAGGCGATAAAAAAACCCTGCCGGTCTTGATGAAACTTTCACGATTGGCTTTTTTGCTTTCACTATACTGGCCGCGAGAGCAGGAGCTGGATTGACAACATCGTGCAAATTTCGAAGAAATCGTTGTTGTTCACCCTGTTGCTGGTTGGTGCGGTGGTGGCCTATTGCTCGCCGCTGCGTGAAAGCCTTTCCAACTGGCGTGAAGTCAGTGAGCAACTGGTTTCATTGGGGCCGCTGGGGCAAGTAGCCTTCGTTATTGCCGCAGCTCTGTTGTGCGCCATCGGTGTGCCACGTTTGCTGGCCTACGTGATTGGCGGCCTCGCTTATGGGCTGTTTCTTGGCGTGGTATTGGCACAGGTGGGCAGTATGCTTGGCGCCTATGCAACGTTTGCTTTTGCCCGCTGGTCAGGCAGTGCTGTCATGTTGCGTCGCTGGCCGTTGCTGAATCGTTTCCTGAATGTTGTCGAGCACCGCGGTATTATTTCCGTGCTGGTGTTGCGTCAGATTCCTCTCAACAGTTTTTTTACCAACATCCTGATTGGCCTCTCTTCAGTCAGCCACAGAGATTTTCTGATCGGCAGTTTTATCGGTTTCCTGCCGGAAGGTATTCCTGCGGCTCTGCTTGGTGCTGGCCTGCCCACCGGCAATGTTGACCATATCGTGCAGTTGTCACTGGCAGCAGCGTTCCTGCTGGTTTTTCTGGTCTGGCTGCTGCGTTTGGTTACCGGCAAGATTCGCGCGAATTCTTCTGGCGTGAAAGGATTGACTGAAATCCTGCTGATGGTTTTTTGTGGTGTCGCCGGCTTGATGTTGTATTTTTCAAATGGTGTGCCGGTCTTGAATATGTGGGAGCCCGGTGTGCGGATGGATGTATCCGGGTTGGAATCATTTGACGGAGTGGGGTTTCTGATAGCGGCGAATGATCGCGGCGCATTGGTCGGGTTGCGCAATTTTTTTGTGCCAGCTGTGACACTGGTGGATCTTGAACATTATCCGCATATCACCCATTTGCAACTGGACCTTGCAGCGGTTGTCAATTTGTCAGACAGCCATGAAAAATGGGATGCAGAATCCGTGCGCTGCCAGATCCGCCAATCAGGTGAAGTGGTCTGCTTCCTGGTGTCAGGTAGATTGGGGGAATTGCTGTGGATGACGGCGCCATCCGTGGCGGCAATCAGGCAGGGAAATTTGCTGGTGCGGGGGGCGATCAATCTGCGTGACAAGTTGCCACTCGTTAAGGGCGAGCAATTTGAATCCATTCTTTTTCTCAATCGTCCGGATGATCCGATAAAAATTCTTTTGGTTGATCGCTTTTCATTTTCACAAGAAATCGGGACACACCAAAGCGGTTTCACTGAATATGTGCTGGCATTTCCTGATGATTCCCTGAAAACAGATACGGTATCCGCCAGCCAGTCAGGCATCTTGCCCGATGCCGTTTGCCAGTTCGATGGGCCGCAGCAGTTGGCCGGCGCGCGGATCAGTGATATTGGCAGAGTGAACGGCGATGGCCGTGCCATCATGATTTGCACGGCAGACAAAACAGACGTCAGTTATCTGGTGCCGATGACAGTACAAAAAGATGGTGTTGTGCGCGCAGCGGATCGCCGCTCATTCAAAGTTGAAAAACGTGATTTTGCCGGACATACACCGGATAACCTGAAAATCGAGGGCGTGGCCTGCTTGCATGACAACGTTGTTGTCTCGATAGACAGCGACGGCGATGACGGTGGGGTATATCAGTTGGGCAAGCGGTTTTCAGAGCTGTGCCAGTGACAGTTAACAACATTTATATTCAGACGAGGCAACAGGAAATGACACAAGCGCCACGCCGTATTGCACTTTCGCAAGTTTACATCGACGATGAAGTACGTCATGCCGTCATGGCAGCGCTGGAGTCTGGTCAATATATTCTCGGCCCTCAATGTCGCGCATTTGAGGAGGAACTGGCAGCTTATACCGGCACGCGCCACGCGGTGCTGTCTTCCAACTGGACCTCGTCTACCAGCCTGCTGCTGGAGGCGATGGGTGTGCAGGAAGGCGATGAAATCCTGCTGCCGTCCCACACAGCATTCCCGTCAGTCGAACCGATTATCCACGTCGGTGCCAAGCCGGTGTTTGTCGATATTGATGATCGCTACGGCATCAATGCAGCGTTGCTAGAAGCTGCACTGACACCGCGCACGGTCGGCATCCTGCCCGTTCATCTTTACGGTACGCCAGTTGATCTGGCTGCGATCATGGCGTTTGCCGCAGCCAACAAACTGTGGGTGATTGAGGATTGCGCACAGGCACAAGGCGCAAGCTATAACGGCAAGCGTGTGGGCAGTTTTGGTCACGCAGCAGCGTTTTCCTTTTACCCATCCAAAAATCTCACGGTGTTGGGTGATGGTGGATGCATATGCACCGATGACGATGAACTGGCAGCAAAAATCCGCGCCTTACGCAATCATGGCCGCGTGGGTAAGAACAAATACCAGCATGATCTGGTCGGGTACAACATGCGCTTCAATGAATTGCAGGCAGCAGCGGGTCGAGTCGGTTTGCGCCACCTGGATGCGCTGAACCGGCACCGTCGGGAAGTGTCCGCACACTATAACCGTCGCCTCGCTTCGTTAGTCACTGTCCCTGCAGAGCGCCCTGCGGGTGAGTCGGTCTACCACATGTATGTCATTGGCACGGCGCGGCGCGACGCACTGGCTGCGTTTCTTGCCGAACGCGGTATTGAAACCGGTATCCATTATCCGATTGCTTGTCACCAGCAACCGGCCATCACCAACCTGTTCGAAAAAATGTATCCGGGAACCTTGCCAGTGTTACCCGATACAGAAAAATGTGTGAACAGTATTCTGTCGTTGCCCATTCACGGTCAATTGGCGACTGCAGATGTCGATTATATTTGCGATCAAGTTGAAGCATTTTTCAGCTGATTTTTCAGGACAGATTTTGTGCGGGAGAAATAATTGCCATGTCGGATATCTATCTCAGTATTGTGATTCCCTGTCATAACGAAGAGGGCAACCTGACGCTGTTGTTGCAGGGAATTCATGCAGTACTGGATGTGGCTGGAGTCAGTTATGAAGTGATTGTGACCGATGACTGCAGCACGGATGGCTCCTGGCATTTATTACAGAATATAGCTGCAAAAGATAAATATCTGCGCGCGCAGAAGTTGCAGAAAAACAGCGGTGAATCTGCGGCGAGCTGGGCTGGAATCCAGGCAGCGCGCGGTCAATGGATTATCACAATGGATGCAGACTTGCAGAACAATCCCGACGACTTGCCTGCGTTTCTGGCGGCAGCCGGACAGGCAGATTGCATCTGCGGCAGCCGGGTAGATAACCGCAGTGATGGTGATCACGTGATCCGGGTCATTTCATCCCGCATCGCCAATGCTGTACGCAATGCGCTGTCAGGTGAAAATATCAGTGATGCGGGTTGCACATACCGGATGTTCCGGCGCGAGGCCGTTGCCAACCTGAAATTTTTTAAAGGTATGCATCGCTTCCTGCCGACTTTGATGAAAATCGAGGGGTTTAGCGTGATCGAGATTCCGGTCTCGAATAATCCGCGCTATTCGGGAACAGCGCACTACGGCGTGTGGAACCGGTTGTTTGCCTCGTTTTACGATTTACTGGCTGTGCGCTGGATGAAAGTGCGGATGTTCCGGTTCCAGATCGCGGAGCGTACATTTTCTGATGCAAGAGAATAACGATCGGTGTTTATGGTTTGCGCTGCTGTTTGATAAAAGCATCATTTCCCAACACAACCGCAGTTTGGTCTTTGCTGGTATACGGCGTGAGGCGCAGCACTTCATGCCAGTGCGATGTGTCGATTAATGTCAGCCATTTGTCTTTTTCCAACAACAAGAACGCCGGTTCATCGTTGCTGGCAGATGCTGCCAGCTCTTTGGGTGCCGCCAGTTTTACCGGTTTGCCGAGATAGTAAACCGTCCGCATGTCGACTTCCTGGAAACCGTAAACCGTCGTAGCTGGATACTGCTGCGCCAGTTGGTGGATATCCTGCATGGCAGAAAAACGGTAGTTGAAAATTTTGCTTTCAAGCGCCGCAAAAAATACCAGATAACCCGTCAACAACAACAGCACCATGGAGGTGAATGCCAGACGTATTTTTCGTGAACCTTCATTAAAAAATTCTGCCAACCGCGCACTGACCAGAATCGCCATAGCAGGATAGGCAGGCAACAGGTATTTGGCATGCTTGTTGGCAAACAGTGACAACACAATAAACGGCACCAACGCGCCGTACAGGAAAAACATTCGTGACGGATTGCTGCGCCAGTTGCGCCACGTTTTCATTGGCGCCAACAGCAACAATAATACCCACGGCATGAAATCCGCCAGCACATAAAGCGCATAGGAATACAGCGGGTCACGATTGGTGTGGCCAGCAATTTTCTGGCTGATATCGGCCTGGAAAACACGTTGCCAGACATCCATACCCAGCTGCTGTGTCACCACGCCATACCACGACAAACCGACAGCCAGCATCAACAACCAGCCTAGTGGGTGGCCGATAAATACCCTGGCGCGCGGTTGTTGCCACGTCATCAGCAGCACCGGCAAATGGACAAACAATAGCGCCACCGGTCCTTTGCACAACAGTGCAGCGCCCATCAGCAGGTAACTGCAGTACAGCGTCCGCAATTTACCGTTGCCGACAATGAATTCGTGTGCACAAAACAGTGAGCCAGAGCACAGCGCTGTCAACAGCATTTCGATTTCACCGCGCCGCGCAAAAATCACAAAATTGGTGCAGGTGGCCAGTACCAGTACTGCAAATAACGCCTGCCATTTGTCGAATGTGCGGCGACATACCATGAAAGTGGCAAACATGATCGCACTGGCAGCCAGTGCAGACGGTAGGCGAAAAATCCACTCGTTGATTGTGCCTGCAACACAGGCAAACAGTAGTGAAGCCCAGTAAAACAATGGTGGCTTGTCGATATACAACTCACCATTCAGATAGGGCAGTAACCAATTGCCGGTCTGGAACATGCCAGATATAGGAATGGCGCGGCGCGCTTCATTGAGGGACATCAGCGGGATTGAACCCAGTCCCCAGAAGATGATGCCCGCAGTCAGGGCAAAGAGAATGGCCAGCCGTGTCTGGTAATCGCTGTCGCCACGTGTGTTGTTCATCAGATCCAAGCCTCAACCAAGACAGACTGCCCGAGCCAGACCAGCATAACCCGTTCTCCAAAAATCTGGAAAGGAGTCAGAATCAAACATCGGTGAATCCAGACTGTTCTAGACGATGCCAGCGTATGAGTGGCAAATGACTAACAAGTCGCTCAAGCATGGTTGCGTTATGTGCTCACACCATAAATCACATGCTCAGAGTATTGCTTGTCTATGCCTTTCAATTAAAGGTGCCGGAAGGATTACCTCCTCCGGTTCAAAAAAATAATCCCTCCCGCATTTTCCCTTTAAGCACACCACAGTTCACAGCAACAGCGAAGTCAGGAACGCGGGCACAACATCAGTCGCCGGGCCGTGAATTGCTTTGCTGAAAGCGGAGCGTGTGAGTGACGGTTCCAGATTCAGTTCAACCGTCTGCGCTCCAGCTTGATCCGCCTGCATCACAAAACCGGCTGCAGGATAAACATTGCCCGATGTACCAATGCTGATGAACAGATCGCAGCGTGTCAGCGCATCGTATATTTCATCCATCTGTAATGGCATTTCACCAAACCACACCACATGCGGCCTTGCAGTACCAATAACATCGCAACAAGGGCAGCGGGTTTCCGGCGTGATATCGCTGTATTGTTCCCACAATTCACCCGTGCGCGCACAGCGAGCTTTCAGCAATTCACCGTGCATGTGAATGAGATTTTGCGTGCCGGCACGCTCGTGCAAATCATCGATGTTCTGTGTCACCAGCAGGAATTCGCCAGCGAAGGATTTTTCAAACTCCGCCAGCACCAGATGCGCAGCATTGGGAGCGATTTCCGGCTGCTGTAACTGCTGGCGGCGCATATTGTAGAAGCGCTGCACCAATGCCGGGTTGCGGCGGAAGCCTTCCGGCGATGCGACATCTTCGATGTGATGGTCTTCCCACAAGCCGTCGGCTGCACGAAAAGTGCGAATACCGGATTCGGCGCTGATACCGGCACCGGTTAACACAACAATGCGGCGATGCTGTGACGACATGCTAGGCTCCCTGGCTGGCAATGCAGGTCTGTTGCCCACAATGGCCATTGTCGGCAAAAAACTTGCCCATGCACAACCGGCAGTATTTAATCCCTCCGGCACCTTTTACGCCTTTTACGGGCAACCGTTTTCAACGAAGCTAAAAAATCAGGCACCGAGCAGGAACGTGCAGGTTATATCAGCTCGCAAATGACCAAAGGCACCTGCATTCCTACTAAATAATGGGAACTAATTGTCGCCAAATTGCACAAACTTTATCATGTGCCGCTAGTGGTGGGATTACATCATGCAGAAAAAATGGGATCGTCACGAAATTATTCAACTACTTTCATTGTCTGGTACTCTGGCGGGCCTGAGTATTACGGGCTTGACCATATTCAGAACGGAAAACAAATCCTACTGGTCCGTAACAATCACCGATGATGTGTTGGCAATATCTGCATTACTTTTTCTGGTCGCAACGTATCTTTTCTTCTTTTCATTGAGAAGCCAGAAAGAAAAAACAGCGACCATACTGGAGAAAATGGCCGACTTCTTTTTTCTATTGGCATTGACCGGCATGGTTTCCTCAGGCTTTATTATGGTCTATACCATATGGTGACAGGAATTTGATCTTTAAACGCAGTGAGGATGAAAAATGAAAAACCTATTGATCATTGCGGCTTTATTATTGCCGGCAGTTAGCGCAGCAGAAGAGATTGGCCATGTGGATACGGTATTCAAATGGATAGGGCCGGACCACAAGATTGTGGTGGAAGTATTCGATGACCCGATGGTGCAGGGCGTTTCCTGTTATGTGTCGCGCGCAAAAACGGGCGGCGTTAAAGGCGCGTTCGGGCTGGCGGAAGATCCGTCCAATTTTTCTGTGAATTGCCAGCAAACCGGTGCCATTACATTCACCGGGCCATTGCCGGACAAGCAATCGGTATTCAAGGAAGGTGCATCGCTGATTTTCAAACACGTGCAAGTAGTGCGGATGGTGGATGTGAAGCGCAATACGCTGGTGTACCTGAGTTATTCCGATCGCGTGATTGAAGGTAGTCCGGAAAACTCCGTGGCGGCATTCGCTATTCGTGACCAGAAAATTCCCGTGAAAGATTAGATCAACGATTGCAGAATATCGGGATTCCGCGCTGCAACAATCCGCAACCTGCCGCGAGGACGTGCCGCAGGCTGTTTCCAGAAAATCAGTTGCGCAGCCGGAAATCCCAACCAGTGCAAAATATCTT
Organism: Pseudomonadales bacterium; assembly: GCA_035456205.1. Taxonomy (GTDB): domain Bacteria; phylum Pseudomonadota; class Gammaproteobacteria; order Pseudomonadales; family UBA7239; genus UBA7239. Next base: position 16,194 of record DATIDQ010000001.1, read on the forward strand.
TTATCACTTCAGGGCCTGTGGGCAACCACGCCAGACGGTGCACGCCCGACATATGATTTTCAACACCTTCCATATATAAACGCAAGCAGCCATCTTTTTCTCCGATAGCTGTTTCGGTATCCAGAATCAGTATTTCATCTGTGCGATTTGCGATCATCTTCAGATTACTGACGGGATCCGGCAGGTGGTAAAAAATGCCCTTGAAGAGACAGATATCAAAACGCTCATCGCCAAGTATTTTTTCTGCTTCCAGTAAATCCTGCTGCACAAAACGTATCACGTCACGCCGGCCCGGCAAGTTCTCCAGCAGAAACTGCGCCTGGTTTATCCAGTGTTCACGCACATCAAAACCGAATACCCGCTCTGCCCCAAGGTCTCGCGCCAGCAAACTGTAACCGCCGCCGTTACAGGCGACGTCGAGGAAGCTTTTACCCTGCAGACCTTCCGGATAAATGGCCCGGAGTAATTTGCCTATCTTCTGAGGATTCGAGAGCGGAGGCTGCTCATCCAGCTGCGCATTGCCATGCGCTGTCCTCAGTCCGTTACCAACAGGAATATCAAAATGCCAGGGCGCGAGTGCCTGCAGCTGTTCAATCGTAATCGGCATGTTTCGCCTTGGCTCTCATTGTCAATATTGAGCGAATTAGAAAGCATTGATCCGGGTTTGAATACCCCCCAATCAAATAAACACCGGCGGCGAAACAATTACGGGCTTGCAGAGCGGCAGCTGTTAAACATATCCAGTGCCGGTTTATATTCCTTGCTCTGCACTTCAAACAGACCCAGCAATGTGTGAAAAACATTATCGTGACTCAACGAGTCTTTTTGTTTTTGCTTCAGGCAGTTCTGGTCTATGCCCCAGTGTGCAAACGCATCCGGCGAGAACCACGCCACCATCGGCACATGGGTTTGCGCTTCCGGCGCCACTGCATAAGGGGCTGCATGCAGATAAAGACCGTTTTCACCCAATGATTCGCCGTGATCCGACACATAAATCATCGCTGTATCACGCTGCGCGTTATTGCGTTTCAGAAACTCGATCACCTGACTGAGAAAGTGATCGGTATAAAGAATGGTGTTGTCATATACATTGATCACTTCTTCCTGGGTACAGCTGCCCAACTGGTTGGTTTTGCAAGCCGGCTTGAAACGCTCAAATGCTTCGGGATAACGATCAAAATATTCCGGCCCATGACTGCCATCCGAGTGCAACACAATCAGGGCATTGTCTGGCAAGGAATCTACATAGGCCTGCAAATCTTCCAGCATGACTTCATCCAGACAGCGAATATCATTGCAGAAAGGACTGTTCTTGCGTTTGGCCACATCATCATTCGGGATACGTAAACAAGTGCCTTTGCAATCACTGTTATTGTCGCGCCAGAAAACTTTTATACCGGCACGCTGCAACATATCCAGCACGTCCTCATGGGTTTTGCCTTTCTTGTCGCTGTAGTCCCCCCGCCCGAATTTTGAAAACATACAGGGCACAGATACTGCTGTAGAGGTGCCGCAAGAATGCACATCGGTGTAATTCAGGATGTCTTGCTTCTGCAATTCCGGATTGGTGTCACGCCCATAACCATTAAGTGAAAAATGATCCGCTCTTGCTGTTTCTCCCACCACAAAAATGACCAGCGATTTTTTCGGGCGCGCTGCCAATTTTGCACTGGC
>DATIDQ010000002.1:0-3219 GCA_035456205.1 Pseudomonadales bacterium
ACTTGGGGGTATTTTTTTTTTCTTGCTTTTATTGCACAACCGCGCGACGCCCGCGACATTTTCAAGCCGAACATCGCAATCAATTCACGCTGCACTTCGTTGACACCACCACCGAATGTCATGGTCTGGCATTTGCGGAAACCTTCTTCCAGACGCCCTTCCACCACCGTGTGTGACTGGCGGCGACGGATGAGACCTGCTGCACCCACCACGTCCATCATCAAGCGATAACATTCGATAGACGATTCGGTCACGTACACTTTCATAGCGGAAGCATAAGCAGGATCCGGTTGCCCCTGGTTCAATTGCCACATCATGCGCGAGTTGATAACACGCATCGCTTTCAAACGCGCATAACATTCTGCGATATTGGTTTGCACCCAAGGCTCATCAATAATGCGCGCGCCATTGGCCTGTTCTTCACGCGTCCAGTCGAGGAAAAACTGGAAGTCGCGCTGCGTCCACACACCGATGGCAGCGAGACCAACACGCTCGTGATTCAGTTGTGACGTAATCAGGTTCCAGCCACGATTCAGCTTGCCAACCAGATTGGAAACCGGCACGCGCACGTTGTCGTAATAACTCATGCAGGTTGGGACATCACCCACCGTTTTGATATGTGCAAAAGAAAAACCTTTCGCAGTGGTCGGCACCATAATCATGCTGATACCTTTGTGCTTCGGCGCATCTTTGTCTGTGCGGGCAGCCAGCCAGATGTAATCCGCGTTATCCGCACCGGAAGTAAAAACTTTTGTGCCATTGATAACAAATTCATCGCCCTCGATAACGGCTGATGTTGTCAGCGATGCCAGATCGGTACCAGCACCCGGCTCGGTGTAACCAATCGCAAAATGGATTTCACCGGCAGCAATTTTTGGCAGAAAAAACTTTTTGTGTTCTTCAGAACCGTGTTCCATCAATGCGGGGCCAACCGTACCGAGCGTCACGAATGGAATCGGTGCGCCTGCGATATAAGCTTCTTCCAGAAATGCCAGTTGTTCAGACTGGCCGAGGCCGCGGCCGCCGTATTCTTTTGGCCAACCCAGCGCGAGCCAGCCGTCTTTGCCGATCTGGCGTACGGTGTCGCAGAAAATCTGGCCACTTTCACGGGCATGACAACCCTCTTTGACTTCAGGCGTCATGATGGTGGCGAAATAGGCACGCAATTCCTTGCGCAAGGCTTTGACTTCTTTCGACTCATCTACAAACACGAGGATACCTCTGCGCAATCACTGATTATCTCAGCCGCGCATTGTAACGAGGCGACAACAAGGGGGACAGACGGAAAGTACGCAGGGAACAGGGATTTACAGGCTGATTCGCCCGGTTTGCTCCTTACCATCCTCGATATTCTGGAAGACCAGTTTGATGCCGGTTTTCTTGAGTAGTTTGCCAACAGGAATATCAGCCCAGCGTTTGATGGCCGCCCGCGCTTTGGAATAATTCTCTGCATGGGACAGAACCACCACTTCTACCTGCTCACATTGGCGGCCGCGCTTGCTATACCAGTCCAGTAACTGTGTACTGCCCAATGTTGACAGACTGGTAGACAAACGAGTCCAGTCTAATGCCACCACTTCAGCAGTGAATTTATATTTGCTGCTAAACAGGCTTTTTGACAGCACAGTTTCTTCACACTGCAAGCCTTCACGCACATTCTGGTGTTTCTGACGTTGCGCAAGCACAGACGCCTGCCTGCTACTGGCAACGACAGTTCCCGCTCCCTTGCTGTCGATACCGGCAAGATCCAGCTGGCCACTGCGCGCCTGCTGCAAGATTTTGACAATCTCCAGACCACTCTGGAAACGCTTGTCCGGTTGTTTGGCTACCATTTTTTCAAACAATCCCTGATAGCGGATGCTGGCAGCCGGCAATTTGGGGATGGGCGCCTGCAGGTGCTTCATGGCCAACGCCATGAATTCAGGATCTTCGTAAGGAGGCTTCTTCGTCAGCATTTCATAAAACATGATGCCCAGTGAGTAGATATCCGAACGGGCATCCACCGGATGGCCCTGTAATTGTTCAGGACTCATATACTTCGGCGTACCCAATATCGCACCTGCCACTGTGACCTGATTATTGGCATTTTTCTGGCGTGCAATACCGAAATCTGTGAGTACCGCCGTATTGTTTTCCCGGAACATGACGTTGTCTGGTTTGACGTCACGGTGCACAAAACCCTTCTCATGAGCCAGATGCAATGCCGATGCGATGTCGCTGGTAATCTGCAAAATTTCCTGTTCTTCAAGACCACGTTGTATCCATTTGGTGAGATCGCCACCCGGCAGATATTCCATGACCATGTAGAACGTGCCATCTTTCTGGCCAAAGTCATAAACCGGAATAATGCTGGCATGAGACAGGCTTGCTACGGTCTCTGACTCCCGCAAAAATCGCTGGGCAAACTCATAGTCCGATGCATAAGCCGGCGACAGCACCTTGATGGCCACCTGTCGCTTGAAGGCATTCTGTGTCGCCAGATAAACGAGCGCCATGCCGCCCTCGCCAATCTTCCGTGTGATGGTATAACCCTGCAACTCAAACAATCTGGAATTCCTTGATTAACAACGGTAAAAGCTCGCAGGAATCATATCACCAGATACGGCCAGACAACGGAAAGTCCTACATCACATCCATTGACGGTCTGTGGCAAAATGGCGACCAATTTATAGCTGTCTGATAGCACACGAGGTTGTCGTTATGGAATTCTCCTTTACCGAAGAACAGACCCAGATCAAGGATCTGGCCAACCAGATCCTGCGTGAAAATTGTCACGATGAATTCCTGATGCAGTACGGCAAAAGTGGCGAACTGTACAGCCAGAGCCTGTGGCAGTTATTTGCTGAATCCGGCTTGCTGGGTACCGCTGTACCAGAGGCATATGACGGCACTGGCTTCGGGTTTATTGAGGTATGCCAGTTACTGGAAGAACAAGGCCGCTTCGTGGCACCCATCCCGCTACTGCCTAGCCTGGTGCTGGGCGGCTTGCCTCTGACCCGTTTTGGCACCGACGCCCAACAGCAGAAATATTTGCCAAAACTGGCGAGCGGCGAAGCCATCCTGACTGCGGCCGTTGCTGAAGAATCCATGGTCGCCGCCCTGCGCCCTGCCTGCACAGCCAGCCAACAAGGCGGCCAATGGACACTCTCTGGCGAACGTGTGTGTGTGCCCTACGCCGCACAAGCTGCTGTGATACTGGTGGCTGCTGATACCGCCAAC
>DATIDQ010000003.1:0-3659 GCA_035456205.1 Pseudomonadales bacterium
GTGATGTTTTGTGCGCCCAGTGATAGCAAGTGCGGATTTTCCACCTGACAATCCAGCAGCGGGAAGTTCAGCACCGTCAGGGCTCGACACAAGGAGTACAACGCAATTTTTGATGCATCGGCGGCGCAGCTGAACATGGACTCACCAAAAAATATTCTCCCGATAGCGAGTCCGTAAACGCCACCAACCAGTTTATCTTCCTGCCATACTTCTACTGAGTGTGCCCAGCCCAGGTTGTGCATATCACGGTAAGCATCAAACATATTCCGGGTGATCCAGGTACCTTGTGCCCGCTCTCCGGTGGTTGCACAGGCCAGCATCACGTCCGCAAATACCTTATTGCTACTGATGCGAAACGGATGGTTGCGTATGCGTTTTAATAAACTGCGCGATGCATGAAATTGTTCGGGGTAGATCACGCAACGAGGAGCCGGACTCCACCACAAGATAGGCTCATGAGCGCTGTACCATGGAAAAATCCCGTGTTGGTAAGCATTCAGCAAGCGAGTGGCCGACAGATCCGCTCCCGCTGCCAGCAGGCCACCGGATTCTGCGCTGGCTGTCGGGGGAAACGCGTCGTTGATTTCCAGCCAGGGTAGGCGTGCCATCTGTCTGCATCGTCTGTTGATTGTTGTGTTGTGATTTTATAACAAGCAGCCGTTTTATGTTCTGTATTGGATTATTTATGGATAGTCGGCACTTTGTTGTATGCTGCAGCAGCCTTGATCTGTAATAGATTCCCTGTCTGTGAAAACATATTTATGTCTGTAAGAATAGATTTATGCCCATGAAAATACTGTTATGCGGTGGCGAGTCTCCCTTGGGCAAGTCTCTGGTCTATCGGCTGGAACAGCTACCGTTTCCATTTATCCAATTGGCTGCTGAAACACTGGCAGACATATCCGTGCCGGAGCTGGAATCCCTGCTGCGTGACAAACAGATTGTAGCCATCGTCAACGTGCAGCATCTGCCTTTCAGCGGAGACAATGTTGGCCAACATGCTGAAGCAATGGCCTGCCAATATGTCCGCAATCCGGAAACCCTGGCGAAAGCTGCTGCAACAACGGGATGTTTCCTGCTGCAGTTGTCAGATTGCCAGATTTTTTCCGGACAACAGACGGTGGCGTACCGTGAAACGGATGAGCCGGATGCTGTTGCGGCTTATGGAATGATGCGTCGGGCGGGAGAGCGTGCGGTAATGGATGCATGTCCCCGTCATCTGATTCTACGCACGGGAGAATTGTTCAGCAGCCTCGGACCAAATGTATTGACGAATTTGCTGGATGCCTGGCGTAAGGGCGGGTCAGCAGCAGTATCGGTACGCTATCAGTTTTGCCCGACATCTGTTCGCGATGCGGCTCGCGTTATTGTTGCATTGTTACAACAATTAAGTTGCGGAATAGAGCCGTGGGGTATTTATCATTATTGCGGTACAGATGCCGTCAGCTATCATGATTTTGCACGCTTGGTAAAACAGATTATTGATTCGCAACCTGAATTGAATCTTGTGATGGATATGCGCGAAATAGCAGAGGGGCTGCCACCGTTATCCTGGGCGCTGGATTGCAGCAAGATTCGCGAAACATTTGGCATTAAACAACATGCCTGGCGAGCAGGTCTGACTACAGGTGTCAAACGTGCACTGTTAGCAAATGCCAGTGTTATTCATACCATTCCAGAAGGAGATAATGATGGCGGTTGCGACTGAAGGGTTTGCTGCACTACCGATAGCCGTGTTGACAGTGTCGGATACGCGCAATGAAGATACCGACACATCAGGAAAATATCTGGTGGAAGCTTTGCAAACAGCAGGGCACTCGTTGGCAGATAAACAGATTGTGTGTGACGATATCTACCAGATTCGTGCAGTGTTATCACGCTGGATTGCAGCCGAACAAGTGAAAGCAGTGTTGGTGACAGGTGGCACCGGTTTTAGTGGGCGTGATTCCACGCCGGAAGCGGTGTTGCCATTGTTTGATAAAGTCATTGATGGTTTTGGTGAAATCTTTCGTGCGTATTCCTTGCAGGAAATTGGATCATCGACTATCCAGTCACGAGCTATTGCAGGGCTTGCCAATAACACAGTGATATTCTGCATGCCGGGTTCTACGGGCGCATGCAAAACCGCATGGATCAATATTATTCGTGAACAACTTGATAGTGAACACAGGCCGTGCAATTTTGTCGGTGTGCTCAATACTCGCAATAAAGTGCTGAAATAAGCTCGTGCTGACTATTCGAGAAGCGCGTGAGACCATTCTCGCAGCAGCAAAGCCATTACATAAAACAGACATTGTTTCCCTGTTGGAAAGCAGTGGTCGTGTGTTGGCACAAAATGTTATCGCAGCTATTAACGTACCGTCTTGTGATAACAGTGCCATGGATGGTTATGCCGTGCGTGCAGAAGATTGTGTAGCTGGCCAGCCAGTTCCTGTTGCAGGCATCATTTATGCGGGTGCTGTACCCGGTATGTTGCAAGCTGGAACAGCGCAGCGCATTTTTACCGGCGCACCTGTGCCACAAGGTGCTGATGCTGTTGTTATTCAGGAAGATGTTACTCGTGATGACAATGTAATCACTATTCACGACGGTGTCACCGTAAAAATTGGCGAGAATATTCGCCGTGCAGGGGAAGATATTGCCGTTGGTGATGTGTTGTTTTCAACGGGTCACCGATTGCGTGCGCAGGATATCGGTCTGCTCGCATCGATAGGTGTGGATCAGTTTGCTGTTACCTCCGCACTGCGTGTCGGTTTGTTATGCACGGGCGATGAACTGCTGGAGCCGGGTGAGCAGGCGCAGACCGGAAAAATTTATAATTCTAATCGTTACCTGCTCAGTGCTTTGTTACGTGATCTGGGTTGTGAAGTGATAGATGCCGGTATTGTGCAAGATGATCTGGCTGCTACTGAAGCTGCATTACAAAAACTGTCGACCACAGCAGACGTTGTGATCAGCACAGGTGGCGTTTCAGTTGGCGATGCTGATTATGTGAAGCAGGCTGTATTGTCACAAGGAAAACTGGATGTATGGAAGATTGCTGTCAAACCCGGCAAGCCGTTGGCATTCGGAAGCGTTGCTACAGTCCCGTTTTTTGGTTTACCTGGGAATCCGGTATCTGCCTTTATAACTTTTCTGTTGTTTGTGCGGCCTTTTTTGCAAACATTACAGGGAGCTGTTGTGCAGGAGCTTCGGCATATTCCGGCGCGTGCAGGATTTGATTGGCCGCGCGCAATCAAACGTGAAGAATATTTGCGTGTGACGCTTCAGCAGGAAGGTGAAGTGTTGATAGCGCGTGCATTGCCGAATCAGGGGTCGGGTGTGTTGTCGTCAGTGTGTCAGGCGGATGCATTGTTGTGCGTGCCAGTTGGCGAAACATTTGCGGCGGGTGATAGCGTCAATTGCCTGTTGCTGCTGTGACAGAAGGCCTTACATCCAGTGTAACCATTCTGTTTATTACAGTAGTATTACGTCGGCCCGACATCGGGTAAACCATCAGGAGAAAACGAATATGAAAACTATAAGTAAGGCAGTAGCGGTAAGCGTTCTGATGTTAGCCGGTTCACAGGCTATGTCACTTGAGTTGGGTGCAGGCTTTGAAGGCAGCGCCAACATCGGTGCAGTCAGCAATTACATGTGGCGCGGCATGACCCAGACTC
>DATIDQ010000004.1:0-35667 GCA_035456205.1 Pseudomonadales bacterium
ATACGTATTTTGTACTCAATGAAAACCTGGAACCGATAGGCAATGACAATGAACGTCGCAATATTATCTGGCAAACATTGCACGATGAGTTGGCACACAATATCGGTAACTTTCCTTCTATTTCCCAACGTCGCACAGCACGCGAACTGAAACATTTTACCATGCCTACCCGCACCAGCATGGTCAACGATATCAACAGTGGCACTACCGTACTGGAAGTCATCTCTCCAGACAGACCCGGCCTGTTAGCACGTATTGCCCGTGTGTTTGTCGAGTTCGGTATCCGTATCCACAATGCCAAGATCACCACACTCGGCGAACGGGTGGAAGACGTTTTTTTTGTCACGGACCAGGAAGGGAAACCATTATCTAATCCGGAATTCTGCGCGGCACTGCAAACAGAAATTTGCGAGCAACTCGACAAGCAGGTTGCAAAAACCTCCGCGCCAGCCATGTAAAAACCAACGATCAACATGAATCCAGCAACCAACATGAATCCACTACTCAATACTTTGCAGCCCTACCCGTTTGAAAAACTGGCGGCTTTGAAAGCTGGCATTACTCCACCCGACCACCTGAAACATATCGCCCTGTCTATTGGTGAACCACAACACCCGGCACCGGATTTTGTTGTGCGCACCCTGATAGAAAAAATGAGCGGCCTCAGCAACTACCCCACAACCAAAGGCATTCCTGCCTTGCGTGATGCCATTGCACAGTGGTGCACACGCCGCTTCCAGCTACAACAAACACTCAATGCCGAAACACAAATCCTTCCCGTTAATGGTACGCGTGAAGCATTGTTTTCGTTTGCCCAGGCAACGATTGATACAACAAAAGCCAATCCGACTGTGGTTTCACCCAATCCGTTTTACCAGATCTATGAAGGCGCAGCATTACTCGCCGGCGCTGAGCCTTATTTCATCAACTGCACTGCCGCTAACGGTTTTATCCCGGATTTTTCCAGCGTTCCTGCTGATGTCTGGCAACGCTGCCAATTGTTATTTATCTGTTCACCGGGCAACCCGACCGGCAGCGTCATGAGCGTGAGTCAATTGCAATCACTGATCGCATTAGCTGACCAATACGATTTCATCATTGCCAGCGATGAATGCTATTCAGAATTGTATTTCGATGAAACCAATCCACCGGCAGGTTTGTTGCAAGCCTGTAGCGCAATGGGGCGACATGATTTCAATCGCTGCGTGGTATTTCATTCGCTATCCAAGCGCTCAAACTTGCCCGGTCTGCGCTCCGGTTTTGTTGCCGGTGACGCTGCCATACTGGAAAAATTCCTGCTGTATCGCACCTACCATGGCTGTGCCATGCCTTTGCAACACCAATACGCCAGTATCGCTGCATGGCAGGATGAAGCGCACGTGATAGAAAACCGTCGCTGCTACACAGAAAAGTTTTCTGCTGTACTGGATATTCTCGACAACTGCATCCAAGCCGGAAAAATTACCGTCAGCAAACCCGATGCCGGTTTCTATTTGTGGATGCACGTTAACCGTAATGATCAGGATTTTGCACGCGCACTGTTTGCTGACCAGAATATCACCGTGTTGCCCGGCAGCTTTCTGTCACGCGAGGTCAACGGCATAACGCCAGGCGCCGGCTACGTGCGGATGGCACTAGTCGCTCCGCTGGCTGAATGTATTGATGCTGCACAACGCATCCGGACTTTTTTGCAACCATGTTGACTCTAAAACCATGTTGATTTTTCAGCCATGTTAAAAAAAGAACGCGCTGCATGGATTGCCAATAAGCTGGCGGAACTGTATCCGGATCCACCTATTCCACTGGCGCACAAAGATCCCTATACCCTACTGGTAGCTGTATTATTATCGGCACAATGCACCGATGAGCGCGTCAACAAAGTCACCCCCGATCTGTGGAAGCTGGCAGACAACCCTTTTGATATGGCAAAAATTCCCGCTGAAAAAATTGAAGTGGCCATCAAATCCTGCGGCCTGTCACCGCAAAAATCCAGAGCCATTCATACGCTATCCAATATCCTGGTTAATGAACATAACGGCGTGGTACCGGATAATTTTATCGATCTGGAAAAGTTACCGGGCGTCGGCCATAAAACTGCCAGTGTGGTGATGTCACAGGCCTTTGGTGTGCCTGCTTTCCCTGTAGACACGCATATCCATCGTCTGGCGCAGCGCTGGAAACTCACCAATGGCAAGAACGTGACACAAACAGAAATGGATTTAAAGAAACTGTTTCCGCGTGAGAGCTGGAACGCCCTGCATCTGCAGATCATTTATTATGGCCGCGAACATTGCTCCGCCCACAGTTGCGATGGCACACGCTGTCTGATTTGCCAACACTGTTTCCCACAAAGAAAAAATCCTGTGGCTACACTCAAGGCCTGATGATGCGCAAGGAAAATCAAACGTATTTTCTTTCAATAATACTGGGTAGCGCCGCTCTTCTATTGGCGCAATGCATTTTTATGTATGGCGATACCGGCCGCGATGACGCTTTCTTCACGTATTGGTCGGCACAAACGCTGGCGGAACATGGCCACATACTCAATTACAACGGCGAGCATGTCGAACAATCCTCTACGCTGCTGTATACGTTGCTGCTCGCTGCATGCCATAAAATTACGCCCTTTATGGCAATACCGACTTTATCGCTTGTCCTGTCACTGGCTGCAGGATTTTTTACACTACTGGCTTCCGCCTGCATTCTTCGCCAGCAAAAAATCAATCCTGCCCATATCCTGATACTCACCGCCGCACCCAGCATGGTTTTCTGGTCTTGCAGTGGCATGGAAACACTTGTCAGCACTGCGTTGTTCACAATAATTTTATTTTTATGTTTGCAGGATAATCCCACCAAAAAACAGCTGGGCCGGCTAGCAGTAGTCGCTGCACTGGCGGTATTGAACAGGCCAGAAACTTTTATTGTACTGTTTTGTTTCGGTTTATTAGCCTGGTTATTGCAACGCAAAAACCATACTCAATGGATAATCCTGCTACTGACAACTGTTGCGGCAGCCGGATTGGCCGGCCTATGGCGCCACTACTATTTTAATGACTGGTTTCCACAACCGGTCACTGCAAAAAGCAGCCGTGAATTTCTATGGAACATACTGAAGGGCATTAACTATATTATTGATGCTGGCGATTCCATCACCACACAGTGCATCACTGCAGCAGGATTATTCAGCTGGTTTGCGGCGCTGATGTATTGGAAGCACCCGTTGCGATTGCCTGTTCTGGTTAGCGGTTCACTGGCACTCGCACAGCTAGCATTCATCATCGCTACCGGCGGCGACTGGATGGAAGCGTCCCGTTTTCTTTTACCTGTTTTACCTGCGCTGCTGTTATGTGTGTGTTTTTTTCTGACACCGTGGAAAATATTCAGTAGATCAGTATTCGCCCTGTTATTTTTTGTAGCACTGTATGACAGCTGGTATTTTGCACACACCAGATCAACAGGCCTCAGCACTCTCGACCAGACCGCGGCGATCCAGCGCTATATTCCAGATACTATCGAAACCCAGAGCTACAGCCAGGCAGAACTGCATACCAAGGATGCCCTGCGTGATATTCCACAGCTCGAACACCTGAACAGTCTGATGTCGCAATTGGCTACTTATCCGGAAAAACTGAACATTGCCTCGATTCAAATGGGATTTATTCCCTATCATCTCGGCAAAAACTTTCCAGAGCGTTTGCACTTTCTTGATTTACGCGCATTGAGTACACGTGATCTTTCAGGTTGTCCGTTGCTCAATAAATTCCCACGCACTGAAACCGGTATCAAGATCAGCTATGACGAATTTTTTGCCCTGCTTCCTGTATTGAACAGGCAATGTGGCATTGCCAAACCCGACATTCTCTATGATCTGGGTTATGACATGAGACAGAATGTCTTGCAAGATAACGGCTACGTGATTACATACCTTGAAAAACGCGGTATTCGTGGTGATTTTTCTACACGTCAGCTGGGTTCGGAATTGTTTGTGGCCGTGCGCCGCGAACTCGCAGCACAATACAAACTGAAAGATATTGCTGGCAACGTTCCAACCACTACAGCAACACCAGCAAATAATCCGCCCAACATTGTGTTCCTGATTGCCGACGATATCAGTTACGATAATTTCGGTTTTATGGGCAACGCAGCAGCACGTACGCCCACACTCGATCAACTCGCACAACAAGGCACCGTATTTACAACGGGATACGTACCCAGCGCTTTCTGTCGCCCATCACTGGCCACACTGCTAACCGGCCAGTGGCCACACCAGAATCACGTACAAGCCAATAACGGCGCGATAGGATTGCCGCGCGGTTCGGTAACGTTAGCAACACGATTGCAGCAACATGGCTATGCAACATTCAGCGGCGGGAAATTCTGGGAGCAGGAACCTGATCTGCGCGGGTTTGACAGTTTTGATACCGATCGCGACCGGTTTGCGCGAAAAAATCAGGATGCGCTCTGGCAATTTCTTGATCAATACGCCGGCAACAAACCATTCTTTATCTGGTGGGCACCAATGCTGCCACACACGCCGCACAATCCTCCGCAAGAATTCCTAGATGCGATTGATGCCAACGCAATCAGCATCCAACCCGGTATGCCAGCCGATAAACAACAGGAATTCCGGGAAAAGGAAAAAGTTTTACTGGCCATGAATCTCTGGTTTGACAGTGAGGCCAAAAAACTTCAGGAGAAATTGAAGGAAAAAGGACAGATTGATAACACGCTGTTTGTTTTTATGTCCGATAATGGCCAGACCTATCGTACTTATTCCAAAAATACGCCCTACGAGTTAGGGCTTCGTACGCCCATGATTTTTTCATGGCCCGGCCATATACCGGCACAACGTATAGATGCACAAACTTCCAGCATACACATGTACAACACACTGCTGGATTTTGCAGGCATTCCCGCGCTGGCAGGCACAGAACAGAGCCACAGCCTGAAACCGGTTATTGAAAAACAATTGCCACCCGTTTCGGAAAAACAGTTTGGCGCAGATTACCAATCCTACACGGAGAGAACAGAAGCTGATCGCACATCACGCCCGGAACGCGACATTTATGCCCTGCATATACGCGACGGCGAGTGGAAATACATTTTCTATTTGCGCGATCTGCGCGAGAAAGACAATATTGTGCTGACCATCCAGAGCGGAATGTCGAATTTTCCTGCCCGCAATGCAGGCGATGAAGAATTGTACTATTTACCTACCGACCAATACGAAGAAACGAATCTTGCCGCGCAACAAACCCAACAAAAACGCATTGAAAACTACCGCCGGGAGGCCCTGCAGTGGTGGTACAGCACCGGCGGCAAACCGCTGGATGCCAGTATCCACTGCCCGGCACAACCTGTTGCGCTGTGCCAGAAACTGGATGCCATCAAAGCCCGTTAACCAGCAATCAGGCTTTAATGCGCACCACCAGACAATCGCACTGCACTGCGTGCAAGATGGCGTTGGCGGTTGATCCCATCAACGCGCGCCAACCGCGCTTACCGTGTGAACCCACTACCAGTAAATCTGCCTGCAACTGTTCGACGAGATTAGCCACGGTACTGGAGGGTTGTCCGAGCAATGTGTGGATGTTGCCCTCTGCCACATTATGCCTGGCCACTATTTTCTGCACAGAACCAGCAATTCCCTCCAGCAAGGATTCATCACTGATGCTGGAATACCCTACCACCGGATCAAATCCTGTCAGCGGCCAGTCCATTACGTGCACCACATCCAGCTTGGCGCCATATTGCCCCGCCAACTCCACGGCTTTATCCAGCAAACCGTGTGATTCTTCGCTTAAATCAATCGCAACCAGAATGCGCTTATACATAGGCTCTCTCTTCCGTTGGGTGAAAATGTTATCCTGCGCGCCATTTTACGCACGTTTACACACTACTTAAGTCCAGTATAGCGGAGACATAGCATGACATTTGCCATCGGCATCGGTATCGGCACCCAAAACAGCAATGGCGAATGGCTGGAAGTCTTTTATCCCGCACCGCTCCTGCATCCTGCTGCCGATGTTGCCCGGACAATTGCCGATCATCTTCAACATGGCGGCGGTAACGCAGCGATCCAGATTTCTGCTGCCCAGTGTCAAACGCTTTGCGCTGCGCTACAAGCCGCAGGGTATACGTTTGATTGGCTCAATACCATGATCCATGTCAAGCGCTCTCTGGTAGTAACACTACTGGAAACCGATGCAGCACCTGCTTCTGTGCCCGAGGTTTACCTGAAACTGCATTTACTGTCGCACCGCCTGGTGAAACCGCACACGATTAACCTGGCCGGTATTTTTGGTCTGCTGCCGAATGTTGCATGGACAGATGAAGGCGCCATTGATATCCGTGAACTGGCGCAGCGTCAGTTGCAGGCGCGAGTCAATGGCCGCGTGCTGGAAGTCTCTTCGGTCGATAAATTTCCAAAAATGGCGAACTATGTTGTGCCATCCGGTGTTCGTGTGGCACACACGGCACGCGTACGCCTTGGCGCCTATCTCGGTGAAGGCACCACCATCATGCACGAAGGTTTCGTCAACTTTAATGCCGGCACTGAAGGCCCGGGCATGGTGGAAGGACGCATCTCCGCTGGTGTGTTTGTCGGTAAAGGTTCGGATATCGGCGGCGGCGCATCCACCATGGGCACGCTGTCTGGCGGCAACAATGTGGTGATCGCACTCGGTGAAGGTTGCTTGCTCGGCGCGAATGCCGGCGTGGGCATTCCGCTCGGTGATCGCTGCACTGTTGAAGCTGGCCTCTACATCACTGCCGGTTCAGTCGTGGCATTGATTGATAGCACGGGTAAAGCTGCAGGCAGCTGCAAAGCACGGGAACTGGCCGGTAAATCCGATCTGTTATTTCGCCGCAATTCAAAAACCGGCGCGATAGAATGCCTGACCAACAAATCCGCTATCGAACTGAATGAAGCTTTGCACAAGCATAACTGAACACAAACATAACTGAGTTGATGATTGCATGACGATGACGCCTACACTCGCACTCACCTGCCAACTGATCGAACAACCGTCGGTCACGCCACATGATGCAGATTGTCAGCAGATCATGATGCAGCGTTTATCTGCTATAGGTTTTGCGTGTCGCGAAATGCCTTTTGGCGATGTAAAAAATTTCTGGGCCATACACGGCAGCTCCGATTTACAACAGCAGGGAAAAATTTTCTGTTTTGCTGGCCACACGGATGTCGTGCCTGGCGGTGATGAACATCATTGGCACAGCGCACCGTTCAAGGCGACGCTAAAAGGCGATTATCTCTATGGTCGCGGTGCTGCTGATATGAAAGGCAGTCTCGCTGCGATGGTCACAGCCTGTGAACGTTTTGTCGCAGCATACCCAGATCACAAAGGCCGTATTGCCTTCCTGATCACCAGCGATGAAGAAGGTGTTGCTGTTGATGGCACAGTAAAAGTCGTGCAACAACTGCAAGCAGAAAACACATTGATAGACTGGTGTCTGGTGGGTGAACCATCCAGCAGTAAAGTGACTGGCGACACCATCAAGAACGGTCGCCGCGGCTCACTCGGCGCGACGTTGACTGTAAAAGGCGTGCAAGGCCATGTGGCCTATCCGCAACTGGCGCGCAACCCGATTCACGATGCTGCACCGGCACTGGCAGAACTCACTGCAGAAGTGTGGGATAACGGCAACGCATTTTTTCCTGCCACCAGTTTCCAGATTTCCAATATCCACGCAGGCACCGGCACCACCAATGTCATTCCAGGAACGTTGGAAGTGCTATTTAATTTTCGCTTCTCGACAGAAGTCACTGAAGAAATCCTGCGCGCACGCACAGAAGCTATCCTGCAAAAACACAAACTGGATTACGACATCGTCTGGTCACTGAGCGGGCAACCTTTCCTGACGGATTGTGGCGCACTGGTGGATGCAACTGTTGCAGCGATTCGCGAAGTGACTGGCATCAACACTGAACTGTCTACTGCCGGCGGCACATCTGATGGCCGGTTTATTGCACCCACTGGCGCACAAGTGGTGGAACTCGGCCCCGTTAACGCCACTATCCATAAAGTGGATGAGAACACGCATATCGGCGAGCTGGATCAGTTATCGCTGGTTTACGAAGCGATATTACAGAAACTACTTGCCTGATTGAGACAACCTGAAAAGCTCTGCAACACGTTTTTCAGAAACGGCTACTCTCGTTTTCATCGGCTGGGCAAACAACGCAATGCGCCATTCCTCAAGCAGCCACCGTAACTCCTGTTGCGGTTCAGTCCAGTCTACCATCGATGTTTTTTCCAACTGTTCTCGCACAGGCAACCAGAATTTTTGCAACTGGGCTACGGCTTGTTGATCACGCGGCACACCGCCACGCAATCTTTCCAACCGTTTCTGCAAGGCTTCCATATAGCGCCCGTACTGCATCAACTGCTCATACGCTACGGCGCGCAAAAAACCGGGAAACCACAAACCTGCAAGCTGTGAACGAATATCCTGTACCGTCATTTTTGCCTCTGGTGATTTCAACGCATCCAGTTGTTGCTGGATGGTTTGTGCCAGCAACGCCGCATGTGCCAATACTTTTTCCAGTTGCTGAGCAACGCCGTACAACGCCGATTTATGTTGCGCGATACTGTTTTCAAAATCTTCCTTGCTGCGCGGCAATGCTTGACCAGAAAAAAATGTCTGCGCAACGCACGTATCAACAAAATCATTCATCAATTCGCTGGCTGAACCAAAAGCTGCCAGAGCAAGCCGCACACGGTTATCACGCAGACAATCTTTTTGCAGCGCCTTGATTTGCTGCGGCAAAGACAGCACAGCCAGACGCACCAAGCCGCGCTTATGCTCCCGTTCCGCTACCACTTGCGTGTCATATAACGTAATGGCGACACTGTCATAAGCATCCTGCAAGGCAGGCCACGCAGTAATGCGCATATCGCCGCGCTGTTGCGGCACCGTATCAGCCAGATCCGGAAAATCCCAGCTGCGAATACCGGTACGGGCAAACCCTGTCTCAGCCGCCTGCTGTACCACTTCACGGGCTTGCGAAGAAAACTCGGCACGTAACAAGACAAGATCCCTGCCCTGCGCCAACACCACATCGCGCTCACCCAATACCTGGATATTCATGCGATAAAACGCATCCAGTTGCGCTTCATCCAGATCTTGCTCACTGATCTGCAAACTGTAAAAACGCAAAAGACTTTTTACCAATGCTTGTGACAGACTTTCTGCAACATCGGGAGATTGTTGCAATAAAGCGGCCAGTCTTTCTGCAGTATTCGGCAGTGGCACCAGTGTTTTGCGCAAGCTTTTTGGCAATGCACGCAATAAAGCCTGGATTTTATCGGCCAGTAACCCCGGCACCAACCAGCTGATTTTTTCAGCTGGAATCTGGTTCAACAGGGGCAATGGCACTTGCAGTGTCACACCATCATTCGCGTGGCCGGGTTCAAAACTGTAAAGCAGTCTGAGCGCATTGCCGTGACAATCCAGATGATCCGGAAATTGCACGATAGTTTCATCACCGGGATCACGCACCAGCACGTCTTCTTCACGCAGCAACAATAATTGTGCATCGTGTTGGCTGACTTTCTTATACCAGTTATCCAGTTCATTGACGGTGACAATATCATCCGGAATACGTGCGGCATAAAAAGCAAATAAGGCGCTATCATCCACCAACAAATCACGGCGGCGAATGCGCGCTTCCATATCCTGTACCCGTTCAATCAATGCCTGGTTGCGCGCCAAAAAAGTGGAGCGACCGCGATACTTTCCTGCCACCAGCGCTTCACGAATCAGCAATTCACGCGCTTGCGGCCTGTCAATGTCACCATAAAACACCGTCTTTTTTTCTACCAGCACCAAGCCGTACAAACTGATGCGCTGATGGATCATTGGCATACCGCGCGGCTCATCCCAGAATGGCTCGAAATAATCCATCTGCAAAAGATGGCTGGCTGCTGGTAATACCCACTGCGGCTCGATCATCGCCACACCGTGTGCGAATAATTGCGAGGTTTCCATCAGGTTGGCAGCTGCCAACCAGCGCGGCGATTTTTTAGCTTGTGCTGAACCGGGAAAAATACGCAGTTTGCGTTGACGGCAACCGAGATACTCACGGTCCTCCTGCTTCAGTGCAATATTCGACAACAACCCTACCAACAATGCCTGGTGCAGATTGGCATACGCTGCTGGCGGCAGCTTGGAATAATCCAGCGCATCGACATTTTCTTTCCAGCTATTTTGCTGGCAGGCCACGTGCAACTGGTGATGGATATCGCGCCACTCGCGCATACGCTGTGCCGAGAGAAAATTCTGTTCGCAAAATTTCCGCAGTGCATTTTGCGACAACGCTTGACGCTGCTGTTCGTAGGCTGACCACAACTTCAGGTAGCTGACAAAATCCGAGCGCTCATCCGCCCACTGTTTGTGTTTTTCGTCAGATTGCTGTTTTTTATCGACAGGTCTGTCGCGCGGATCCTGCACGCTGAGCGCACTGGTGATAATCAGGACTTCACGCAAGCAATTCTTTTTCTGCGCCGCCACCAGCATCGCAGCAAGACGTGGATCCAGCGGCAACCGGGCAATATCGCGCCCCAGCGCTGTAATAACACGCTGTTCATCCACAGCACGCAGCTCGGTTAGCAAGCTGTAACCTTCATTCACATGTCGCGAATCCGGCGCATCCAGAAAAGGAAAATCTTCCATCCTGCCCAGTTTCAACAACAGCATCTGCAAAATAACCGATGCCAGATTGGTGCGGCGAATTTCAGGATCGGTAAACGCCGGCCGTGCACGAAAATCATTTTCACTGTACAGCCGCACACAAATACCGGCTTCCAAACGGCCGCAACGCCCTGCACGCTGGTTGGCACTGGCTTGCGAGATATTTTCTATCGGCAAACGCTGCACACGTGTGCGATGACTGTAGCGACTGATACGTGCATTACCCACATCAACCACATAACGGATTCCCGGCACAGTGAGTGATGTTTCGGCCACATTGGTCGCGAGAACAATCCTGCGTCCGGCGTGCGGTGAAAATATTTTCTGCTGCTCTTTCAATGTCAGCCGCGCGTATAACGGCACCACTTCACAATGTTTCAGATTGTTGTTATAGGTTTGTTGTTTACGCAAGTGGCGCGCCGTATCAAGAATGTCGCGCTCGCCTGAAAGAAACACCAGCACATCACCACCGCGCACACTGCGCGATTTTTCTGTATCCAACAGATAATCCAGTGCTTGCTCGATCACTTCTCCCACATCATCCGGTTTACCCGGCATTTCATCGGGCGGCATGTAGGTGATATCAACCGGATAAGTGCGCCCTTCTACCGTAATAATCGGCGCAGGATTGCCTTTACGGTCGGCAAAATGTTCGGAAAAACGCTGCACATCAATGGTGGCCGACGTGATGATCAACTTCAAATCAGGACGTTTTGGCAGCAACAGCTTGATATAGCCGAGCAGGAAATCAATATTGAGCGAGCGTTCGTGCGCTTCATCAACAATCAGCGTGTCATATTTTTTCAGCAAACGGTCGCGCTGGATTTCTGCCAGCAGGATACCGTCTGTCATCAGCTTGATGCGCGTGTTGTCACTGCTGTCATCATGAAATCGCACCTGGCAACCAACCGTTTGTCCTAGCGGCTCATTCAATTCCTGTGCGATGCGTGTAGCGACTGTGCGCGCAGCCAAACGGCGTGGCTGGGTGTGACCAATCATTCCATTTTCACCACGGCCCAGTTCAAGACAAATTTTTGGCAGCTGTGTGGTTTTACCCGAACCGGTCTCACCGGCAACAATCAGCACCTGATGGTTTTTAATGAGCTCGGCAATTTCGTGCCGGCGCTCAACAACGGGCAGTTCGGGTGGGTAGTTGATTTTATCCATGCCCGAACGGGCACTTGCCACCGCCGCTTGCAGTATCAATACCTTTCGGTGGCAAACCGGCAAATGCATCCGCACGATTTTTTTCACGATCAGCAAGAATCATGTCTGAAGCTTTTTCAGCAACAGCAACAGTCGGCGCATGCGTATTACCAGACAGCAGATTAGGAAAAATCGATGCGTCCACTATGCGCAGCGCATGCAAACCGTGAACTTTCAATTCATTGTCGACAACGGCTGATTGGTCATCGGCTGCGCCCATCTTGCAGGTGCCAACCGGGTGATACACGCTGCCGCCTTTTTCACGGCAATAATCCAGAATCTGTTCGTCGGTCTGCACTTGTGCGCCGGGCACGATTTCTGTCGTACCAATCTCGCGAAACGGTGCGGCCGCATAAATTTCCCGCTGCTTTTTCACACCGTCGACTACACGCTTGCAATCGTTTTCATTGGTCAGATAGTTATAGAGAATTTTGGGTGGCGCTTTAGGATCAGCACTGCGGATATGCACATGACCACGCGCCTCTGGCCGCAACAGACAGGTGGTGGAATTCACACCCGGCACAGGCGAAGGCGTCATATTGCCTTTGTCATCCATGCCGCCAGCACCCGGCGTAAAGTGGATTTGCATGCTCGGACGGGTTTCACCGGCCTCGCGATAAAACGCACCGATATTGGCGGCAGGAAATGCCAGCAAGCCGCGTTTACTGAAAAGATATTTGAAAACGTTAAACACGACGAGGGGAAATTTACCATCATCACCGATAGTCCTACCCTTACTCACACCGTGTTGCACTTGCACGTGATAATGATCCTGCAAGTTTTCACCTACGCCGCGCAGTTCCTGCTTCAATTCAATACCGTGACTCTCGATCACTTCACGCTGGCCCACACCAGACATTTCCAACAGCGCAGGTGAGTTCAATGCGCCGGCAGCAAGAATCACTTCCTGCATCGCAGCAGCTTCCTGTAACTGACCCTTGCTATCAAGATAATGTACACCGATAGCACGCGTTTTATGGAACAGAATTTTTGCTGCGACCGACTTTGTCGCAATCACAAGATTCTTGCGTTTGCACACTTCCTTGCCAAGAAATGCAGCCGCCGAACTCCAGCGCTTGCCCGCTTTCTGGTTCAACTGGAAATAACCGACGCCTTCCTGTTTTTCACCATTGAAATCGTTGGTACGCGGAATCCCCGTCGCTTCTGCTGCACGAAGGTAATACTCGGAGTGCATATATTCGGTGCGGCAATTCGTGACATTCAATTCGCCACCTTTGCCGTGGTAACGGCTCGCTTCTCCCAGTTCAAAATTTTCACTGCGCCGAAAATACGGCAACAGGCTCTCGTAGTCCCAACCCTCGCAACCGGGAATTTTTGCCCATTCATCGTAATCTTCACGTTGGCCGCGAATATAGACCATGCCATTGATCGAGCTGCAACCGCCGAGTACACGGCCACGCGGCGAATGGATCGGACGATTATTACAACCGGGCTCCGGTTCGCTGAAATATATATTGGTATCTTTCGGATCAAAAATCAGTTTGATGAAACCCATCGGCATGTGGATCATCGGGTTGGTATCTTTACCGCCGGCTTCAATCAGCAGCACACGGATATTGCTGTTACGCGACAAACGGTTGGCCAGAACACAGCCTGCAGAACCTGCGCCTACTATGATGTAATCAAACTGGTTATCAAGCATGATCTTTTCCTACCTGTATTTTATCAAGGTTATTACTCTGGCCGCCTTCCACTCCCGGGAAAAGCAGCCCACGACACCGCCCCAGACTTACTTGAAAACATTTACCACCCAACAATACCGGTAAGAATAGCAAACAAAATAACCAGCTGACCATGAGTGCGGCCTGCACAAAACGCTGCTCTGGTACCACAAAAATGGATTGTCCGAAGTACCCGGCCAACAATACCCCCAATAGCACAAGGACCTCTTGCGAAGACTTTTTCCAATAAAAAAGCAGCCCGATGAAGGAAAAAGAAACAACAAGAATATTTAATAAAAATAATAAATTATAGAAATTACGATGTAAGGCATTATTTGAATCACCAACATATTTTCCATCTAGCGCAGCGGCTCTTTTATAACCTGCAGCGCCTTCGGATGGCTCTAATCTGGCGCCCCATGCATAGAAATGGACATCTTTTGCATTCGTTACATCATCCAGAAAATTACCGAATCTGACATCCAGATAACTGACCGTTGATTTTTTTAAATCAAAAACAAATTTTTCAGGCTTGGAGGGCAATGACAATTCTTTTTCGAACAGCAAATCTTCTTGTCGCCCGCCCCCTTCAAGCAATTGCTGTGTGAATACCTTTACTGATAATGACCTCGGCTCATCAGACCAGAACCAGATGCTCCACGTGTAATCACCTTCTGGAAGCGGCATGTTACTGGTTCCCTGAACATAATAATCATTGCCTGCTTGCGCATTTATCGCTGGAGTCAACCTCGGTGCAGTTATATCTCCCAATGGAGAAATAACGGCATTTTGTTCGAAACTCACATTCTTTCCGCTCCATGAACTTCCAAAAGACATATCTTCTGCAAGGCGATGATCCATAAAATCTCTATCATAATCACCAAGATATGTATGAACAGCATAACTCCCTAAATAGAAATACACCCTGCTTAACAGCAAACAGGCAATCCCCTGAAAATTTCCAGTGCCCCAATCACTGGAAATACCTCTTGCATTCTCACAGGCCGGCGACCAATGATACCCATTTTGTGGAAATACAGTGTCATACCCCGCACTATCTGTAGCAAGATGCACGGTAATTGCAGTTTCCGAGTACTCTCTGGATATAAATACCAACTCATTCATATTTTTCCAATTAGACCAATACTGAGCCGCTATGGGAACAAGACAAACAAGAACAAGAACAGAATTCCATTGAAATGAAACTTTGTTACCCTTGTATTTATTCCATAAAAAAACAGACAGCTTGAAGAACAGGAAACACAGCAAAGCCAGTTGCAACGGATTAAAATATGCAGTTCTGAAAATCACCGCCAATCCAAGCATAATCCCACCCAGGATATAGCAAATAGCTTTGTTATTATTTCCTGCTAACAATAATAAAAGCACACCCTCAAGAAAAAACAGAGTAGCGGGAGTATCAGACAAGGTATTAAAAAATGTTGGCCATAACAATGCGATAACAACCAGATTTAAAACAAGCCAGGCAAACAGTGAATATTTTCTTGACGACACACGAAAATGTGACTCTGAAATATTGTTTAATACAAACCAGCTTGTTACTGATACCACCAAAAGAATCAAAACCTGTAGCCAGAACAACAGATCGAGCGACACATCGAACCGAAAGGGCAAACTGAACCAGTAGACTGCCCCTATGGGGCGCAAGAAGTTGTAACAGATCTCTTGCTTGGCACACACATAGCCAAGCTGTATATAGTAATCAGCATCACAGCATTGCTCGGATATTTTCAGGAGACTATCTTGCATGGTGATCCTTCTTGATTAGCAGTTCCGAGATGAAGCAACCCCCTGATTGTACGGCAAAGTATCAAATATAGACTCTCATCCATTCATCAGAAACTGTAAAATCCGGATCAAAACGCAGTATATTCCCCACTTTCCCCATGCATTACAGAAAATTACACTTCAATTGTTGGAGTCTTTTTATGGAGAGATGGTATGGGCATAGCCAATTATTTTGATAGCGACCCCAACTTCACGCGCACGCAGGAAGCCGAGCTCGTTCGCCTCACCAAAGCCCTGCGCCAGATTATTGACAACAATGTGAAGCTGAACGCTCCGCTGGAAACCCTGACCCAGCTGGCTGACGACGCTGAAGCCATGGCTGCACAAATGCAGCCTTACAGCAGCGTGCGCCCGATTGCCGCCCACAACAAACATTTCAGACCTGATGATGTGAACTGGTCCGCCCCGTACAGCCCCGTAGTGGGACGCTGCAACCCGATCTCGCCCCCTATGCAAATGGCGCTGCGTGAAGATAAGGCCATCGGCATTGTGACCTACGGTGATGCGTTTGAAGGCCCGCCGAACTGCGTACACGGCGGCATGGTGGCACTGGCATGGGATCACGTGATGGCGCTGGCCAATATGCTGGTCAACACTCGGGGGCCTACTGCCTGGCTGCACGTTGAATACCGCAAACCTACACCGTTGTACACGCCACTGCGCTTTGAAGCGTGGATTGAAAAAATTGAGGGCAAGAAAATTTTTATTCGCGGGTTTTGCTATGCCCATGGCGAAGTAGTGACAGAAGCCAACGGCCTGTTCATCAATACCGTGATAAAAAATATTGGCGTGGAAGAAGAAATGTTGCGCCAGGAACAATTAAAACCTGGCGAAGCCGACCCTGATGACCGACACCCGTTACATCCCTCTCGCTTCACTGCTGATTGATATCGAGTGCGAGTTGCGGCGCGCCAATCTGTGGAGCGCCGAACCGCCCTCGGCAGAAGCGCTCGCAAGCATCGAACCGTTTTGTGTTGACACAATGGACTTTCAGCAATGGCTGCAATTTGTATTGTTGCCACGTATGAATACGCTGATTACTGCACAAGCGCCATTACCGGATAAATGCGATATCACCACGATGGCAGAAACGGTGTGGGCAGCTAACGTCCATGCAAAACACGTGATTGATGCATTACGGGCGTTTGATCAAACCATCAATGACACGCCATAATAGCCATCCTTGCAAGATCGTCACTTGCCCACAGGAAAGCTACTGACTTATGCGCCTGACTGAAATAAAACTTCCACTGGATCACCCGCCTGAAGCGCTGCGTGCTGCCATTCTCGAAAGGCTTGGTATCGATAGCAGTGAATTGCTTGCCTTCACCATTTTTAAACGCAGTTACGATGCACGAAAAAGAAGTGCCATCCAGTTAATCTATATCGTCGATGCACAAGTGCAGCATGAAGAAAAACTGCTGCAAAAATTTTCCGACCATCAACATATCAAAGCCACGCCGGATATGGCTTATCAATTCGTCACTCAGGCATCGACGGCACAGCAATACAGACCCGTTGTTAATAGACCAGTAGTTATCGGCATGGGGCCTTGCGGTATTTTTGCCGGATTATTGCTCGCACAAATGGGCTTTCGCCCGATTATTCTTGAACGCGGCAAAGCCGTGCGCGAACGCACACAAGATACCTGGGGTTTGTGGCGTAACCATACACTGAACCCTGAATCCAACGTGCAATTTGGCGAGGGCGGCGCTGGTACATTTTCAGACGGAAAACTGTACAGCCAGATTAAAGATCCAAAGTTTTACGGCAGAAAAGTGCTGGAAGAATTTGTGAAAGCCGGTGCGCCGGAAGAAATCCTGTTTATCAGCAAACCGCATATCGGCACGTTCAAACTGGTGTCGATGGTGGAAAACATACGCGCCACCATTGAAGCACTCGGTGGCGAAATCCGTTTCAGTGAACGTGTTACCGATATCAATATCGAGAACCATCATGGAAACAACGCTGTGCGTGGCGTAACACTGGCCAGCGGCGAAACGATTGTGACTGACCATGTTGTATTGGCTGTCGGTCACAGTGCACGTGACACGTTTGAAATGTTGCACGAACGCGGCGTGTATATGGAAGCCAAACCGTTTTCTATCGGCTTCCGTATCGAACATCCGCAATCACTGATTGATACCTGCCGCTTCGGAAAAAATGCCGGCCATCCCTTACTGGGCGCTGCGGATTACAAACTGGTGCATCACGCCAGCAATGGTCGTTCGGTGTACAGTTTTTGTATGTGCCCCGGCGGCACAGTGGTAGCTGCAACATCGGAACCGGAACGTGTTGTTACCAACGGCATGAGCCAGTATTCGCGCAATGAACGCAATGCCAATGCCGGCATTGTGGTTGACCTCACACCCGCAGATTATCCAGCTGATCCAGTAAAAAACAGCCCACTTTCCGGCATTGCATTCCAACGCCACTGGGAATCCCGCGCCTTTGAACTCGGCGGCCGCGACTATTCGGCGCCGGTACAACGTGTGGGTGATTTTCTTGCAGGTCGCGCTTCAACAGACGTTGGCACTGTTATCCCGTCGTATAAACCTGCAGTGAAATGGACAGACCTTTCCACCGCCCTTCCTGATTATGCCATCACTGCAATCCGTGAAGCTTTACCAACCTTTGACAAAAACATTCGCGGTTTTGCACTGGAAGATGCTGTTCTCACGGCAGTTGAAACCCGCACTTCCTCGCCATTGCGCATCACGCGCAATGAACAATTCCAGAGCCTGAATGTAAAAGGATTATTTCCTGCTGGCGAAGGCGCAGGTTATGCCGGCGGCATTTTATCAGCGGGTGTAGACGGGATTCGTATCGCAGAAGCGGTAGCTTTGAGCATAAATGCCTAGTGTTGGCATTGTTGCAATGCTGATTGCAATTTTTCCAGTGTAATTTTTCCCACTACCGACCAACATATTATGCGATCCGGTTTGAGCAATACCGTGAAAGGCACCGCACGTGATTCATTGCCATACTCTTCCAACAATTCACCGGGAAACCCCGTGTTAACCAGCGTCTGAAACGGCATGGCCATTTTCTGCCACTGCTGACGCGTTTCCTCTTCGCTACTGAGCGAAATACCCAACGTCCGTATGTTGCTATTTTTCGCTGAAAAATCAGCCAATACAGGCATATCTACAATACAAGGAGCACAATCCACACGCCAGAACGCCAGCAGTGTCCATTGTGCTGGTTGCTTTCCTAGCTCGAATTCTTTTCCTGATACCGCATCGGGAAAACTGAAATCATGTTCAGTATTTTTGTCTGAAGCACCAACAGGAAACGCGAGAAAATAAAACAATACAACCAGAGATATTTTCCCGATATTCATCATCAAAACCGTACTGTCAAACCAGCAATCAGTGCACGATCGCTGGACAGCTGCGTACCGTTAAAATCACGATACACCGGCAACTGCACAAACGAATACAAATCAACCTTGGGTGTAATGGAGTAACTTGCGCCCGGACTCAGGGAAACAATATTACTGCCGCTATCATCCGGTTCAGCTTCATAACCACTGTCGCGCCACTTGTGCTGGTAATTGACTTGCAACTGCAAGCCCAGTCTTTCAGTCGCGCTGTAACGGTAACCGAGATCCAGCCCAAAACTTTCACCCGGTTTGAAATGGTTGCGGGAGTCCAGCGCACGCTGCGCCAAGCCCTGCACAAACCAGCTGCTGTGCCACTCAGGTACTTGCACAGTATAAAAAGCCCCCAGCAACATATCGGTAGTACCTGTGCCTGGCTGCAAAGTGCGTTCAGCTTCTTCGCCAGCACTATTGTCTACATCAAAATGTCCTGTCGGTAATTTGACGCCGCCCAACACACCGTAAGCCTGTTTGTGTTGTTCCAGCGCAGACAACTGCAAACGCCCCAACACCTTCACATCTCCCAGCTCGGTAAAATCCCAATTTTCCGACTCTGGGCCAGTATCTTCGTTATGTACATGATCATGGTTGCGCGACACCACAGGCACACTCACAGACACACCCCAACCTTTTCCTGATGCGTAATCCAGCGTGGTTTGCAGATTGCGGTTCACGGTGCGCACTTCATCGTGTTCACCTTCTTCGCGGGATGGATGCCCGCTGCCAGTACCGTTACGTAATTCGTCCTGATTGATGTATTCATAGCGTGTATCCAGGCGCCAGCCCGGCTCCGTCAACAGATTCATGCCATTCCAGCTGGTGTTCACCAGACAATAAGCGGAACCACAACTGGCTTGTGCAGAATGCATCACAGAAAAAAACAGTGGTAACGCGACCAGTGGGAAATAGCGTTTCATCGACGAGCTTCCAATAAAAAAGGTGTCGCATTGTAAAGGCGACACCCTCTGGACGCGCTGCGACATGATGTCGCAGGTATTGGCGTTATTTTAATCCCGCTTATTTTTTTATCATGGAATCCAGAATCTTGTTGACCTTATCGGTATACGGCGGCTTCATGCCCATCACCTGCACCATATTGATTCTGGATTGCGTGTAAACCGCACGGCCATGGCTGAATGTTTTGAAACCTTCAACACCATGATAGCTGCCCATGCCGCTTGCGCCGATACCACCAAACGGCAAGTCTTCACAGCTGACATGCTGCATCACATCATTGATCGCTACACCGCCAGAGATAGTGCGTGACAACACGCGCTCTTTCTCACGCGCATCATCGGAGAATAAATATAATCCCAGAGGACGAGGATGGGCGTTGATATACTCAATCGCATCATCAATATGGTTATAGCTCTTGATCGGCAGCAACGGCCCGAAAATCTCTTCCTGCATCACTTTCATCGATTCTTTCGGTTCGATGATCAATGTCGGCGGAATTTTATGCACGCCCTCTTTCTGCATGGCAAAACTTTCTTTCGCCGGATTCACAACACGGATTTCGCCGTCCTGCGCCTTGGCATCATCGATATAACCCTGCAAACGGGCATAGTGCCGCGCGTTGACCATTGAGGTGTAGTCCGGATTGTCGCGAATAGTCGGGAATTGTTCCGCAAAAGCATTTTCGATTTCAGCGATCAATTCATTCAATGATGCGCTATGCACCAGCACATAATCCGGCGACAAACACACCTGCCCCATATTCAATGCCTTGCCAATGGCAATCGCTTTCCCCGCTTTTTTCAGGTCTGCATTGCGCCCCACGACCACTGGCGATTTACCACCCAGTTCCAGAGTGACCGGGGTGAGATTATCCGCAGCTGCATGCAAAATATGTTTGCCCACACTGGTCGCACCCGTAAAAAGAATATGATCAAACGGCAGCGCAGCAAACGCAGCGCCCACATCCTGCTCGCCTGTCACTGCCACTAACTCTTCCGGATCAAAATACTGGCTGATCAACTGTTGCAATAATGCTGATGTATGCGGTGTGAACTCTGACAATTTCAACATGCAGCGATTGCCTGCTGCAAAAATCGCACCGAGCGAACTCATTGGCACCCACACCGGAAAATTCCATGTCGCAATGGCACCAATCACACCTTTAGGCTGGTAATGAACCGCTGCTTTCGCACCAAGAATATTGAGCGGAAAATCAACATGGCGCTTCTCCGGTTTCATCCAGCGCTGCATATTTTTTTTTGCATAATTCAGCGAGTTCAATGAACCGAAAATATCCGCCATGCGCGCCTGGTGCTGCGAGCGGTTGCCAAAATCTGTTGATGTGGCTTCACAGAGGGCTACCTGATTATCCACCAGCAAACTGATGACACGATCTATACGGTTGATACGCGTCACTGGAGAGACCACAGCCTCGCGTTCAAACGCACGGCGCTGGCGATCCAGCAAAACGGGTAGTTGATCAACCGGGGTATGGAACATGGCTATCTCCAGCAAATAATCGAGAAACAGCTAACATGATTGCACGAGCTTGTACGGAGCAACAATCGGCAAAATGCCATGTCAGGTTGATTACAGGCCGGATTGGCGGAACCGCCATTTATGACCTAGGCTTGTGTGTGTAAACGCCTTCAGGGAAGACGCCTTGTATGCTGTCGCTGGATGAACCTGCTTTATGACAGACGATACCAATCCGCTACTGAAAGTCCTGCTGGTTGAAGACAACAGCCTGGATCGCGCATCGTTATTGCGCGCTCTACGCCATCACAATCAAGGCATCTACATTACTGAAGCATCCAGCGTGTCTGCGGCTTGCCTGCAACTGACGTCACATCAATTTGATGTCATTCTGGCTGAGTACGAATTGCACGATGGAAATGCGCTGGCCATTCTGTCCCAGATAAATGCCATGCCCAGCGACAGGCCGGCCGTCATTATTATTGGCGGCTACAGTGATGATGCGCTGGCAGAACAATGCATTCTCACCGGCGCGCAAGCCTATCTCATCAAGGAAGATATTCGCCCCGGTTCACTGCTCAGCACCATTGCACAGGCCAAACAGCACGTCCGGCAACTGGAAGACCTGCAGATTGAAGCCGCACATTTGCGTGTGCAGGCAGAACACGATGCACTGACAGGCCTGTACAACCGCCATGTATTCGATGAGACGCTGCGTGTCTGTATCGCGCAAGCGGAGCGCTATAAACGCACGTTTGCCTTGCTGATGATTGATCTCGACGACTTCAAACAGATCAATGACAAGTGGGGACATTGCACGGGTGACGCCCTGCTGCAAGCCATTGCCGGCAAACTGTGCGATGTCACACGGGATAGTGACCGGGTTTGCCGTATCGGCGGGGACGAATTTGCTATTTTGCTGCCTGAAATCCTCAACCATCGCCAACCGGCCATACTCGCAGAGCGCCTGGCAGAAGTGCTACTGGACCCTTTACACGCTTTCGAGACAGATATTCTGGTTACCGCCAGTATCGGCATCGCCATCTATCCGGACAACGGCACCACCGCAGACGCACTGTTGCACAATGCCGATAAAGCCATGTATCGCTGCAAACAACGGGCACACTATCCGGAAGCCGGCACCGATTTCAGCAATATTGTGCACATCTTGCCAACACGCCCCGGTTGATTGCCCGCCCTGTTTGATTGCCCGCTCCAAGCCTCTCACCTATCATGGCCGCCTTTCTTCCAGCAGTTACGGAGCAAGCGTTCATGAGCACGCCACAACACCATCGCCTGATTATTCTCGGCTCAGGCCCCGCCGGTTACACCGCCGCCGTTTACGCGGCGCGCGCCAACCTGAAACCGGTACTGATCACAGGTATGCAACAAGGCGGCCAATTGACCACCACGACGGAAGTCGATAACTGGCCAGGCGATGTGCACGGCTTGCAAGGCCCTGACTTGATGGTGCGGATGCAGCAACATGCAGAACGTTTCGCGACAGAAATTATTTTTGATCACATCCACGAATGCGATCTGAAAAAACGCCCGTTCACACTCACCGGCAACAACACGTATACCTGCGATGCATTGATTATCGCCACGGGTGCTTCTGCGCAATATCTTGGCCTGCCATCCGAAACAGCGTTTATGGGACAAGGCGTTTCCGCTTGCGCAACCTGCGACGGCTTTTTTTATCGTGATCAAAAAGTTGCAGTCATCGGTGGCGGCAATACTGCTGTGGAAGAAGCGCTGTATCTGTCAAACATTGCCAGCCACGTTACGCTGATCCACCGCCGCGATTCCTTGAAGTCAGAAAAAATCCTGCAAGACCATTTATTTGAAAAAGCCAAAAACGGGAATATCACTATCTTGTGGAATCACACACTGGATGAAGTGTTGGGCGGCGCTACAGGCGTGACAGGATTGCGCGCCAAAAATACACAGGATGGCAGCACACAGGATATCGACCTCAGCGGCGTTTTTATCGCTATCGGCCACAAACCGAATACCGATATTTTTGAAGGCCAGCTTGAAATGCACAACGGCTACCTGAAAATTAACAGCGGTTTAACGGGCAATGCTACAGCAACCAGTATCGAAGGTGTTTTTGCAGCGGGCGATGTGGCAGACCATGTTTATCGTCAGGCTGTGACTTCTGCTGGCGCCGGCTGCATGGCCGCACTGGATGCCGAGAAATATCTGGACCTGTTGGCTAAAGCTGGCTGATGTTTACCGGCTAATTTTTATAAGCGCCCCAGATCAAACTGCTGACCCGCACTCTCGATAATCAGGTAAGGCTCGCCTTGCCTGATCACTTCACGACCGCGCTCCACCAATTCATAAAATACCGGGCGGTGAATGCGCGCTTCCATGCCTCCCCGCACCTGTATATACGGGCGCGGCTCCCCACTGAGCGAATCTGTTTGTACACGTAACGGATGTTCTGCATCCAGCCGGACAATATCATCCGTCAATGTGCGGAAAAACAGGACAGACTCTTTACCATCCCTGTCATTTTCTTGTGTCATGCCCACTGCAATAAACGGCACATCATCAACCTGAATGCGTACTTTCTCGACAGGAGATACCAGAAAATATTCATCGCCTTCGCGCTTGAGAATTGAAGACAACAATTTCACCAGCGGTTGGCGCAAGAAAGGTCGCCCTTCGTGAAACCAGCTGCCGTCGCGCGCGATACGGATATCCATATCGCCACAAAAAGCGGGATTCCACTGATCTACCGGCGGCAGGCCTTTCCCTTCCAGTTTTCCCGCATAGGAAAGGAAATTCTGGAAGCCGGCATCAACCATCTGACATTAACCCAGCCTGCGATATACATAACGTGTCGGAACTTTTCTTGAACAAGCCACCATGCGCACCAGATAATCTGCGTAGGCAAAATGTTCTTCGTTAAACTTGTCCATTGCCATCTGGCTTGTCCAACCTTCAAGCCATGCTATCTGGGTCTCCACACAACAGATGACATCAATATTTTTGCAATCCGGCATTGTTTTCAAGAACTCATGCCACTCTTCCGAGAGTTTTTTTGCCTCTTCAAAATGCCCCATAGTCGGCTCCATACGACAAAGCACCACAACAGATTTATCGACAGGTTTATCAACGACGGGAGGAACAACAGGCTTGTCTGACATAAGAACTCCAGTTTATAAAGAAAAAAGTGCGTCTTGATTATCAAGACACTGCTGCAAATGTTGCATACGTTCAGGGCCTGCCGTACGCACCATAGCATCACCATAATAGGACTTGATGCCGGCTTTTCCAGCGGCAGCAATCAACCCCCGCAAAGCAGGAATATCTTCATCATGAATCCTTTCTGTAGCGCAAATCGTGAACATACGCCTCAATCGCTCATTGGCAAAACAAGTGGCATGCTTTACACGGAAATCAAATACCACCACATCACCTGGTGATGTCGGCACAATCGTGGCAGGAACTTCATGATCCTGCAAACCAAGATCTTCTATATAGCTATCATTTTTTTTAAGGAAAGCCTGCAGTTTATTGGCGAACTTGTCCCCGAAATGCTGGCTACCTGGCAATACCCTGAAACAGCCGCTATCGGCTTCCAGCTGATCAAGATAAAAAATAATTTTCACATTGCGATATTTGAGCAATGCGCCGTAAGTATCAGAGTGCCAGCAGGTGCTGCAATTCATCAAATTGGCGTCACTACCCCGATAGGTAAAATCATCTCCAAGCAGTCCTTTATAAATACCCAGGATTCTTTCATCATCCAGCAGGGCACTAAAGTATTCCTCCCTGTCAATAAACTGGGTAAGGAAATGACGTTGGTCATTAGCATGTGCCCTGTGCTTCCAGTCAATCAACTCTGGTGAATATTTTTCTATCGCCATATCAAATCTGCGGGAGATTTCATCTGCCTCAGTGGCAAAAAGCCCTTTAATGACCAGGTATCCGAAAGTCTCAAAGAATCGCTTCTGTCCTTCATTGATCTGGAACATGCAGTCTCACTTCCCGACGGCGATAATACTGGCTGCAGCATTTTTGCTGGCTATATGTTCTGCACGCCAATCAATCACTGTATACAGCTCTGTATTGTCAGTTTGCTGCTGTTTCAAAACACCCAATCTATTGGCAATTTTAGAACGCTTTGCT
The DNA here is from genome assembly GCA_035456205.1 of Pseudomonadales bacterium. GTDB lineage: Bacteria > Pseudomonadota > Gammaproteobacteria > Pseudomonadales > UBA7239 > UBA7239. The sequence goes on from DATIDQ010000004.1 coordinate 25,369, forward strand.
TCGCCCAACTCCACTTCAAACATCGCCTCCCGCACAACATTAACCGGATCATAATTACACTTCAGGCAAGCAGAGTTGCCACGATAAATGCTCTCTTTTTTAATGCTGTCCATATCGCTGAGACTGTATTCAAACACTGTGCCGAGCGGTTCTACCTTTTCATAATCACTGCAACAAATATAATACTGACCATTCCACCCCACAAATGGCGCTGTAAACGCAAGGTTACACAATGTGGAAATGCCTTTTTCTGCCATCAGCGCTTCTGCTTCAGCGCGATGCGCTTCACTGCGCAAGAAATGGTGGTCCGTCTGGCAAGCGCCGCCGCGTGTAATCTGGCGAAATACATATACACCGGTCACACCACGCGCTTCCCAATAGGCGCGCATCCCGGGAATTTTTTCGCGATTGATATTGTGTTCAACGATACTGATCCATACTTCACTGCGTTTGCTTTCTTCCAGCAGTGCGTTGGCAGAGATAAAACTATCGACATGACGGAGCATGGTATCGAAATCGAGGTTATAGACCTCTTCATAATCCGCACCAAAATCACTGATGCTGAAGGTGATGCGTGAAATACCGGCCTGCAACAAAACAGCAGAGCGCTCCGGCGTCAACAATGCCGCATTGGTGGTCAATGCAAACGGCACATGCTGCTCAGCCAGATAAGAAACATATTTTTCAAAACGGGGATGGATCAGTGACTCGCCCTGCCCTGTCAGCATCACCGACAAATTTTCTTCGGCCGCACGCTGCACAGCTTTATGAAACACAGCATCACTCATAAAGCCTTGTTTCGGCGTCTTGTCGCGCGGACAGAAATGACACAACGCATTGCAGCGATTGGTCAATTCCACATCCAGTGCCAGCCTTTTTATTTTCACGTTCTGGAAACCGGTTGATAAGTGCTTTTCTACAGCCTACTGGAAAGGTTTATGGATAACAACCAGAGTCCTTGCAGGTACTTATGCCAGAGGCCGGATGCCCACGGCATTGCGCAATTGCTTCATGAAGGGCCCGGCAATCGCCCTGGCTCTTTCAGCGCCTTTCTGCAGCTCTCGCTCAATGGCCGCCGGATTGGCCAGCAAGGCATCGTAACGCTCACGCGCCTCGGCAATTTCTGCATCAATCAACGCGCAAAGCCTCTTTTTAGCTTCGCCCCATGCGATGCCAGCCTCAAATTCACTGCGCATTGCTGCTGCCTGCTCCGGTGTGGCAAAAGCGCGCCAGATCTGGAACACCGTCGAGCTATCCGGGTCTTTGGGCTGCCCCGGCTCCAGCAGATTGGTCACAATCTTGTTGATACTTTTTTGTAACTGTTTTGGCGGTAAAAACAGCGGAATGGTATTGCCATAACTCTTGCTCATCTTGCGACCATCAAGCCCCTGTAAAACCGCTACATGTTCATCGACAGTCGCCGTGGGCAACGCAAAATGCTCGCCGAAATGGTGATTGAAACGCTGTGCAATATCGCGTGCCATTTCCACATGCTGGATCTGGTCGCGCCCGACAGGCACATGGGTGGCACCGAACATCAGGATATCCGCCGCCATCAGCACCGGATAACCAAACAGTCCCATCGTGATGCCCTTATCCGGATCGTTGTCACCCTCGTCTTCATTGGCTTGCACTGCGGCCTTGTAAGCATGAGCGCGGTTCATCAAGCCTTTGGCCGTCATGCATGACAACAGCCAGGCCAGTTCCGTAATTTCCGGCACATCCGACTGGCGATAAAACGTCACGTTATCGGTATTCAGGCCAAGCGCCAGCCAGGTAGCGGCGATTTCCAGTGTTGAACGATGCACGTGTTCCGGGTCACCGCATTTGATCAGAGCGTGATAATCGGCCAGAAAGTAAAACGCGCGGCTGGATGGCTGCTGGCTGGCACGGATGGCCGGACGAATCGCCCCGACATAGTTACCCAGATGTGGTGTGCCGGTGGTGGTGATACCAGTGAGAACGGTTTTTTGCATGGTTTTAATTACCAACTGAAAGTCTGGCCAACAATCTGCTCGGAGACAGACCACAATTTCTCGGCAGCCACAGGATCCAGCGCCCAGGCAAAATAGCCATGTTCAGCCACGCCTACCGCCACTTCTTCCGCGATACCGCAATCTTCCAGATACAGACCGCCTTTGCCTTCCAATGCCGGTGATGTGGCAGCCCATACGCTAGTCGCAGCGCCCTGTGGAATAGTCTTGAACATCAGTTTGCCGCGACTGGTACCGCCAGACTCCTTCTTATCACCCCCCAGAGACTTACTGTTCATCAGTGCCTTGATGTCATCGTCGGTCAGATGACGGCCCAGCTCGGTAGGGATCGCACCGGGATGCACGGCAAATACGCTCACACCCTTGTTGCTTAACCGTTTCTGCAATGCCACGGTGAATAGCGCATTGGCGGTCTTGGCCTGACCATAAGCGCCCCACTTGCTGTACTCGCGCGTCTGCCAGTGAATATCGTTGAAATCCACCGGTGAATGTTTGTGGCCGCCGGAGCTGAGATTCACGATCCGCGCTGTGCCGGCCTTCAGCAACAGAGGAATCAACAGATTGGTCAATAGAAAATGGCCGATATGGTTGGTGCCAAACTGCAACTCGCAACCTGCTGGTGTACGTCCAAACGGCACCGCCATGATGCCAGCGTTATTGATCAGCAGATCAATCTTGTCTGTCAGCTTTGTTACCGCTGCGGCGCAGGCGCGAATGCTGTCAAAGTCGGTCAGATCCAGAGCAACAGCATCGATTTTGGCCGCAGGAAATTTTTCTTTCACGCTGGCAGCCGCTGCATCCAGTTTTGCACCGGGGCGGGCTGCCATGATGATCCGGGCACCGGCACTCGCTAGCGTGAGCGCTGTCTCCAGCCCAAGCCCTGTACTGGCACCGGTGATGAGTGCCGTTTTGCCGGTGAGATCAATGCCGGAAATAACATCGGATGTAGTGGTTTCAGCGCTGAATTCTGCAGTCATGGAAAGCGTCTTGTATGATTTTCAGGTCGCGAGACTGTAGAGAAGATGCCAGGCAAGCGCAACCATCCATCAACACCCGCGCCGAGCTTACCAACCACCACACAAGGCTGCCGCCACAGCCCTGTTGAGCCGATACCACGGCCTCTATGTGCAACAACTATTACGCAACAACTATTATGCAACAACTACAACGTTCGGGAATAGCGCACCGCCTGCGACTGCAAATGGCCCACCACATATTCATCAAACAACATACAGATATTGCGCATAAACGCATAACCTTTACTGGTGACCAACAACTCATCGCCCGACAATGACAACAGGTTATCGGTTTGCATATCAAACAGTGACGGCAACACCTGCACAAAATGATCAACAAACACAATGGCGTATTTTTTTTCTATGCAGGCAATATCCAGACGGCGTTGACACAAAATACTCTGGATAATTTCTCGCCGTAAAATATCTTCATCGCGCAGAACCACACCTTTGTTGATAGCAAGATGGTTGTTATCCAGAGCGGCGTAATAGGTTTCCAGTTCAGTAGCATTCTGGGCGTAAACACGATCAAAACTGCTGATAGAAGACACGCCCAAACCAATCAAATCTTGCGCTTTGGCAATCGAGTAGCCCTGAAAATTGCGTGTTAATCGCCCTTCCCGTTGTGCAACGGCCAGACTGTCGTCCGGTTTCACAAAATGATCCATGCCGATGTAAACATAACCCGCAGCCAGCAATGTTCTGGTGATGAGTGCCAACATAGCGATTTTCTGTTCGGCGGTTGGCAGTGTCAGCCTGTCAATGGCACGCTGCGGCAGGAATCGCTCCGGCAGATGGGCATAGTTGTAATAACTGATACGATCTGGTGACAGCTGTATCACCGCATCCAGTGTTTTTGTCAGGCTGTGTACATCCTGTTTTGGCAAACCGTAGATCAGATCAAAATTGAGTGAGTGAAATGAACGCTCACGAATGTAATCGACCAATAAACTCACTTGCTCAATGCTCTGGATACGGTTGATCGCCTGCTGCACAGCAACATCAAAATCCTGTATGCCCAGGCTGATACGGTTAAAACCCAGACCACGCAATAAATCTATTTTTTCCCTGTCGACCGTGCGCGGATCAATTTCAATGGCGTAATCCCGACTGTCGTCACGAATCAAATTAAAATGCTGGGCAGTCATATGCATCAATTCCGTCATTTCCGCACCATCAAGAAATGTCGGCGTCCCCCCTCCCCAATGCAATTGGGTCACAGGCCGTTGGCTTAATTTCAGCTGTAAGTGCAGCAAGGCCATTTCCTTGTGCAAATGGTCGAGATATTTTCGCACCACGCTGCGATCACGTGTCACCACTTTGTTACAGGCGCAGTAGTAACAAATGTTCTCGCAAAAAGGTAAATGGACATACAAAGACAGAGGAGCTATAACATTGGCAGGGGAATACACAGCATTAAGGAAATCACTGCCGTCAAAGCCGCTAGTGAACTGTGCCGCAGTAGGATAGCTGGTATAACGAGGCCCACTGACATCGTACTTTTGCAGTAAACCGGCCTCACTCACGATACAAGGATTCATACAGTGTTGGGGAATAGGAGTCGCCATTGCAAATGCCTGAAACTGGATCAACCTATCTTAGCTGGCATCACCAAGGTGACCATGACCTGCATCAATACAGGCATGATCCATGACCAGTACAATTTCACCACCGTTCAAGAAGGGGCCCTGTGATGCTGAATAACCCGTTGGCATACCTGTTTTCACCCGGTCGCCAGTGGCAGTTGGTCGCTGATAGTAGTCTCAACAGCCTGCGCACATCGGTACTCTATGTATTTCTCTTTGCTGCACTCCCCTGCATCGCCTGGTATCACGGCACAACTGAAATTGGCTGGCGCGTGGGCGACGGTGATCTGGTGCGACTGACACCGGATAGCGCCATAAAACTGGTGGTAGCTTTTTACTGCGCCATTGTGGCCGCACTCGGCGGCATCGGTCTCACTATCCACTGGATGGCCGGCACGTACGGTTCAATCACGTCCTTTACCCGCGGCTTTGCTATTGCCGCCTATGGAGCTACTCCTTTGTTCATTGCCGGCATTTTTGGCTTTTATCCGTTGTTGTGGCTGGATCTGACACTCGGCATCGTCGCGGTCAGCTGGGCGGTGTACTTGTTGTACACCGGCTTACCCATAGTGATGAATATTCCGCAAGAACGCGGCTTTTTGTATGCCAGTGCGGTCATCGCCGTGTGTCTGGTTTTTCTCATGGCCATGATGGGTGCCACCGTGATTCTCTGGGACATGGGATTGATGCCAGAATTTACCGACTGAGTTTACTGATTAAGCTTACCGATTAAGTTTATTGACTGAATTTTTAATTATTGACTGACGCTTTCTTTTCTCCTGTATTGCCAAGGGGCTTTATGCAATCTGCAGATGCAAGTTCACCCAGTAGCACTTCTATTCCTTACAACCATCAATTGTATAACTACGCCGTAGTGCGGCAGTTCGCCGTGATGACGGTAGTGTGGGGCATCGTCGGCATGTTGGTCGGCGTTATCATCGCAGCACAACTGGTGTGGCCGGATCTCAACTTTAATCAGCCCTGGTTATCTTTTGGTCGTTTGCGGCCACTGCACACCAACGCAGTTATTTTTGCTTTTGGTGGCTGCGCATTATTTTCCAGTTCATTTTATGTCGTACAACGAACCTGTCAGGTGCGATTATTTTCCGACACACTGGCATCCATTGTTTTCTGGGGCTGGCAATTGGTTATTGTGTTAGCTGCCATCACCTTGCCGCTGGGTTTTACCAGCAGTAAAGAATATGCTGAACTGGAATGGCCGATTGATATTTTGATTACCATCGTGTGGGTGCTATACGCCATCGTATTTTTTGGCACTATCATGAAACGCAAAACATCACACATCTACGTGGCCAACTGGTTTTTTGCTGCTTTTATTATTACCGTCGCTGTTTTGCACATTATTAACAGCGCAGAAATTCCGGTGACACTGTTCAAATCCTACTCTGTCTATTCCGGCGCGGTAGATGCCATGGTGCAATGGTGGTATGGCCATAACGCGGTAGGATTTTATCTCACTGCCGGCTTCCTCGGCATCATGTACTACTTTGTGCCGAAACAAGCTGGCCGCCCCGTGTATTCCTACCGTTTATCTATTGTGCATTTCTGGGCGCTCATCGCCATTTATATCTGGGCCGGCCCACACCATTTGCATTACACCGCCCTGCCGGCCTGGGCGCAAAATCTTGGCATGGTCATGTCATTAATTTTGTTAGCGCCATCCTGGGGTGGAATGATTAACGGCATCATGACGCTGTCTGGCGCATGGCATAAATTGCGTGATGATCCGGTACTGCGTTTTTTAATTGTCTCTTTATCGTTCTACGGCATGTCAACTTTTGAAGGGCCAATGATGGCGATTAAAGCAGTCAACGCCATGTCGCATTACACCGACTGGACCATCGGTCATGTGCATTCCGGCGCCCTGGGCTGGGTGGCCATGGTGAGTATCGGCGCGATTTACCATCTAATACCAGTGTTATTTGGTAAACGCGGCATGTATAGCGTCGCGTTGATCAATTTGCATTTCTGGTTATCCACCATTGGTACGGTGCTGTACATCACATCTATGTGGGTCAACGGCATTATTCAGGGCTTGATGTGGCGCGCTTACAACAGCGACGGTACGCTCACCTACAGTTTTGTGGAATCCGTTTCTGCCAGTTATCCGGGTTATGTCGTGCGCCTCTGCGGCGGTTTTATATTTTTCAGTGGCATGCTGATCATGGCATTCAACGTCTGGAAAACCACCCGCTTACCCACCGTAGCCAGCGAGGAGGTTTAATCATGAGCGATCACAATGCGCCAGAAACCCGCCACGCAAAAATTGAAAAAAATGTCGCTCTGATGATGATCCTGATTATCCTGGTTATCAGTATTGGTGCACTGGTTGAAATCGTGCCATTGGCTTTCCAGAAAGATGTCACCGAACCGATTACAGGATTAAAACCATTAAACGCACTGCAACTGGAAGGTCGCGATATTTATATCCGTGAAGGCTGCAATGTTTGTCATTCGCAAATGATACGTCCGTTCCGTGCTGAAACCGAAAGGTATGGCCACTATTCTGTCGCCGGCGAATCTGTATACGATCATCCATTTTTGTGGGGATCAAAACGCACCGGACCGGATCTGGCACGCGTCGGTGGACGCTACAGTGACGAATGGCACCGCGCACATTTGTACAACCCGCGCGATGTGGTGCCGGAATCGGTGATGCCGGCTTATCACTGGCTGTTTGATAATGTATTAACAGGCGAAGATACCGCAGCAAAAATGCGCGCCCTGCGCGCTGTCGGCGTGCCATATACCGATAGCGACATCAGCGGTGCGGCAGACGCTGTCAAAGGCAAAGCAGAAATAGACGCGGTTGTCGCATACCTGCAACAACTGGGGCTGTTGTTGCAACCACAAATGCTGCAACCACAAACTGCCACCACACCAGCACAGCAGTAGGAGTCGAGCATGAATATTGACCTCAATACCCTGCGCGGCCTGTTAACTTTGCTTTTGCTTATTTTATTTATTTGTCTGTTTGTGTGGGCGTATAGCAAAAAACGCGTCTCTGAATTTAACGAAGCCGCTAACCTGCCTTTTGCTGACGAAGAAGCGAGCTTGCGCAGCGGCACGCAAGAAAGCACGGCAATGTCTTCTGCAGCAAAAGGAGAAGTGCTATGAGCAATTTCTGGAGTGGCTGGATTATTGTTCTGACACTGGGAACCATTATCGGGATGTTCTGGTTGCTGCTGGGCAACCGCACACGCCCCGGTAATGAAGATGCAAAAACCGGTCACGTGTATGACGGCATTGAAGAATTCGACCATCCGTTACCCGTATGGTGGCTCTACCTTTTTATCTTGACACTGGTATTCGCGCTGGGATATCTCGTGTTGTATCCCGGCTTGGGGAGTTACAAAGGATTACTGGGATGGACACAGGAAAAACAATGGCAAGATGAAAATGAAAAACTCGACGCAAAATTTAATGCACAGTTAAAAAAATATGCCGCTATTCCTGTTGAGGAACTTGCCAAGGATGAAAAAGCTCGCCGTAGCGGCCAACGTATTTTTTCTGCGCATTGTGCAACCTGTCACGGCGCGGATGCCGGCGGCAACACCGGCTTTCCCAATCTGCGCGATCAGGACTGGTTGTGGGGTGGCAGCCCGGATCGCATCGTGGAAACCATCACTAAAGGCCGCAAAGGCAGCATGCCCGCCTGGAAAAACATACTCAGCGAGCAGCAACTTAACGACGTGGCTACATGGCTGGGCACAGCAGAAGCGGCAAAAAAACCGCCCGCAGGTGCGCAGGTATTTGCCACTTACTGCACTGCATGTCACGGCGCCGATGCCAAGGGCAACCAGCTGCTGGGCGCACCCAATCTCACTGACAATATCTGGTTATACGGTGGTGGCCTGGGCGAAATACAAGCCACTATTCTCAATGGCCGCAACGGACAAATGCCGACGCATGAAAATTTTATCAGCCCGGAAAAAATTCATCTGGTGGCAGCGTATGTATACGGCTTGAGTCACACAGAATAACTCAAGCCTACGTTAGTATTTTCCAACATTAGTATTATTGAATACCGGAACCGAAATGTTTCCACAAAAAGGCCAAGCTAATCCTGATCGTACAGAGAATACGCAGTTAATTCCGGCTGTACAGGAATTTTCCGCTGCCGACTTTGCCCATCCGGAAGTGGCCGAGCTGGATCTTTATCACAAGCGTGAAAAAATCTATACCCGCAGCATCGAAGGATTTTTCCAGCGCATCCGTTTGTTCACTGGCTGGCCCTTGCTAGTGGGATATTTTTGCCTGCCATGGCTGCAATGGCATGGACATCAAGCTGTACTATTCGACCTACCCGCCCGCAAATTCTATATTTTTGACTTGGTATTCTGGCCTCAGGATCTGGTGTTACTGACAGCTCTGTTAATCATCGCCGCCTTTGCACTGTTTCTTTTCACTTCACTGTTTGGACGCATATGGTGCGGCTACTCCTGCCCACAGACGGTATGGACCAGCATTTTTATGTGGATGGAGCAGAAGACCGAAGGCAGCCGTAACCAGCGTATAAAACTGGATCAGGCACCATGGTCAGCGGAAAAATTCCTGCGTAAATTTTCTAAACATGCCATGTGGCTTGGCTTTGCTTTTATCACAGGATTTATCTTTGTCGGTTATTTCACACCCATTACCACGCTGAGTATCGATTTTTTTAGCGGATCAGCAGAAATACAGGCTTATACCTGGATAGCTATTTTTTCATTGCTCACGTATCTGAATGCGGGCTGGCTGCGCGAACAGGTTTGTCTCTATATGTGTCCATACGCGCGCTTCCAATCCGCCATGTTTGACAGTGATACTTTAATTGTCACCTATGACAAAGCCCGTGGCGAACAACGCGGTTCACGGCGAGTGCATGACGGTGAAAAACCGGCCAACCTCGGCGATTGCATTGATTGCCAGCTGTGCGTACAGGTGTGTCCTACCGGTATCGATATTCGCGACGGCCTGCAATATGAATGCATCAACTGCGCATTGTGTGTGGATGCATGCAATTCAGTGATGCAAAAAGTCGGTTACGCGCCGAATCTGATCAGCTACAGCACAGAAAACCGCATGGCGGGAAAAACTTCGAAGTTGTTACGCCTGCGCACAGTCGGGTATGGCGCAGCTCTGTTGATGATGTGCACCCTGTTTATTGTTGCCTTGACGGAACGCGAGGTCACAGATCTGAAAATTATCCGTGAGCGCAGCAGTCTCTATCAAATACAAAATGGCAATATTGAAAACATCTACACACTCAAACTGGGCAACCATGACAAGCAGGCCCATCGCTATACCATCAGCACGGATATGGAGAACGGCATACTTCTGGGCCCCATGCATGATGGTCTGGTATCGACAATAGTGGAGTCGGGCGAAGTCATCAGCCTGCCCGTGCGACTCACTGTGCCGCAAACTGCTTGGCATGGCCACAACATGGATCTTCAATTCTCTGCCTGTATAGCTGACGACAATACTGTTGCCAATGCAGGCAGCTGCGTGCACCATGAAAGTCGATTCACAGGGCCCGCCATATGAATACAGCTGCAGAGAAAGATACCGTCGCCTGGTACAAACAATTCTGGCCATGGTTTCTGATCGCGCTGCTTTTGTCTTCCATCGGCATGGGGCTGTTATTTGCCTACCTGGCAATACACAACGCTGATCCTGTCGTTGATGAAAACTATTACC
>DATIDQ010000005.1:0-5389 GCA_035456205.1 Pseudomonadales bacterium
ACGTTATCGCAAAAGCGGATCAAGAAAAATACAAAAATTTTATGAAATCCTTCAAGCTCAGCGAAGAAGGAGAACAAGAGTTGAGCCTGACAGGAATGCGCTGTGACAATAGCGAATTTGGCATTGACATTGCCGTCACACATGCACTTTTTGAAAATGATCCCTGTGTACAATTATTGGTAGCTGCCAAAGTAGAAATGGACAGCGCAGAAGTGGCAGCAGAAATTAAACGCGCCAGCTCATTGGATCCACTTACCGGCATATATAACCGGATCTATATGACTAACACATTAAGCCAAGCAATCCGCGATGCTTCTGAAAAAGACAAATTCAGTTCATTACACATAATCAGCATTGATCTATATGAAGAAATGCGGGCATCGCTCGGAGTATCCGGACGCGATGCAGCAATAACAGACATAGCCAAATATCTAAGGGAAATTATTGGCAGCGGCGGAATTTTGGGCAAGATATCCGATGGCGAGTTTGCATTGTTGCTCAGTGGTACAGATGAAGAACAACAGACCAAACGCGCACAAGACTTGTGTGCACAAGTTGCCTCCCATATCTGTCAAGCAGCAGGAAAAACCACACAGCTCACCGTCAGCATAGGCATATGCCCGATTACAGAAAAAATCACTAGCCCTGACCAGGTACTGGATCGTGCACATGTTGCTTGCGAAGAAGTACGCGCCGCAGGAAAAGCCGGCACAGGCAACGCAGCACGTTATTACACTGCAAAACTGACAGACGCCAATGCTTCTGACGACAAACTGATTATTGAAGTCATTGAAAATACACTGCAAAAAGACGGCTTTATACTCAAGTTTCAACCATTTATCAGTTTGCAGGGTGATGCCACTGAACACTATGAAGTACTACTGTCTATGACCCCTGAAAAAGATAACCAGCCCATAGATACCAACGAGATGTTCAGGATAGTTGGCACCAATGATGAACTTGGAAAGAAAATTGACCGCTGGACGCTGCTCAATGCTGCAAAAATGCTAGCCGCGCATTGCAGTGCCGGCCACGATACTAACTTGCTGATCAATATTACAGCATCAACTTTGCGAGATACGAGCTTTGCAGGATGGCTAGCCGTGGCGTTAAAAACAGCAAACATCCCCGCTAAAGCACTTATTTTACAATTCTCGGAGGCTGATGCTTCCAGCTATCTTACCCATGCCAAATCTTTCTGTGAGGCTATGCGTAATATGAATGTACGCTGTGGCATCAAACATTTCGGCTGTTCGCTTGACCCATTCAAGACATTAGCGCATCTGGATGTTGATCTGGTTAAAATAGATGGTTCTTTTGCTGCAGACATTCAGCATAAAAATGAAAAACCGGACACCCTGAAAGGAATCATCACGCAGCTTAATGAAGTAAAGAAAAGCTCCATTGTGCCACTCGTGGAAAACGCATCATTGCTTGCAACCTTGTGGCAGTCCGGCGCGCACTATATTCAGGGCAACTATGTGCAGGCAGCTAGTGAGAAAATGGATTTTGTTTTCTCTGACGAATAAGCGCTCATCCCATAACAGGCTGTCGCTTCCATTTTTTGGTTAACGACCGGTAATGCCACTGAGCATGGATCGCCAGTTCCATGTATCCTTGAGATAGCTGTCACGAACCTCCGCTATATCAATATCATAGTGGCCCGGCTCGAGGTCCTTGATAATTTCGACTGCTTTTATCGAACTGGTTGGCTGTCCACGCTTTTCAGCTTTGCGTAATTTTTCAGAAAAATCTTCAAACAAATCCAGTATTTTAGGCTCTTGCAGTTTTTTCTTGTCCTTATCGATAACAATAGCCACTTTTGGCTTTAATCGCCGCGCGAAAGTTTGCTCAACGACTACGCCTACTTCACCTGTATTTAACTCAACTAGGGTTCCAGTTGGATATATACCCAATGCCTGTATAAATTGAACAACCAACTCTTCCTGAAATTCAATATTTCGCATGTCATAGAGCTTCGCCATGGCCTTTGATGGCGCAAGTGGATATTTACTATTACGAGGATTCGTCACTGCATCATAGACAGTTACAATGGCGGCCACTTTGGCAAGAAACGGAATTTTGTCTCCAATAAGGCCTTGAGGATATCCAGAGCCGTCAAACCGCTCACAATGATTGCGCACAATATGCACAACATCAGCAGGCACTCCGGGCGTAGCTCGCAGCGCCTCTACGCTATACGTCACAAACTTGCGATATTCAGCTTTTTGCTCAACCGTACAATCCGACTCTTCAAGACGAAGAAGCTCCTCCGGCAATTTGACTTTACCGATATCCTTAAGCAGTACGGCTGAAACCAACATATTCATATCTTTCTTTTCAAGACCGATATGACGACCAAAAACCCCGGCCCAAACCGCTGATCTCACAATATGTCCGTAGGTAAATTCATCTTTATCACGAATACGTGACAGCCAGGAAAACGCATCTGGATTTCGAACTACAGAATCTACGACCTGGCTCGCTAACTGTGTAGCTTTCTTGATTTCAATGGCTCCACCATGCTCTACATTAGTCATCAACGCACCAACGTTAGAAACTATATCGCTATGCAATTTTTCTGCCGCAACATTTTCTTTTCTCAGTGGAACGGGATCACTGTAAAAATTATGCCTCAGCTTTAGTGGGCTAGCCGATATTTGCTGACGCTGCCTGCCTTCGGTTCCAGCATCGCCTTTTTTCTCAAGTGCTGCATGTTTGACCGCAACCGGCTGTTTACCTCGCTGCACATCAATAAACACATATTTACAGTACAAACGCAGTTGATCAATTTCATCAGGTTGTCTGATGAAGAAACCCTGCAACGGAAAAGGTGTTTGCGACCATGGCTTGTCCAATCCGGACACATACATACCGACAATAAGGTCGTTGACTTCGACTTTTACCTGTTGAATACCAGCCACACCAAACTCCCCAACAATGTCCCTAGCCCTCAGGCTACCTGCACGATCAATGTACCGTTTTTTAAGTTCAGTGCCTAGATAACAACCTGTAAAGAGATGCTACAAATCCGGCATTTTTACTGCCGACTTGTAAATTCATGAACTGCATCAATAAAAACACGTGCATGTTCCGGAGAAACATCTGGTGTAATACCGTGCCCCAGATTAAATACATGCCCGGAATATGGGCCAAAGCAGTCCGCAATGCGCCTGACTTCCGCTCTTATAGCTTCCGGTGTTGAATATAGCACTGCCGGATCCATATTGCCCTGTAAGGCCACACGTGAGCCCACACGTTGGCGAGCGAGCCCTATATCTGTCGTCCAATCCAGGCCCAAAGCATCACAACCACTGTCAGCCATTATTTCCAGCCACTGCCCACCACCTTTTGTGAACAGGATCACCGGCACATGGCGGCCATCCATCTCACGCTGTAACTGGCTGATTATTCTTGTCATATAAGCAAGGGAAAATTCCTGATAGGCCGTATGGCTCAATGCACCGCCCCAAGTATCAAAAATTTGCACCGCCTGAGCGCCGGCCGCAATTTGTGCGTTCAAATACACAGCAACAGAATCAGCTAGCACAGATAATAATTGATGTAGTACTTGCGGCTGATCGTACAACATCGTTTTGGCACGACGGAAATCTTTACTGGAACCACCTTCAATCATGTAAGTTGCCAACGTCCAAGGACTGCCAGAAAAACCAATTAAAGGCACTGATCCGTTTAATTCACGCCGAATCAGACTGACGGCGTCAATGACATAAGGCAGGTCTTTTTCCGGCTTTATAACAGTCAGGGCAGCAATATCTTTTTCGGTGCGCAAAGGCTTATGAAAACGCGGACCTTCACCTTCTTCAAAATACAGTCCCAGACCCATGGCATCTGGAATAGTCAGAATATCCGAAAACAAAATAGCCGCATCAAGTGGATAACGTCGTAACGGTTGTAATGTCACTTCGCATGCACGTTCCGGATTCATACACAAACCAAGGAAATCACCAGCCAACGCGCGAGTCGCCCGATACTCCGGCAAATAACGCCCGGCCTGACGCATCATCCATACTGGCGTCATATCCACAGGCTCTCGCATCAACGCACGCAAGAAACGATCATTTTTTAGTTCTGTCATTTCAATATTTCTCTTTTATAAAACAAAGGCCGCAATGCGGCCTTTACGTTACCCTCTGAGGCAGATAATTATCGTGGCAGAACCGATGAGCCCATCAGGAATTCGTCCACTGCACGCGCACACTGACGCCCCTCACGAATCGCCCATACCACCAATGATTGACCGCGACGCATATCGCCGGCAGCGAACACTTTATCAACTGATGTCTGATAGCAACCGTCTCCATCTGTCGCTGCTTTCGCATTGCCACGCGGATCTTTTTCTACACCGAAAGCATCAAGAATATTTGCGACTGGTGAGACAAAACCCATCGCCAACAACACGAGATCAGCTTTAACTTCGAATTCGGAATTGGCCACTTCTTCCAGCTTCCCATCCTTGAATTCAACACGGCAAGCGATCAGTTTTTCAACTTTTCCGTCTTTTCCTTCAAAACGTTTTGTAGATACAGACCAATCACGCTCACAGCCTTCATCATGTGAACTGGATGTACGCAATTTCAACGGCCAATACGGCCACACCAATGGCCTGTTTTCCTGCTCAGGTGGTTTTGGCATCACTTCAAACTGCGTAACACTGACTGCACCGTGCCGATTAGAAGTGCCTACACAATCCGAGCCTGTATCACCACCACCGATCACAACCACATGCTTGCCTGTGGCCATAATCTGATCCGGCAGTTTATCACCAGCATCCACTTTGTTTTGCAGCGGGAGAAAGTCCATCGCAAAATGGATGCCTTGCAATTCACGACCCGGCACCGGTAAATCGCGCGGCATTTCGGCACCACCGGCCATGATGATGGCATCAAAATCCTTCTGCAGTTGCTCAGGAGAAATGGTTTCCTTAGACCAATTGTTTACATTGGCAGGAAAATCTTTACCAATCAAAACTCCTGTACGAAAAACCACACCTTCCGATTTCATTTGTTCAATACGGCGATCAATAACAGATTTCTCCATTTTGAAACCCGGGATACCGTAGCGCATCAGGCCGCCAACTCGATCATTTTTTTCAAAGACTGTTACATCATGACCAACACGTGCTAATTGTTGCGCCGCCGCCAAACCTGCAGGGCCAGAGCCGACAATGGCAATTTTCTTACCGGTTCTTATTGATGCAGGCTGAGGAATAATCCAGCCGCTTTCCCAGCCTTTGGTCACAATAAAAAGTTCGATGGATTTGATACCAACCGCATCGCGATTCACATTCAGTGTACAGGCGGCTTCACATGGCGCAGGGCAAATCCGGCCAGTGAATTCCGGGAAATTATTGGTCGAATGCAACGTA
>DATIDQ010000006.1:0-5044 GCA_035456205.1 Pseudomonadales bacterium
ATCTGAAACTGGCGAGCCAACCTTACAGCTACCTGCTGGAATCTGTGCAGGGCGGTGAGCAATGGGGCCGCTACTCGTTTATCGGTCTGCCTTGCCGCACCGTACTGCAAGTGCACGGCAACACGGTGACCGTGCAGCGTGATGGTGTTGAAATACAACGCGAACACCATGCAGATCCACTGGTATTTATCGACGCGTTTCGCCAGCAATCCCGCGTGCCTGTCATTGAAGGCTTACCGCGTTTCAACGGCGGACTGGTGGGTTATTTCGGCTACGACACTGTGCGCTACGCCGAGCCACATTTACAGGCTAGCCAGCCGACGGTTGATCCGATTGGCACGCCGGATATTTTGTTGATGTTGTCGGAAGAAGTGCTGGTGTTCGATAATTTATCCGGCAGGATTTTGTTGATTGTCCATGCTGACTCTAGCCTGACTGACGCACTCACTCACGCCGAAAAGCGCCTTGATGCTTTGCAAGCACAGCTAATGACTGCAACACCCGCACTGCCGCCAATGGCAGCAACACCAACAGTTGCAGATGCACAACTGGAACAGCAGTTTGTTTCTTCTTTTGGCGAAGAAAAATTCAAACGAGGCGTTGAGGCTATAAAGGAATACATCCTTGCTGGTGACACAATGCAAGTGGTGCTGTCACAACGGCTTGCACTACCCTTTGATGCCGAACCGTTAAACCTGTATCGCGCATTGCGCTGCCTGAATCCATCACCCTATATGTATTTTCTCAATTGTGGTGATTTTCATATCGTCGGTTCATCGCCAGAAATTCTTGCGCGTCTGGAAGATAATCTCGTCACCGTGCGGCCTATTGCGGGCACCCGCAAGCGCGGGCATTCACCGGAAGAAGACCTGGCATTGGAAAAAGAGTTGCTGGCCGACCCGAAAGAAATTGCGGAACATCTGATGTTGATTGATCTTGGTCGTAACGATGCAGGACGAGTATCACAAGTCGGCAGCGTGAAATTGACAGAAAGAATGGTGATTGAACGTTTTTCTCACGTCATGCACATTACGTCCAATGTCACTGGTGAATTGTGCGGGGGTCTGGACGCCATGGATGTACTGCGCGCGACATTACCTGCAGGCACTTTGTCCGGCGCGCCAAAAATTCGCGCATTGGAAATCATTGATGAACTCGAACCGGAAAAACGCGGCATCTATGGCGGCGCCGTAGGCTACCTCGGCTGGAGCGGCAATATGGATACCGCTATCGCTATCCGCACTGGCGTCATCAAAAATAAAACACTCTATATTCAAGCCGGCGCCGGCGTGGTGGCAGACTCTGTGCCGCAATCCGAGTGGGATGAAACCATGAACAAGGCCCGTGCAATTTTTCGTGCAGCCGCGATGGTTTTATCTGGATCTGGCAAGAACTCCTAATTCAAAAAAGGTAACCCAAATGCAGGATGCTCATGATCTCGGTCTGATCATCGATTCACGAGTACCATTAATTCTCATTCAGTCACATGAAGAAACACGTGTGCTGGATGTATTGATGCAAGTGAGTAATATCCGCACGCTGCCCATGCAAGTGTGGACTATGACCGACGGTTTGCGGCCCATGGGATTCAGCATGGCCGAACCGGATGGCGACCAGTTACTGGAACTGGAAGCGGCTTTGCTTTCTATCAAGCGCATGCGCGGCAAGGGGCTTTTCGTATTGTGTGATGCACACGGTTTTTTTACTGCTGAACACCCAAAAGTGATCCGCCTCCTGAAAGATATTGTGCTGCAATATAACAATATCAACCGCACAGTCGTACTATTGAGCCACGCTCTGACTCTGCCGCCAGAACTGCGCAGGCATGCTGCAGAGTTTGAGCTCTCTACCCCGAGCGACGAACAGATTCTCGCTATTATTCGCGAAGAAGCCATCGCGTGGTCCAACCAGAACAATCACAAGCGCATTAAAACAGACAAACTGGCCCTCGATCGGATCATCATGCATCTCCGTGGTTTGCAGCCCTCAGATGTGCGCACACTGGCACGGCAGTTTATCTACGCTGACGGCGCCATTTCTGACAGCGATTTGCCGCTGGTCAGTAAAAGCAAACTGCAACTGCTGGATATGCAGGGTGTACTGGAATATGAATACAGTACTGAAAGTTTCGAGCATGTTGGAGGACTGGCAAATCTGAAAAGCTGGTTGGCCAAGCGGCAACAGGTATTTATGTCGCCCTCTGACAACATCGACATACCTAAAGGTATTTTATTGCTTGGCGTACAAGGCAGCGGTAAAAGCCTGGCGGCAAAAGCAGTGGCCGGATTGTGGGGACTGCCATTGCTGCGGCTGGATTTTGGTGCGCTTTATAACAAATATTATGGTGAATCTGAAAAGAATCTCAGGGATTCATTAAAGCTGGCAGAAAATATGTCGCCCTGTGTACTGTGGCTTGATGAAATCGAAAAAGGCATTGCCGGCCAGAGTAACGACGACGGCACCAGCCAACGCGTGCTGGGAACGTTGTTGACATGGATGGCTGAGAAAAAACATCCTGTGTTCATTGTTGCCACATCCAACAATATTACCAATCTTCCGGCTGAATTGATCCGCAAAGGCCGTCTGGATGAAATATTTTTTGTTGATTTACCCGATGAAAAAACCCGCGCTGATATTTTTTCTATCCATCTGATTAAACGCAAACAGGATCCCGCCACATTTGACCTGTGCGCACTGGCTGCTGCTTCAGAGGGATTTTCTGGCGCCGAAATTGAACAAGCCATCGTCGCGGCAACATACAGCGCTCTTGCGCAACAACAGACATTGCACACAGCCGGATTACTGGATGAACTATCACATACGCGATCCATCGCTGTAGTCATGGCAGAAAATATTGCCGCATTGCGCCACTGGGCCAAAGATCGAACCGTACCTGCCAACTGAAAACGTTAAAATCCGTTTACTTATTCAGATGTTGCGCAAATGCAGCTTGCAGCGCCTGTTTCAGGCTTTTACCGCTCAACGGCTTGTACAACACACGCTGGATGGCAACATTTTCAGAAATCAATTTACTGGGCGCCCGGCTGACACCCGTCAACATAATCATTAATAAATTTTCACTGTTTATTTTCTGGTCTTCACAGATATGCGCGGCCAACTCCAGACCATTCATTCCTGGCATCTCATAATCCATCAGCACAACATCAAATAGCTCATCGACTGTTGTATGTGAACGCAATATTGCCAACGCCTCTTTGCCGCCATGTGCCGACTGCACCACCATACCCCACTGTGCCGCCTGCTGCTCAATGATCGTGCAACATGTAGCATTATCATCAACTATCAGCATACGGCGTCCATGTAAAACGAGGTTATCGTCCTGCTGCAAATGGGCATGATTGTAATGAGTTTCAAGAAACAGTCCGAAACTGATATTTACCCCTCCATCAATAAACGACTGGAGCAACAGGGTGCCACCCATCAATTTTATATACTGCTCAGCAATAATCAGATTAAGGTGGTCACTGGAACCAAATTCGCGATTATTCGGCGCCACACTGCGCTCTACCAAAGTATTATTTCCAGAACGAATACTGAACACCAGCTGCTTGTCTGCCCCGGTTATCACACTCAATACCACCTCACCTTGTTCCACATGACGCAAGGCAAACTGCAAAAGGTTAATGATTGTTTGCTGGATTTTGTCCTGGTCACCTTTAAAAAACCCCGCCACATCCGAGCCGAGGTGGTAGATAAGTTCAATATTATTAAACTCGGCTCGACCGCGACAATTCTCAATGCACGACTCTATTAATGGCGTTAATTCAAACGCAGCGCTATTGAGCTCGACTGTGCCGCGCTCTATAGAGGAGAGATCTGATAATTTATTGGTAACATCCAGCAACGCTTGCCCGGATTTACTGATTGTTTTTATCTGGTTGCGTTGTTGATCCGTAATAGTGCTGCTCAATAGCAAATCGGCCATACCCAGAACGCCACTGATAGGTGTGCGCAATTCGTGACAAACATCCGACAGATTCACCAGCGAATGAGCACTCTCTTCAGCGACAGTTTCACGGGCCGGATCACTGAAAGTTTGGCGCAGTTCCGACATGCGGCACCACGCCATGGAAATAGCCATAATCACAGATTCAAATACAATAACTGCAGCCACGCCCCAAGCCGTAAATGCACCTTGCGGCAAATATCCATTAACATTAAAAATAGCAACCAATACAACACCGGTAGTGATTGCCCTTACTGCCAGAAAGTGGCGAGCCATAGCATGGTCTTCCATGTTTGCATGCAAGGCCGCTGCAAACACGAACACCATATTTAAAACAGCCAGCATGGAAACCAGCACCGAAGAAATATGTGGAGAAATAAACCAGACAGCAACAGCAAGCAACAACGCCAACAGCCCCATAATAGTGAGGGTGTGGTGTTGCCACGGCACGCGCTTCCTGGTTTTAAGTAATGCCTGGGAAAAAAACACGCTAAAAAAAATGGCCGTGCAGACTGGTGTTAATAGCTGATGATCCAGCAACACTTCACTGTTCGGATAAAACTGCAATAAATAACCATTCCAACTAATCTGAACACCTAAAACAGACACTAGAAAAAGACTGTACCAAAGAAAACCCTTAAACCTGAATACAGCAAACAAACCTGCATGTAACAGTGCTGCAATCAACAAGGCACCGAGTAGAAAGCCCTGCCACCAGTCGCGCAATCCTGCAATATGCAAATATTCATGTGGTGTACTTAATGTCAGCTGCAGGTTGATAGCTTTGTCTGATTCTGCCCGCAAAAAATAAGTGTAAGCAGTATGTTCTTCAATATTGATATCAAACAAGTGAAGCGGGTAATCGTAATCACGATCTCCATAAGGCATCGCGGCACCCGATTTTTTATGTTGGTGCAAGCGATCAGCATGAGGGTCAACAACATACAGTTCAAGATAATCAATATCTGCTGGCGATGCTTCCAATATGAGATGCATCGGCTCATCACGCTGGTTTTCAACTGTAAATTTTATCCAGTATGCTGATCTGGAATAACCAAAGAAAAGTTCTGTCATAGC
>DATIDQ010000007.1:0-6008 GCA_035456205.1 Pseudomonadales bacterium
TAAAAGGTCCATTTTTTCATATGCTAGTTAATTGTTTAGCTGAAGAAATGGGCGATGCTTATCCTCAACTAAGAGAACAACAACAGCACATAGAAAAAACGCTGAAAGCTGAAGAGGAGCAATTTGCTCGTACTTTAGACAAAGGCATGGGAGTGCTGGAAGAAAGACTAACTTTGTTAAGTGGCACAGTAATTCCGGGCGACCTAGTGTTTTTGTTGTATGACACTTTCGGCTTCCCGATGGATCTCACCGCTGACATCGCACGCGAACGTGATTTAACGGTTGATGAAGCCGGTTTTGAAATCGAAATGGAAAAACAGCGTGAACGTGCGCGCGCTGCTGGCAGTTTTGATCTGGATTACAACAAACTGGTCCGTATTGATGCGGATACAGAATTCACTGGCTACGAAGGTACTGCAGGCCAAGGCAAAGTCGTGGCGTTATTGCGCGGTGCTGAGCATGTGGCGGAATTACGTGAAGGTGAAGAGGGCGTAGTGGTACTGGATCGTACGCCGTTCTACGGTGAGTCAGGCGGTCAAGCTGGTGATACCGGTTATTTGTCTACAAAAGATGCACGTATCGATGTGCACAACACCACCAAAGTGGGCGGTGCATTTTTACATCATGTTGTCGTAGTGCATGGCGCAGTAAAAATGGGCGATGCGCTGGATGCGCATGTTGCAGGAGATATCCGGCAGGCGACAGCGTTGAATCACTCTGCCACCCATTTGCTGCACGCTGCCTTGCGCAAAGTGCTAGGTAACCATGTCGCACAAAAAGGTTCCTTGGTAGACAACCAGCGTCTGCGCTTTGACTTTGCTCAGCCTGAGCCTGTCGGTGCAGAGCGTTTGCATGAAATTGAAATGCTGGTGAACGATGAAATCCGTCGCAACACAGACATTGAAACCACCGTCGGTGATATGGATGTGGCCAAAGCCAAAGGTGCCATGATGTTGTTCGGTGAAAAATACGGCGACAGCGTACGTATTCTCAGTATGGGTGCAGGTTTTTCTGGTGAGAGTAATTTTTCTGTTGAATTATGTGGTGGCACACACGCAAAACGCACAGGCGATATTGGGCTGTTCCGCATCGTGTCAGAATCCGGTGTGGCAGCAGGGGTGCGTCGTATTGAAGCGGTGACGGGCGAAGCGGCGATTGCGCGTTTTGATGAAATCGAAACCGAGTTGAATAACGCGTGTGCCGTGCTGAAAACCAATCGCAGTAGTTTTGCTGAAAAATTGCAGTCATTGGCAGATACCAATCGCCAATTGGAAAAACAACTCGCGCAACTGAAAACCAAACTGGCCAGTGGTAGTGGCGGAGATTTGAGTACACAGGCAAAAGATGTTAACGGTATAAAAGTATTGGCCGTACAAATTGATGGTGCAGATGTGAATGCACTGCGCACAATACTTGACCAGATGAAAGACAAACTGAAATCCGCTGTGATTTTATTGGCAAGCAGCGATGGTGAGAAAGCAACACTGATTGCTGGAGTGACAACGGATCTGGTTGCACGTTTCAAGGCGGGGGATATCATTCGTGATCTTGCGCCATTGGTTGGTGGTAAAGGCGGTGGTCGTGCGGATATGGCGCAAGGCGGCGGTACTGATGTGGCAGGTATTCCACAGGCGCTTGCTGCGTTGGAAACCTGGATGAGTCAGAAATAATCGTGGCTAAACCTACCGCTAAAGTTTCTCCCCGTCAGCGCAGTCTTCCGCTTGAGGCATCGGTGCGCACGCCGCCATCGCCATCGCGTGTGAATCTTGCACTGGCACGAGGTGTGCGTGAAATCGGTTTGCTGCTACTGGCCTGTTTTATCGTATTCACTTTTGCCTCATTGATAACGTATAGCAGTTCAGATCCGGGTTGGTCCAGTACAGGATCTGTAGCAAATTTTGAAGGCCAGATACACAACCTCGGTGGATTTCTTGGCGCATGGATGGCCGATATCCTGTTTTCACTCTTCGGTCGTCTCGCTTATTTATTGCCAGTGTTGTTGACGATATACAGTGTGCTGCGTTTGCGTCAGCGCCATCGTCTGGAACCGCTGGACCCCACCATGCTTGCATTGCGTTGTATTGGTCTTGTGTTGGTAATGGTCGCCGGCACGGGTATTTCTACATTGCAGTGGCCAGTTACTGTCACCAGTGAATTACCGTTTTCCAGTGGTGGATTGATAGGGCAAGGGATAGCGGAAGCAGCAGAACATTTACTTGGATTGCTCGGCGCTACCTTATTGTTGTTGGCCATCTTTCTGTTTGGCATAACAGTGTTTACTGATTTGTCATGGCTGTGGTTAATTGATGAAACCGGTCGTCTGACATTGGGTTTGATCAATCAATCACGCTCATCCGTTATTCATGTGCAACGTGATCGTGAAGAAAGGCGCAGCGGTGAAGATGCGCGTGAAGAACGGCAACGTACAATGGATGCACATAAATTGCGTATGTCAAAACGCAAGACCCCGGCACCGATTATCGTAGAGCCGCCACCGGCCATGATAGAAAAAGCGCAACCGAGTAAACGAGTCGTCAAAGAAAAACAAACCAAACTGTTTGCCGATACAGAATTGTTTGCGGGTGAGTTGCCTGCTATTGGATTACTGGAACGTCAACAGCTTGCCGACAAGCGTGGTTATTCCCAGGATTCACTGGAAGCCATGTCGCGCCTTCTGGAAATCAAGTTGCAGGATTTCGGTGTGAGTGCAGAAGTGGTCTCTGTGCAACCCGGTCCTGTGATTACGCGCTTTGAAATCCAGCCTGCTGCAGGTATTAAAGCCAGCCGTATTTCCGGTCTGGCAAAAGATCTGGCGCGTTCACTCGCTGTTATCAGTGTGCGTGTTGTAGAAGTTATTCCAGGCAAATCGTATGTCGGTATTGAAGTACCGAATGAAGCGCGTGAAATGGTGCGACTCGGTGATGTACTCGCTTCCAATGCGTATGACGAATCAAAAAGTCCGCTCACGCTTGCATTGGGGCACGATATTGCCGGTAGCCCCGTGATGGCGGATCTGGCAAAAATGCCGCACTTGCTGGTAGCGGGTACAACCGGTTCCGGTAAATCTGTCGGTGTGAATACCATGCTGATGAGTTTGCTGTTTAAAGCAGGACCGGATGACGTGCGTTTGATTCTGGTGGATCCAAAAATGTTGGAGCTTTCTGTGTATGAAGGCATCCCGCATTTGTTGACGCCCGTTGTAACAGACATGAAAGATGCTGCCAATGCATTGCGTTGGGCAGTGGGGGAAATGGAGCGTCGTTATAAATTGATGGCCGCACTCGGTGTGCGCAATCTCGCCGGTTACAACAAGAAAGTGATGGATGCAAAAGCAGCAGGGCAATCGCTACTTGATCCGATCTGGCGTCCTGATCCGATGGCATTCACCCCCGTTGATCAGCAAACGGCACCGTTTCTCGAAAAACTGCCGTACATCGTGATTGTGATTGATGAATTTGCCGACATGATGATGATTGTCGGCAAGAAAGTGGAGCAACTGATTGCGCGTATCGCACAAAAAGCCCGTGCAGCGGGCATCCACCTGATTCTTGCCACGCAGCGGCCATCAGTGGATGTCATCACTGGTTTGATCAAAGCCAATATTCCAACGCGCATTGCGTTCCAGGTGTCATCAAAAATTGATTCGCGCACGATTATTGATCAGGGTGGTGCGGAGCAATTATTGGGACATGGCGATATGTTGTATCTGCCTCCCGGCAGCCCTGTGCCGATTCGTGTACACGGTGCATTCGTGGATGACCACGAAGTGCATAGCGTAGTGGAAGACTGGAAACGTCGCGGTGAACCGAATTATCTGGAAGAAATCATGCAGGAACAGACGGGTGTGTTTGTGCCAGGGTTTTCCAGTGGTGATGAAGAAGGCGGCGAAGGTGGTGATCCTGAAGCTGATGTACTGTATGACAAGGCTGTGGTGTTTGTGCTGGAGACGCGCAAAGCATCCATTTCATCAGTGCAACGTAAATTCCAGATTGGCTATAACCGTGCGGCACGTCTGGTAGAAGCCATGGAAGCCGCAGGTGTTGTCAGTGCCATGAACAGCAATGGCAGCCGTGAAATATTGTCTCCCATAGGTCCACGTTAATATGAAAATGATAAAACCGTTTTTTTTGTCGCTGATGGCAGTGCAATGCCTATTGCCTGGCTTTGTTTATGCCGATGCCATGACAGAACTCCTGGCTGTGCTTTCGCCTATAAAAGGTATCAGCGCTGATTTTTCACAGGATACTTTCAATGCCAAGGGTGTAGTGCAGCAGCATAATGAAGGCGTATTGAAAGCGCAGGAGCCGAATCGCTTTTACTGGAAGACTGCTGAGCCATACCCGCAAGAAATTATTACGGATGGCAAAACCTTGTGGGTTTATGACCCTGATCTGGCGCAAGTGGCCATCAAACCATTTGAAGAAAACTACAGCAAGACACCTGCCATGTTATTTGCAGGTAATGCCGCTGTGATCAGTGAGCAGTTCACGGTTGAAAAAGTGCCTGCTGAAAAATTGGCTGGCGGCGCACAGGGTTTCCGTTTGATTCCGAAAAAACAGCAACGTGATCTTTTCGAATCACTTGAAATGAGTTTTGTAAAAGGTGTGCCGGTTAGTATGACGATTCTGGATGCCATGCAACAAAAAACGGTGATTGCTTTCAGCAAAGTCACCGTCAATCCTGCTGTGGCGGTGGATGGTACATTCAGTTTTGTGCCGCCTGCCGGTGTGGAAGTATTGAAAGCCCCCGATAAGCATAATTGAGAGCACAAGAGTTTGTGATGGCTGATCTGCTATCCAATAGTCAGGCGACAACAGCGGCCCAGCCACTGGCCGCACGACAGCGTCCGCAGACATTGGATCGTTACATAGGGCAAGCGCATCTACTGGCTCCCGGTAAAGCCTTGCGTGAAGTGATAGAGAAAGGCCATCTGCACTCGATGATTTTCTGGGGGCCTCCCGGCGTGGGGAAAACCACGCTGGCGAGATTATTGGCTGCACATATCAACGTGCATTTCATTGCTATTTCCGCCGTATTTGCTGGTGTAAAAGATATTCGTGCCGCCATGGATGAAGCGCGTTTGATGCGTGACCAATGGCAGAAGCAGACATTATTGTTTGTGGATGAAGTGCATCGTTTTAACAAGTCGCAACAGGATGCTTTTCTTCCCTACATTGAAGATGGCACAGTGATTTTTGTGGGTGCAACGACAGAAAATCCTTCGTTTGAACTGAATAATGCCATTCTTTCGCGCTGCCGTGTCTATGTGCTGCAATCGCTCACTGAAGATGAGTTGAAACAAGTGGTTAATAATGCGCTGGCAGCAGATGATGTACTAAAAAAACAGGATATTACTGTTGATGCTGATGCCTTGCAGATTATTGCGCGTGCAGCACAGGGTGATGCACGCACAGCATTGAACTTATTGGAAATGGCAGCCGATATTGCAGAGGCTAATCCGCAAGGCGGTCTGCGGGTCAGTGAAAAAACACTGGCGCATATCCTGCAAGGCAATATCCATCGTTTTGATAAAGGCGGTGAAATTTTTCATGACCAGATTTCTGCCTTGCACAAAGCCGTGCGCGGTTCTTCGCCAGATGCCGCGTTGTACTGGTGTTTGCGTATGCTCGATGGTGGCTGTGATCCGCTCTATGTCGCGCGCCGTGTAGTGCGTATGGCCAGTGAAGATATCGGCAATGCAGATCCGCGTGCCTTACAAATTGCCTTGAATGCCTGGGATGTAGTGGAGCGGCTGGGTAGTCCTGAATCTGAACTGACGTTGGCGCAAGCCGTGATCTACATGGCCTGCGCGCCCAAAAGTAATGCGGTGTATTCGGCATTCAATCAGGCCAGAAAACTGGTCGCCAGTGCGCCGGCCTATGATGTGCCCTTGCATATTCGCAATGCTCCAACAAGCCTGATGAAAGATCTGGGGTATGGCGCGGATTATCGTTATGCCCATGATCATCCTGATGCATTCGTTGCAGGCGACTCGTATTTTCCTCCCG
>DATIDQ010000008.1:0-7832 GCA_035456205.1 Pseudomonadales bacterium
ATCCAGAAAGCCCATCTTGGACGAAAAGTTGCGATCCGGATCCAGTAATACCTGTTGTGCGAGATCCGGTCCCAGTGCCAGTACGCCGCGCACACCGGTGGTGGCAACGCGTTGCAGCGGGCCGTATTGCTTGTAGCGCTGTTGCGCCCAGATCAGCGGATCCTTGATGTAGCCTATGGTGTGACCCAGTAGCGGCAGACCGTAGTCGCCGGGAATATGGTCGAGATTGGTAGCATTGGGTTGATGGATGTAATCGCCGTAAGGGGCGATGGTTTTGCTGGTCATGATACGACTCCGGGGCAGTCAATTAACCACTCCAGTCTAGGCTAGTTCGATATGCGCATGAATCGTCTATTGCGCTGACATGGCCTACGGTAATTCACCTAGTTCGCGCAATGTCTGGCGCATCAGATCGAGTTCTATCAGACGTGTCTGTTGTGTGAATTTTTTGGCCCAGACTTCGTAGCGGGTAACAAATTCATTGAGAGGCAACTCTGTGCCTTTGATGCCGATACCGACTACGGTTTGTGGAAAATAATCCGGCCCATACCAGCCTACATGCGATTGCTGGAATGGTTTGAGCAGAGAGCGGAAGGCATCCGGTGTAAAACGCCAGAAATCATTCGGGGTTTCGTGGATAAAAAAATCCAGCACGGAGCTCATCACCAGCAAACCGCCAGGTTTCAGGATGCGGTATATCTCTGACACGGCCTGATGCGGGTATTCCACGTGTTCGAGGGTATCCATCAGGAACACGGTACCGGCAGTGTTATCGGGCAGATCGATGTGGTGCAGGTTCAGCACCTTGTCCACGCCGGGGCCGGCACGCATATCGCAACCGACATAATCCTTGCCATTAAACAGTGGGCGCAAATCGGAATCTTGTGGTGACTCTTCAACCTGGTACGAGCCGAATTCGTAGATGGGTTCGGCAAGTGGCAGGGTATCCAGCACAATATTGACGTATTTCCACAGCGGTTTGCGCATTCAGAACTCTGCCTTGTCATTAAGGAATTCGTCAACAATCTGCCAGCAGTGTGCGCGGATCGATGGACTTTCATTGACGAGATGATGGCGCGCCTCACCAATGTAATGCAACTGCGCTTCCGGCATTTTTCTCAGTATTTGTGGAATGTTGTAGCGCCAGTCGACGGTGCTGTCTTGCTGGCCCTGCACAATCAGCGCAGGCAGCTCGATAGCGGGTTGTGCGGCAAAACGTTCCAGCCAGTTTTTCATGGCGCCTACCCAGGCCACCGTCAGCAGTCGCGGTTGCAAGGGATCCAGTTTGCGGCAGAAATGCAGGAACTCGCGGTCGGCAGAATTGGCCTGGAATGTGCGGGGCAAGCTGCGAATCCAGCGATGCAGTACTTCATAGGTCCAGCGTCCCTGTTGCTGCCAGCGATGCGGGCGCAACAGTGGCGAAAACAGCACCAGTTGTTCGAGAGGTGATGAAAAGCCGGCCATCAGATAATTCATCAATGCAGTACAACCAGTGCTTTGGCCAAATCCTACCGTTATTGGGGGTAGATGCTGACGTGCAACGTGGATCACGTCATGAATCGCCTGCCCATATTCATCGAAGTTGTTGATAACCGCACGCGGGCCACTGGACAGCCCGTGGCCAGGCAAATCAAAACCCAGTACGGCATAGCCGTGTTCCAGAAAGAAGCGGATGGCGTGACGGTAGAGCCCAAGGTGATCGTAGTAACCGTGGACGATCAATACAGTGGCTTGCGCCTTTGGGGGCAGCCAATATTGCACAGCCAGCCGGTACTCTCTGCTGTTAATTGTGCCGCTGTTGAGGGTGCCCACCCGGTGAGAAACCTCGGAGCCAGCCACAGTATCCAGCTGGTAAAACGAGCGATAGGCGGCAAATCCTGCGGGCTCGTTGTCCAGCGAGGGGTCAAAGCAGATGGGCAGCAATGCCGCCTTCAAGGGTAGAAAACTTTGCATAGCGGCAGTGTAACAGTGGGTGCCGGTTAATGGATGAGGAGCATCTATATTCATTTAGTTCATAAGAATATAGAAAATCAGTCTTTTTAGTTTTTATGAATCGCATATATCGTGCGCGACATCGGTAAAGACAACCACAGGGTGATCGTCATGACAGAACTAGCAAGCAAACAGGATCTGATCTCAGTCCCGGCAGATAGTCGGGTTTTGGCGGAGGTGGCGAAAGCACTTGAAGGGCTGCGCTACGGTTCGGTTGAAGTCACCGTGCATGACGGCAAGGTGACACAGATTGAAGCCAAGAAAAAGATCCGCCTGAACTGAATGATATCGCACCGCACAGAATTCAATACTGGCCTACCGGCTTAACCCGGCGGTTAAACATTACTACAACCCTTACATTCTCGGCTGACCGGACCACCGGAAGTCGAATTTCCCAAATACTGGAGATTCGACTATGAACAACAGATTGACCAAACACCCGGTACTGACGGCATCAGCCCTTGGTTTGTTACTCACCGCGCTGCCTCTTAATGGTTACAGCGCCACAACAGAATTACCACCTGAAGTGCTCAAGCAGCTACAGGAATTGAGCCGCAAGGTGCAGGAGCTGGAAAAGCAGGTAGCACAGCAAAATGCCCGGAATAATGCGCCTGTGTACCAGAAAGGCGCTGCTACAAAGGGCCCTGATGTCAGTGCATTGGAACAGAAAGTTCTCGTGCTGGAACGCAAACAGGAAATTGCAGATGAAGAACTCACCAAACAGAAAAAAGAAGCGCCTGTCGTGATTGCCGGTGATAAAGGGTTTGGTCTGAAATCTGCCGATGGTAAATACGAAATCAAGTTGCGCGGTCTGCTGCAGCAAGATGCCCGTAATTTTAATCAAGGTATAAAAGGTCAACATGCATATCTGGGCGATACACAGGCCCAGCAGGATGCCGCTGATGATGCAACGCACGAAGCGCTTGATAATTATATTTCGCGCCGGGCCCGGCCGATTATTGAAGGCAAATTTAACGACATCTATGGATTTCGTCTGCAGACAGATTTTGGTAATGGCACAACCTCATCCACCAACCTTGTTGATGCCTATGTTGATGCTAACTATCACCCTGCAGCAAAAATTCGCGTAGGTAAATTTACACCAGGCTTCAGCCTTGAGCGTTTGCAAAGCTCGGATGCAAACAAAGTGAATGAGCTTGGTTTGCAGAGCAACTTTGCACCATCTCGTGATCAGGGTGCCCAGATTGCCGGGGATATATTCAATAACACATTGAACTATAGTCTGGGTATTTTTAATGGTGCTAATGATGGTGCCAATGGTAGTGAAGACAGCAATACAGATAAAGAAATCAACGCACGGCTTTTTGCTTCGCCATTTGCTAATAATCCCGGGTTTTTGCAAGGACTGGGTTTTGGTGTTGGCTTGAGTACTACCTCCGCTAAAGGTACTTTTGGCAATACATCGCTAGCTTCGTACAAAACATTCGGGCAGGAAAACTTTTTCAGTTATCGCACGGATACCTCTGTTAATAATACGGTATTTGCTGACGGTGACAGGACTCGGGTATCGCCACAAGTGTCTTACTACAATGGTTCCTTTGGTCTCACCAGTGAATATATTCGTGAACAACAGGATACATCACGCATATATGGTGCTGGCATCACACAGAGACGAACTGATCAGCTGACCAATGATGGTTGGGATGCAACGGCTTCCTATATCCTGACTGGCGAAGATGCTTCATTCAAAAGTGTAAAACCGGCAAAACCGTTTGATCCTGCCAATGGCGGCTGGGGTGCCTGGGAAGTGGTGGCCACAACGGGTCAACTCGATATCGATAAAGGCGCGTTTTACGACACTAACGGTGTGTTGGGAGGAAATGATTCTTTTGCACAGGCTACCCGTTCAGCCAAGGCCGCGAAGAATTATGGTGTAGGTGTTAACTGGTACCTGAATAACGTATTGCGTCTGTCACTTGACTACAACAAGACGTCCTTTGATTGGGGTGGTGGCGGTACATCTCTCGCACCGCAAGATCGCGAAGATGAAAATGTATTTATCGGTCGAGTGCAGGCGGCTTTTTAATCGAATCAGTTAGTCAGGCAAGTCATAGAAATTTATTGAGGAATTTATTATGAAACCGAAACAAGCAATTACCATAAAAAAACTGGCAGTAGCGCTGGCACTAGCGGTTTCTGCCGCTGCTGTCAGCGCCAAGGATCTCACGCTGCTGAATGTCTCCTACGATCCTACCCGTGAGTTGTATGAGGAATACAACAAGGCGTTTGCAAAACACTGGGAGGCAAAAACCGGCGACAAAGTCACCGTCAATCAATCACATGGTGGTGGCGGTAAGCAGGCTCGTGCTGTTATTGATGGTCTGGAGGCTGATGTGGTGACGCTGGCATTGTCTTATGACATTGACCAGTTACACGAGAAAGCCAAGTTGATCCCGAAAGACTGGCAGACAAAGTTGCCGCATAACAGTGTGCCATTTACATCAACGATTGTGTTTCTGGTGCGCAAGGGAAACCCGAAAAATATTCACGATTGGGATGATGTGGTGAAGCCGGGTATCAGTGTCGTATCGCCTAACCCGAAAACATCCGGAGGTGCGCGTTATAACTATCTGGCTGCGTGGGGTTATGCGTTGAAACATAACAACAATGATCAGGCGGCTGCGAAAGCATTCGTTAAAAAGCTGTTCGGCAATGTGTCTGTACTGGATTCCGGTGCACGCGGTTCTACCACAACATTTCTGGAGCGTGGTGTGGGTGATGTATTGCTGACTTGGGAAAACGAAGCGTATCTGGCTTTGAAAGAGCAGGGTGCAGACAACGTGGAAATCGTGGTGCCAAGCTATTCCATCAGCGCTGAAACCCCAGTGACTGTTGTCGACAAATTTGCCAACAAACATGGCAACTCTGAATTGGCTACAGCGTATCTGGAATACCTGTACTCACCGGAAGGTCAGGAAATCGGTGCGAAAAATTACTATCGCCCCACTGATGCTGCGGTAGCGGCCAAATACGCTGCCCAGTTTCCTAAGCTGGAATTGTTCACTGTTGATGCGGTGTTCGGTGGTTGGCCTAAGGCGCAGAAAGACCATTTCGGTGATGGTGGTGTATTTGATGAAATTTACGGTGCTGGAAAATAAAGCATCCCTGTTAGGTAACAAGACTACCCCCGTGCAATCACGGGGGCGACTTGACGAGGTATACCATGAAACTTTTGCGAACTTCCTCTGTGTTGCCGGGCTTTGGTCCGGCTCTCGGCTTTACGGTGTTCTGGCTCAGTCTGATTGTTTTGATTCCGCTGTCAGCAGCATTTATCAAAACGTTTGAGTTGAGCTGGCATGAATTCTGGCATGTAGTTACAGCGCCGCGTGTATTGGCTTCTTACAAACTGTCATTCGGTACTTCCCTGATCGGCGCACTGCTGAATGTGATATTCGGTTTGATTGTGGCGTGGGTATTGGTGCGCTATGAATTCACCGGCAAGAAAATTGTTGATGCACTGGTGGATCTACCTTTTGCATTACCAACGGCTGTTGCAGGTATTACCTTGTCCGCACTTTATGCAAGCAATGGCTGGATTGGCAGTTTATTGGAACCACACGGCATCAAGGTGGCATATACGCCGTTAGGTATTGTTGTTGCACTGACATTTATCGGTTTGCCATTTGTTGTGCGCACAGTGCAACCTGTACTGGAAGATCTGGAAGGGGAAGTAGAGGAGGCGGCTGCCAGTCTCGGGGCAACACGCTGGCAAACATTTCATCGCGTCATTATTCCTGCATTAACGCCGGCATTGTTGACCGGTTTTTCACTGGCATTTGCACGCGCAGTAGGTGAATACGGTTCGGTTATTTTTATAGCCGGTAATATTCCCCTGGTATCAGAGATCACACCGCTGCTGATCATCACCAAACTGGAACAGTATGAATACAGTTCAGCTACAGCCATTGCTGTAGTGATGTTGTTGATTTCATTTCTGTTGTTACTTCTGATCAATACCTTGCAATGGTGGAGCAGTAATCGTCATGTCCGCAAATAAATCCACCACTGTCACTAGCGTTATCACCACTGAAGCACCGTGGATTCGCCGTTTGTTGATTGGTATTGCGCTGCTCTGGCTGGCGTTATTCCTTTTGCTGCCGCTGGTGTCTATTTTTTTTGAAGGCTTGCGCAAGGGGCTTGAGACTTATCTGGCGGCATTTGACGATCCGAATGTCTGGTCAGCGATACGTCTGACATTATTTGCAGCCATTATTTCTGTGCCGCTCAATCTGGTGTTCGGCGTGGCAGCAGCGTGGACAATTGCGCGTTTTGATTTTCGTGGCAAAAGCGTGTTGCTGACATTGATCGATTTGCCGTTTGCCGTGTCTCCTGTTATCGCCGGCCTGATCTATGTGCTGGTATTTGGTTTGCAAGGCTGGTTCGGTGGGTGGCTGTCTGATCACGATATCCGCATTATTTTTGCCGTTCCAGGTATCGTATTGGCGACGTTATTTGTGACATTTCCTTTTGTGGCGCGAGAACTGATTCCGTTAATGCAGGCACAAGGAAAAGACGAAGAGGAGGCTGCCATTGTACTGGGTGCTTCAGGATGGCAAATGTTCTGGCGTGTCACTTTGCCCAATATCAAATGGGGGTTGTTGTACGGTGTGATTTTATCGAACGCACGAGCCATGGGTGAGTTTGGTGCAGTATCGGTGGTATCTGGTCATATTCGCGGTCTTACCAACACACTGCCATTGCATGTGGAGGTGTTGTACAACGAATACAACCATGTCGCTGCATTTGCTTGCGCTTCGTTATTGGCAATGTTGGCACTGATAACACTGGTGCTGAAAACATTTGTGGAATGGAAAGTGCAACAGAATATCGAATCATCACAACAATTGGCAAAAGAGTGAGAGCATCATGAGTATCGAGATCCGTAATATCACCAAACATTTTGGCGAGTTTCGTGCGCTGGACAATGTCTCACTCGATGTGCCTACCGGTGAACTGGTGGCTTTACTTGGCCCGTCTGGTTGCGGCAAGACTTCACTGTTACGCATTATTGCCGGCATGGAAACGCCGAACGAAGGCAGTATCTATTTCCATGGAGAAGATACAACTGACACCGACGTGCGCGAGCGGCAAGTGGGCTTTGTGTTCCAGCACTATGCATTGTTTCGCCACATGACCGTGTTCGAGAACGTAGCATTTGGTTTGCGTGTTCGCCCTAAATCAACGCGTCCACCCGAAGCAGAAATTCGCAAACGTGTGCATGAGTTGTTGGGTCTGGTGCAACTGGATTGGTTGGCAGATCGTTACCCGCCACAATTATCTGGCGGTCAGCGCCAACGTATTGCGCTTGCACGTGCATTGGCAGTGGAGCCTAAAGTGCTGTTGCTGGATGAGCCATTCGGTGCGCTGGATGCGAATGTGCGTAAGGAATTGCGGCGCTGGTTACGGCGTTTGCATGACGAGTTGCATATCACCAGTGTGTTCGTGACGCACGATCAGGAAGAAGCGTTGGAAGTGGCAGATCGCATCGTGGTGATGAACAAGGGCAAGGTAGAACAGATCGGCACACCCGAACAGATTTATGATGAACCAGCGTCGCCATTTGTTTATCAGTTCATCGGCAATGTGAATCTTTTTCACAGCCGTGTGCACGCCGGTTTTGCTCGTATAGGTGCAGCAGAATTGCCGGTGGATGAACACAAGAACGCACAAGAAGCGGCAGCCTTTGCTTATGTGCGTCCGCATGATATTGAAATCCAGCGTGAAGCTGATGGTGATTCTGCGTTTCGTGTGAAGATTGCACATATTCACACGATTGGTTCCCTTGTCCGTCTTGAGCTACATCGTGAGGATGATTCAGA
>DATIDQ010000009.1:0-30258 GCA_035456205.1 Pseudomonadales bacterium
CTGGGTGCAACGCTTATTATTTTGGGCAATCAGCCAAGGAAGAAGTAAATGCCATATAACAAGTCGCTCAAGGAACGCTCACTGCGTTCGCTGGACAGCCTCAACCGGCGCATTTGCTGCGCAAATTATATGCGCCGCTTCGGCTGCCCCTTAGCTCTGCGTTATACCTTCAAGACTCCCCACATATGAGGGCGGTTATGCTGAAATATAAAAAAATAGCCGTCCTAAGCGGAGCGGTAGGAATTTCACTTTTTGTATACGCATTATCACCATTTAACAATCTTGTTACATGGGAAAACTCACCAAATTCAGAACGAGAAAAATTATGTAAAGTAATGGTAAGTAAACTTAAACAGCCGGGCTTGTCGGCACAGTCTTTATGTGCATGTATTTCTGACAAGGCCAGTGGCCGCTGGAGTAGATTTCTGAATATATCGGAAGCGGCAAATATATGTGCGGCTTCTCTCAAATGAGAAGGTATAACAAGTCGTTCAAGTACGTTCCTCGCTGCGCTTCGTCACGGGACAGCCTCAACCGGCGCATGCTTCGCATTTTACGCGCCGCTTCGGCTGCCCCTTAACTCTGCGTTAGGCGTCAAGGAGAATTCCATGTCCTGGCTTTTTACCAAGTATTTCATTACAGCCGCAGTTGTCGTGCTTGTGTCTGAACTGGCAAAGCGCAGTGATAAATTAGGTGGCCTAGTTGCGGCTTTGCCAATGGTTACGATTCTCACGTTAATTTGGTTATACGTTGAGAACCAGCCATCTTCCAAAATTGCTAATCACGCTTGGTATACATTTTGGTACGTTGTCCCCACTCTTCCTATGTTCCTTGTGTTCCCATCGCTGTTACCGCGCTACGGTTTCTGGCCAAGTTTGTTGGCTTGCGTGTTCATTACTGTCGGCAGCTTTGTTTTATTTGCGGTGGTTGTGCGCCGTTTCGGCATAGAGTTACTCTAGCAATGCCGCCTAACAAGTCGCTCAAGGCCGTTCGCATTCGCTCTCTGGACAGCCTCAACCGGCGCGTTTGCTGCGCAAATTATATGCAGCCGCTTCGGCTGCCCCTTAGCTCTGCGTTAGATGCCTAGAATCCCGTAACCAGAAAGTCCAGTGCTGCTACAATTTCTGTTCGTGAGCTAGACAAGTTTGCGACAGGTTTTCCAAGTTCCTTTTTGTTTATACCGGCAAGTTGAGGCGTAAGCATCAAATAGTTTTCACCTTCAATTTTAAGTATCGGTGTCAGTCGGGACATTTGTTTGGCTGCGTTCTTTTCAACGGAAGTCAGTGGCACCACAACTCGTGTTTGCAGTTCATCCAACAGTTCGTTTTGCACGTCCAACAGTAAAGGAATTAGTTTTTTTGTTTGGGTGTTCTTATTCTGGTAGGCAGTGAATTGCGGCATCAGAAGCTCCGAGTGTTGTCGCTAAAGGTGCCGTGTGTTTCTACCAGGCTGTTGTATGCAGCAATGGCAGAGTGGTTCTCTGCTAGCCATCCAGCACGCTGCTTGGTGCGCACCTGTTCAGCAAGTGTTTGCTCCAAAGCGGCGGAAAGGTTAATGTCTAACTCCTTAGCCTTTTTCAGTAAGTCACTGTTTACACTAAGGTTTGTTGGTTTTTTCGGGGCGTCGAGATCATAAATGGCAAGCATGGCAGCAATCCAAAGGAGGTTTATGCGCACAGATTATGCGCATTTAGCCCATTGGTCAATTCGGCATCTAACAAGTCGCTCAAGCGGGACTGCCCCAACCGGCGTTGCTTTCAGCATAACGCCGGTTGCGTACGTTTCGCGCTGCGCGCTCCACTCAGCCCCTTAGCTCTGCGTTAGGTTTCTTGACTGGTGCCATAAATAGGTGCTATAAAGTGGTCACCAAGAGCGAATAGGTGGCTGTCATGCAAACGAAATTCTCCGAAGACGTAATCCCGCTTACTGATCTCAAGGTCAATCCTGGTCGGGTCGTAAATCAGGTAAAAGAAACTCACAGACCCGTTTTGCTTACCAGCCGCGGTCGGGGCATAGCTGTTGTGCAAGATTTAGAGGAATACGAGAAGGATCGAGAGGAACTGGCTTTCGTAAAGGCTGTTGCCCAAGGGCTTATGGATATCAAGCAGGGTAATACCATGAGTATATCCGAAGTAAAAAAGCGCTTGGGCATCAAGTAAATGAAAATTAGCGTTTCAATTTCGGCCTTTGAAGATCTCGAAAGTATTATCAGCTACTACAACGAGCAAGGCGTTCCTGACATTGGCAGTAATTTTGCCAAAGCTATAATCGAGCATATACAAGTATTGTCTGACCATCCTGATCTTGGCAGGGTTGTGCCAGAGTTTGAGCAGGAACATATCAGGGAAATCATACACAAGCCGTTTCGTGTGGTTTATCAACGAAATGCTAACTCAATAGAAATCATCAGGGTCTGGCGTAGTGAGCGGTTGCTTGTATTGCCATGAGAAACCTAACAAGTCGCTCAAGGCCGCTCACATTCGTTCGCTGGACAGCCTCAACCGGCGCATTTGCTTCGCAAATTGTATGCGCCGTTTCGGCTGCCCCTTAGCTCTGCGTTAGGTTTCAGTGAGGTAGCATGGGAAAAAGTAGGTTGGAAGCATTTAGTGACGGTGTATTGGCAATCATCATCACCATCATGGTTCTCGAATTAAAAGTTCCTCACGGTTCAGGAATAGATGTTCTTGTTCCTATGCTGCCCAATTTTCTCAGCTACGTTCTAAGCTTCATCTATGTGGGCATTTACTGGAACAACCATCACCATTTACTTCATGCTGCCAAGCAGGTTTCAGGCAGCATCCTTTGGTCAAATCTAAATTTACTTTTCTGGCTTTCATTATTTCCCTTCGCTACAGGCTGGATGGGTGAAAATCATTTTGCGCCATTGCCAACAGCTGTATATGGAGTTGTTCTGTTTATGGCGGCTACTGCCTATTACATACTGCAGCGTTGCATCATGGCTGCAGACGGCTGTAGTTCAGTTCTTCGCAAGGCAATAGGCTCAGACTGGAAAGGAAAGCTGTCACCAGTTTTATATTTGGCAGCAATAGGTTTGTCATTTGTATTTCACTGGGCAGCACAGGCAATATATGTAGCTGTGGCACTTGTGTGGCTTGTGCCAGATAAAAGAATAGAGCGGGCACTAAATGAAACCTAACAAGTCGTTCAAGTACGTTCCTCGCTGCGCTTCGTCACGGGACAGCCTCAACCGGCGCATTTGCTGCGCAAATTATATGCGCCGCTTCGGCTGCCCCTTAGCTCTGCGTTAGCTACCAGGAGCCCGCCCAGTGATTAACAAATTACCAAGATGGGTAGAAGTTGGCGGTTTTTTTCTTGCGTTGAATGCTGGTTTTGTTAATGCAGTTGGTTTATTGGGCTTCAAGCATCAAGCGGTTTCACATTTAACAGGGACGTCTACATTTTTATCGCTTGCATTGGCCAATCAACATTTACAGGATGCGCTGCATCTTTTATTGGTCATGCTCAGCTTCATTATTGGTGCATCGTACAGTGGGCTTATTATTGGGAGCGCTGCTTTGAAATTGGGTAGGCGTTATAGCGTTGCATTGATAACGGAGTCTATTCTGCTTTATATATCCATGTTGTATCTCAACCACGGCTCATCTGTCGGTCATTTTTTTGCTTCTGCTGCGTGTGGTTTGCAAAATGCTATGACTAGCACCTACAGTGGAGCTATCATCAGAACCACCCATGTGTCCGGACTATTCACGGATCTTGGTGTGGCGCTTGGGCTCAGGCTTCGTGGACAGAAAACAGACAAAAGGAAAGTAGTGTTGTACCTGACACTAATAACAGGATTTGTGGTTGGTGGCACCGCGGGTTCAATGTGTTTTATGCAATATCAGTTTTCTGCCATGCTGGTGCCGAGTGTCATTACTGCACTAATTGCGCTCAGCTATTGGCTATTTTTGCATGGTAAATCAAGGTACAGTCATGGTAGCTAACAAGTTGCTCAAGGCCGCTCACATTCGTTTGCTAGATAACTTCAGTCTGGGCATGTTTCGCATTTTACGCACCGCCTTTCGCTGCCCCTTAGCTCTGCGTTAGGGTGCAATATGAAACGCCTAACACTTATTATCATTTTCACAATATGTGCTTCAGTGGTAGAGGCAAGTCCAGAATCATTCTGCAACCGGCAGCCTTTTGACAGCGAATTTCTGGCGGGTTTGTCGGGAAACTATGAAATAGTAGGTAGGGAATCTGACTCTGGTAAAGCTTACGTTGGAGTACTGAAAATAGCTGAAACCAAGAACTCTTATGTACTTGTTCGCACGGTTGGCACCGATACTGTTAAAGGGGAAGCCTGGGTTGAGCTTTGCAGTCCTGACAAATTTGTTGTGCTCAGGGCGCACTACGAAACGAAACCAAAACCGATTGAACTATCGTGCTACTTGCGAACAGATGGTGATAACTACAATAGAGCGAGCTGTACGACATTTGAGGGAAGTGGCTTGGAGGCTTGGTATCAGAGCAATGAGTAGTCAGCGCCCTAACAAGTCGTTCAAGTAACGCTCACTATCGTTCACTGGACGTCTACACACAGCGCATGTTTCGAAAATTATATGTGTTGCTTCGGTTGCTCCTTAGTTCTGCATTAGGTATTTATTATGGCTGCTCTCAATTTGCGAAAAACTATTGGTCTCGTAGCATTTTTAAACTTCGCTTACTTTGGCGTTGAGTTTTCTGTTGCTAAGGCCATTGAATCAGTTTCACTCTTCGCAGACTCCATAGATTTCCTGGAAGATACAGCAGTAAACTTACTCATTATTGTTGCGCTTGGATGGAGTGCCAAGCGGCGCTCATTTGTGGGAATCATTCTTGCGGGAATTTTGTTGCTGCCTGGTATTTTTACTCTGTGGGCAGCATGGCATAAGTTTATTGCACCTACTGTTCCTGATGCTACGCTATTGTCGGCAACCGGTTTTGGTGCTTTAGGTATAAATTTATTTTGTGCTTTTCTTTTAGTTCGTTTCCGTCATTATAGTGGGAGTCTTACACGAGCAGCTTTTTTATCCGCCAGAAACGATGCATTGGCTAATATTGCTATTATCGCTGCCGGTTTAGTTACGCTAGCAACCATTTCTCCGTGGCCAGACTTAATTGTTGGCTTTGGCATTTTCTGCATGAACCTTGATGCTGCTCGTGAGGTATTCAGTGCCGCAAGAAATGAACACGCAAAAGCAAATGCCTAACAAATTGCTTAAGGTTTGTTCCTCGCTTTGTCACGGACAGCTTCAGTCTGGGCATGCTTCGCACTTTATGCCTGGCCTTACGCTGCCCCTTAGCTTTGCGTTATAAGCCTTATATAGAATTTCGCAATCATAGAAAGAGAATTTTGGAATATGGCTCACAATCATTTCCATGACCAGTCTGATAGCCATTCACATGATTCTGGCAAAAGCCATAATCACAGCCACGCCCCCCAAAATTTTGACCGTGCATTTGTAATTGGTATCGTTCTGAATTTTGGTTTTGTTATTGTCGAAGTTATTTATGGTTTTTTATCCAATTCACTGGCATTACTTTCAGATGCCGGACACAATTTAAGTGATGTGCTAGCTTTATTGCTGGCGTGGGGCGCAAGTGTTTTGGCTCGTAAAACACCAACCGAACGCCGCACATATGGCTTTCGTCGCTCTTCAATTCTAGTGGCAATATTTAATGCCTTTGTTTTATTGGTTGCTGTAGGCGGCATTGCTTGGGAAGCAATACTTCGTTTTATACATCCTGAAATAGTTGCTGGTGATACAGTCATGTTAGTGGCTTCTATCGGTATTTTTATCAATGGCTTTACAGCTTGGTTGTTTATGTCTGGTAGAAAACAGGATGTAAATATTCGTGGCGCTTATTTGCATATGGCGGCTGACGCTGCCATATCGTTTGGTGTTGTAATCGCAGCAGTTACTATATATTTTACTAATTGGCTATGGCTTGACCCGCTGGCAAGTCTTCTCATAGCAATAATTATCACGTTAGGTACATGGGAGCTTTTGCGTGAGTCTCTTGATCTTGCGCTAGATGCAGTACCAAAAAATATTCATCCTGCCGAGGTTGAAGCATATCTTTCATGTCTGCCAGGTGTTGCAGCTGTACACGATCTACACATATGGAGTATGAGCACCACAGAGGTTGCATTAACGGTACATCTTATTAAGCCCGACGCAGTGATAGACGACGTGCTTCTATCTAAAATAAATAAAGACTTACTTCACCAGTTTGGTATTGCGCATACAACTATCCAGTTGGAACAAGGAAATATTGCGCATCCATGTGCTCAGGCTCCTGCAGATGTATTGTAATTTCCAGCGCAAGGCGTATAACGGGCCGCTCAAGCTGACAGCCCAAACCGGCGCTGCTTCGCAGTATTGCGCCGGTTCGTCTGGCCCATGACCCTGCGTTAGGCATAATGGTTGAGAATTTACTA
Source organism: Pseudomonadales bacterium (assembly GCA_035456205.1). Taxonomy (GTDB): domain Bacteria; phylum Pseudomonadota; class Gammaproteobacteria; order Pseudomonadales; family UBA7239; genus UBA7239. The sequence goes on from DATIDQ010000009.1 coordinate 6,445, forward strand.
TGAAAAGAACTTTTTTACTATTATTAATGTTTCAATTTTCTATGGTGGGTATGTGCAAAGAATCTGACTCGCCTGTTGAATATATTTCAAAATTCTATAGGTTGTATTTATCTTACAATTATAAAAAATCTTCTGATCCTAGGCCAAAAATTGATTTATCAAAAAGTTTTTCCTCGGTAGTAAAAATAAACGAGGAGAAATGTAAAAAATACGCAGACTACCCATGTGGTTGGGGTGCGGATGGAGATGAATACTTAGACGCACAAGAAACTGACCAGGAATTAACGTATGAAAACTCAGGAATTACTATTTCTGAAATTTCACCAGGGGTTGTTAAAGTTGAATTAAATGTATATCCGTCAATAAAAGATGCGGGTAATTTCTATTTGAAAGTCATCACGTACAAAATGGTAAAACAGTCTGGAGCGTGGGTCGTTGACGATGTAGTGTACAGCGATAATAAGTCAATGAAGCAGGTGCTAACGGAAGAAACAAAAGAAGTTGAGCGCTTGTATAATGAAAATAGAGCAATAAAACAACGATAAAGAAAATGGCAATCAGGTTCATCGCGCGTTTACAGAGAAAGCAATGAAGCCATGCAGAGAATGTAATCATCGAATTTCAGAGCAGGCATTTTCATGTCCGCAATGTGGCGCTCCATATCCGGCAAAGGAAGCATGGACAGGGTGGGGCTTCGAATATAAATCAAAATGGCAAATTGCCAGTTTGCCACTGCTTCATATCTCTTTTAAATACACACTGAACAGGCTGCCTGTTGTTGCAAAAGGTGTCATTGCCATTGGCCAGTTTGGTTGCGGGGTAATTTGCATTAGTCAATTTGGTGTAGGTGTTATCAGTATCAGCCAATTCACCATAGCGGGTTTTGCGCTTGCACAGTTTGGTATAGCCTATTCGCTCATTGCGCAAATGGGCATATATGTACATGAAGGGCACGGTCAAATTATCAGGAGCATTTTTGAGTTGTTGCATGCTTTCTAACAAGTCGCTCATGCGGGATAGCTCAAACCGCCGCCTATTTTTTGGCTCTACGCCAGGCGCCATATGCAGCAGCCCATAGTTGGTTTTCACCTAGATGAAGAGAATCATTGGGTCGCTGAGCTGAGTTGTAAGCATTTTCAGCATGTTCGACACAATCCTCCATGGTCTGAAAGAGCGTGGGTTCTCACTGAAGAGGGCAGAGCGGGTATGTTGGGGTTTCATCTAAACTGCAAAAAATGCGAGTCTGGGTCTCCCCCGGACCAGAGGTAGAAGTATGTCAATGATAGACCGCAAGCATCATAAAATTGTGTTTGCATTTTTCATGGCGCTATTGATGTCTTGCATAATGTCTTTTGTTATTACTGTTTTTAATGTTGGATTTGTGAGCAATATTGTTCATATATGGCTCAAGGCTTGGGCATTTGCATTCACTGTTGCATTTCCAACTATCATGATAGTTGCGCCACTTGTGCATAAACTGGTAAGCCTGGTTCTCAAGAAAGAGTCCAGTGACACCTGACTTTTACGTTATGTATCAAGAGCAGGTAAAAAATATTTTGTGAATCTAAACCTCTAGGCTGCCATAGGTGCAACAAGTGACCAGGCAGCCTGATACTCATCTGCGAGTGAAGCATCGATAGTGCCGATACTTGCTGGCGGTGCGAATCCCGCCATGGCTTGTACCAACGCATCGAAGTACACATCCACTTGAGTTTCATAGACGTTTCCGTTGTCCTGTTGCACACGAATAATATCCAGCCGCGCTTCCGGGTTGGTTGCATCAAACCAATCCTTGATGCGGATTTCACCTGATTCCATCGCATCCAGTTGATTCACCAACAGATCATTGCCATCAGCGGTGAACCACAGCGAACGGTAGTCCCACATCCCGTAGTCTTGCTGGCCGATTTGTAATGTATCGACATCGCCTGCCGCTGCAGTGCTGTTATCAATCAGCGTGTGATCGCCAGACCATAGATTGTTTTCGATGTAGAGATCGTGGCCGCTGCCGCCCACCATGATGTCTGTACCCCAACCGGCATCGAGGGTGTCATCACCTGCATCACCGTAGTACACATCGTCGCCATTACCCTGCCAGTTATGTGTGAGTATGTCGTTGCCGTCACCGCCATGCAGCGTATCGTCACCGTAGCCATCACGCACCAGGTCATCACCAGCCAGCGCGTCAATGCTGAGCGGATTATCAGTTTGTCCGCCATCAATGGTGTCGTTGCCCGCCGTGCCTGTGAGCGAATCTGCCTGAACATTTACCGTCATGTTAGAAATTAATGTCAGGCCATCGTCACGTTGTAATGTGAACTGAAAATTGGCAACACCTGCATTTTCAGATGGCAAAAAACCAATGTAGTTAATGCCGGTATCCCAAAGATTTTCAACAAATAAAAATGATTGGTCATTTGTGTTTCCATCCATGTCCGCATCGGCGGTATCCAGACCTAAATTGCCGGATAATTGTTGGGCGGCGGTAATTTGCCAGCGGGATTTTTCTTCGTTGACAAGTCTGGCACCTAGCAAATCACCGGCGGATAAAACGACATAATCATCCTGCAACATATTTCTTGTCAGGGTGACGAGGCTGCTTTCCAGTTGTTCATTCACCAGTTGCAACAGGGGTGATGAATCGATAGTGACATCATGATTATTGATATCCCAAAAATGTCCCAGTGTTTTATTAACGCGTACAGAATCTGTGACAACACCGGTTGCATCATGCCGTCCAATTTTCAGTTCATTCGTATCAGCGAGTACTTCAATGGTCAAATCGCTGATCCCGGTTGTAAAATCCAGGCGAATCCGGTCAGACGCTACAGAGGCAGCGTTATCATTGATGACGTCATAACCCGATCCGCTGCCGAACCTGAATGTATCGATACCAAAACCGCCAGTGAGGCTATCGTTGCCAGCACCGCCATCAATCCAGTCATTCCCATTTTTTCCATCGATGATATCGTTGTCGGCATCACCGTATAGATAGTTTGGCGAACTGTTGCCACTGATTATATTGTTAGCGGCTGTGGCGGTGCCATACAGCGCTAGTCCGGAATCTTTTCGGAACAATTCTCTTTCGATGTATGCCATATCACGGGTAACGCCATTGGAAAATGACAGTGTGATATTCCTGTCATTCTTTCCATCGTCAGTCAGAAAGCCCGCCAATGTCAGTGTTTCACCACTATTTTGTATCCCGATAATCAGGTCTTCGTTTCTATGCGTCAGTGTTATGCCATTCTCGGGAACAGAGTTATCAAACTGGATAATATCAGCGTCATCATGCCAACCTTTGTCCATTCTTTCATCGATGACATCGTCGCCTGATCCGGCACCAAAATGAAAAATATCAGCGCCGGTACCGCCAACCAATATATCGTTTCCTTCATCGCCGTAGAGCGTATCGTCTCCCGCCAAGCCGTACAGTGTGTCGTTGTTGCCGTAGCCATGCAGAATGTTGTTTGAGGCGTCACCAATAATGTAGTCGCCAAACATGGATCCCGTCGATGAATATGCTTGTATCTGCGCCGCATCCAATGTCTGGCCATCTGCAAAGCGTATGCTTAAATTCTGCATGCGATGCCACAGCTCTTCCGGCGGACAATCTTGCAAGTACAGCGCGGCAACAGCGATAGACGTTGTTCCGGATTCGCCAGGTGATAGAAGTGCTATGCCGCCCGCGTATAGCAGTGTGGCTTCCCTGTTCACATCCAGCTGGATAATGTCGCCAGCATCAAAGCGCTCATCCGTGATAATGAAATTACTACCAGCGGCGGCTATTACATTAAACGTATCAGCGCCTGCGCCGCCGTTAACCCTGCCGCTGCCTGTATTGGCAACGGCATAAAACGTATCGTCGTCTTCACCACCAAATGCCTCATCATTGCTGTCAACATATAAAGTGTCATTGCCGCTTTCGCCGTATAAAAAATCGATACCTGTTCCGCCTGCCAATATGTCATTGCCAGCAGCGCCGTAAAGACTGTCATTGCCACCCGCGCCGGATATCTGGTCACTACCACTTTTACCATTGATGATATTGTGTTCATCGTTACCGATAATGTTCAGATTGACGATGTCTCCTGAATCCAGGCGAATTTCCTCGGAAGGATCCCAGCTATTGTTGAAAATTTTTAACGTACCTGACGGGTTGTTATAATTATTCAGCAAATAATCAGTGACGAAATATTTCACGGTTTCAATATGATTGCCATCCCAGTAGTTCTCTGTCTTGTACACTTTTTCACTGACAATATCGACATCAAGATAGCTGTTATTCAGCCAGCCATGAGAAATCTCGATAGCGTCATTGCCTTGAAATCCACCCAGAGTGAATTGGCCTTCGTAAGCATCATTAAATACAAAAGTATCACTGCCCTGTGTTCCTGTAATAACGCTGGAAATGGTATCGACACCATTGCTGATATACGCTTCATTATCAGTGGGGGCTGTTATTTCAAGGTTAATCAGTTCATTGTTGGCATAGATTTTTTCGATGTTACGAAAAGACCCCAGGCTCATCTGGATACGATTATTGCCATCTTCGGATAAGTAGATGATAGCGTTATCCTGTTTTAATTCCGTTCTGGCAGGTTTGCTTGCAAGGAACAGCGTGGACTGGCCTCTGGTATCGTCAACGATATCCATGCCACCACCGGCATCAAAAATATACGTGTCGTTGCCATTGCCACCATCCAGATAATCTGTGCCGGCACCACCATTCAGCACATCATCGCCATTACCACCGTATAGCAAATCATTCCCTGTACCTCCCGTTAATACATCGTTGCCAGTTCCCGTAAACAGGCCGCCATTGTTGTAGCTGTCACCAAAAAGTATGTCGTCGCCACTGCCGCCTTCGACAATGTCATCGCCGCTATTGCCCATCAATTGGTCGTTGCCGTCACCGCCGAATAATTTGTCATTGCCCGTTTGTGCTGCCGTATTAGCAAACGCCTCTGTTTGTGTTGGCATCCAGTCACCGTATAACTGGTCATCACCATCGCCGCCATCCAGTACATCATCATTGCCTTCGCCGACCAACGTGTCAGCGCCGGCTGCACCGAGAATAAAATCCTTGCCCCACCAACCGACATCACTGGCTTTGATGGCCACTTCACCGACAGAAGCGCCACCGATATATTCATACGCATCCAGTGCGAGATCGCCGTAAACAATGTCATTGCCAACGCCACCTGTTAAATGATCGGCACCGCCGCCGCCAATGATTTTGTCATTGCCATCACCGCCATCTATTGCATCATCTCCGTTATAGCTTGATGACAAGTGCTGGAATATTCCGTTCGTATTATTAAAGTCGGCAAAGAAGCCGGAGTTGAAAGGCCGGTCGCCAAACAATCGGTCATCATCTGCACCGCCGCTGATAACATCATTACCTATTTCGCCAAATATCAGATCAGTGCCATTGCCGCCATCAATGACATCGTTGTAATTTTGGGTGTCGCTGAAATAAGCGCTGTCACGGTTATCCTGATAAAAGTATGCGCGATGATTGTCGTTTTGCTCTGCATCAGGGGCTATAAAATCTACCGTGCCGAAATGGATTGTATTTCCTTCAACACTGGTATTAAAAACGTGGGAATCGCCGTAAATAAAATCATCCCCATCGTCCCCGGAAATCCTGTCTTGCCCTGCGCCGGCCAGAATGAAATCGTTTCCGGCGCCACCCAACAGCGTATCCTGATAATTTGCACCATATAAGCCATCCTGGCCTGCACCACCATCCAGATAATTTTTCTCGTTTTTATTTTCAATGCTGACATCACCAGATGCCACAGCGTCGCCCAGTGTGCCGTTTGTGAAATCCCATCCCATAAAATCACGGTAATCTGCTGGAATTGATTCAGTGCCATCAACCACTGTTTTTGCATCAGCCCAAAACTGCTCGCTGGCATACAGTTGGTCATCGCCACCGCCGCCATAAAGTTGATCGTTGCCACGACCACCAACCAGTATGTCAATATTGCCTTCTGTTGTTTTCGGATCAGTTTCACCATAGAGAATGTCATCTCCATCCCGACCATCCAGTTGAGTTAACTGGCTGCCTGGCAACGCTTTTCCTGTCAGAAGGTCATTGCGATTTGAGCCCTCGAATGTAAGGGCGTTTTCATACAGAGCCTGATCAAAATGCAACGGCGTGTTGCGATACTGTTCTATATCCAGTCCGTCATCGGAATTCTGTACACTGCGGGAAGTTGGTAAATACACATTAATGCCGTCATGTTGGCCAATTACGCCATTGCCGATGTTGTACATCCCGTCTTGTGCTGGTGTTTCCGGTTTGATTTTTTCCAGCAATTCGATCCCGAAGCGATTGTTGGCAATACTGAAATTTTCGATCTGGATGGTGTGCAATGTATTGTCAGCACCAGTTATTGATACCGTGGCTGTACCACCTGAAACCGATACAGCCCAACCTTCCTTGCCTTTTATCCATTCGCTGTTGTTATCAATGGCAGCAAACAGACCATCCTGATTTTCTTTGCCGCTAATACGCCGGAATTGCACGCCGTTTAATAACGAAATCGTACCGCCGTCGATATCACCAGAAATAATCACGTTATCGAAATCGGGCTCAATCTGGTATGTGTCGTTGCCCGCACCGCCATTCAGTCGATCCAATCCAGTGCCCGGATTCAGGATGTCGTTGCCGGTTCCTCCTTCGAGGATGTCGTTGCCGGCGTTGCCGTTGAGTGTGTCAGTGCCGTTGCCGCCGAGGAGAATGTCATTATTTTGTGTAGCATCAATTGAATCGTTGCCGTCGCCAGCAACATAGATAATGCCATTTTTTACATACTGGCCGAGTTGTCTGTGGTCGGCCATGTGAAAGTCAATTGCATCGTAATTGGCGATATCACCTTCCATGGTGTTATCGCCGGCACTTCCGTGGATGATGGGTTTTCCATCCTGCAGAAACCTTGTGCTGCCGGCGGCAAAGAGTTTGTTGGTTAGTTCATCGATGCCATTTTTTAAGCCATCTAAGAGCGCTAGGTCAGGGGAAATTTTTGTGGCATCGTCATGTAAAAAGTCACTGTAGCTGTATTGTGCTATAGCGCTCCTGTCGCCACTAAAACTGATGTTTACTGTTCTTCCAATGTCGGAAGGATCAATTATGTCTTTCAGGTAAGAATTACCAATGCCGGCAATAATATCGTCAGATTCGAAATCAAAATTCTCAATATCCCCTTTAAAGCTGTGGGGAACAATTGAAAAATTTGTCAGATAGCGTTCCCCGCTATCTGTTACAACAAAGCGAGTGCTGTCAGAAATTTTGAACGCGACAGAGTTCCATATATATACACGATCGGAATAGTCGTCTTTGTTGTCTGCATAAGCCCACTGTTGCTGAGTTATATATATTTTATCCAAATTTAGATAATCGTTTATTTCCTCCTTTGTATAAGGTGTTTCTCTTGATGGAATATCGGCTGATATAAAGAACTGCTTTATAAGATCAAAAAAAGCTGGAGAAGCAAAGCGTCCTGCGCCATTGATCATATAATCGTTCTTATCAACAGAAATAGATGTTGAAGTTGCTGCTGGCCGCAGCAACGCCGAGCTAGTCATGTCCTCTGGCTTTGATGCCTGTCCGTACAAATAGAAATTGGTAACTTGCTCGGCTGTTAGCCCCGTTACTATGTCGCTCATTGTATGTCCCTATACAATTTATCGTCTTATATTCCAGACCAGATTGCTCCGCAATTGGTTATTGCTGGATAAGTATCAATGCTTTTTGATAATCCAGTTCCCTGTTCATCTTTGTATCGCACCAAATATTTCACATGCACAAATCCAGATATCCTTCCCGTAATTCTAGAATATAGGGATGCTCGGTCATTTTTTCCCTCAGGCCCCACCTGTGTGATATTGCAACAATTATTGTTGGATGATTTAAATTCTGTTATATCAGTATAGTAAACAGGATTTTCTGGGCGTTTAGAGTGGATTACACCCACAGCATTTTCAGTAAGAACGGGTGGGTATGTTTGGAGAATATCTCGTATGGCGAGATCAATCTTCTCCTCGTCCGACAAATATCTTCCCTCTGCATGACAATACCCCGTGTAATTCATGCCAGCCCACCACACAAATCCACCAACAGCAAGCAAAGTCACCGCCAGAAAAAACTGCTTTATATATTTCATTACTACATCTCCTTCAATTTTTAATATCCCACAAAAACAAACTGGTCAAAACCCTATATATCTTCAATTCATGTAAGCCATATCTCCAAAGCATGTAATTTTGATAAACGCAATGCACAGCGATCTGACACACTGGCGCTCTGTAAAATTGTGGGGATTATTCAGGACGGTGAATCCTCTTCCTTGAGGCGTGTGAATTACTTCAGATGATCCAGCAACACATCCAGCCCATGCTGCCATTGCGGGCTTGCAATGCCGAGAGCGTTATTGAGTTTGCTGCAATCCATTACAGAATTGACGGGGCGCACAGCAGCGACCGGATATTCATGTGTGGCAATAGCAATCACACGCGGTTTTTTCGCGATCATACCTTTTGCAAAAGCCGTCTCGATAATCTGTTCTGCAAACGCATGCCAGGTGCAAGCTGGCGCACCTGCATAGTGATAGATGCCCGATTCAAGCTTGCCCGCCACCATCGCCTGCGCAGCTTGCACCAGCGTGGCAGCGATATCGCCAGCATGTGTCGGGCAACCGAATTGATCACCCACTACACGCAATTCATCGCGTTCACGCGCCAATCGCAACATGGTTTTGGGAAAATTGTTGCCGAAGCGGCCAAACACCCAACTGGTGCGCAACACCAGTGCGCGGCTGCAGTCGTCCATCACTTGCTGTTCACCGATGAGTTTGCTGTGGCCGTACACCGAGCGTGGTTCGCAAATATCTTCTTCGGCCCACAATTCGTCTTCGGGTTTATCGCCGGAGAAAACATAGTCTGTAGAGACATGCAGCAGTGGGATGCTGTGTGTTTCCGCCGCGAATGCAAGATGACCTGCACCATTGGCATTGATAGCAAACGCCTGTTCAGCGTCACTCTCGGCACGATCCACCGCGGTATACGCCGCAGCATTGATCACTACTTGTGGATGATATTTCGCAAATGCATTGGCAATACTGGCCGGATCAGTGATATCCAGCTCGCTGCGTGAACAGCGTATCAGTTCAACACCTGGCACAGCGATGTGCGCAAATTCCTGCCCCAGCTGTCCATCGCCACCGGCGATAAGAATGCGTAACGCTGTCATTGAGTGCCTACCATTTTTCTGCTTTCCATTGCGCGGCCAATTCGTTCAACGCGGGTAGCGCGACATCTTTTGCCGAGAGTTGTGGATTGCTCACGGGCCAGTCAATACCGATAGCAGGATCATTCCACAACACACCAATTTCATCGCCGGGTTGATAATATTCGGTGCATTTGTAAAGAAAATCGGCATCGTCAGATACAACGGCAAAACCGTGTGCGTAGCCCGGTGGAATATAAAACTGGCGATGATTGCTGTCGCTCAATTCCACAGCAACGTGTTGACCGAATGTGGGTGAATGCGGATTGATATCCACCGCGACATCAAACACCGTGCCGCGCGAAACGCGCACCAGTTTTCCTTGCGGGCGTTGACGTTGTGAATGCAGTCCGCGCAACACGCCTTTTGATGAACGGGAATGATTATCTTGCACAAACGGTGGAATACCGATGTTGTTGTAGGTATCGGCGCGCCAGGTTTCCTGAAAAAATCCACGGCTGTCGCCATGCACTTTCGGTTCCAGAATCAGCACACCCGGCAGGATGGTTTCAATCACTTTCATCATTTGCCAAATACCAGCAAATCTAACAGGTAGGCACCATAGCCGCTTTTCTTGAGCGGCTCGGCCAGTGCGCGCAATTGGGTATCGTCAATCCAGCCCTGACGCCATGACACTTCTTCCGGGCTCGCCATTTTCATACCTTGCCGGTGTTCGATTGTCTGTACAAATTGCGATGCTTCCAGCAGCGAATCATGTGTGCCAGTGTCCAGCCACGCTGTACCACGCCCCATAATTTCCACTCGCAAATTGCCGTTTTGCAAATAGATATTGTTCAAATCGGTAATTTCCAGTTCCCCGCGCGGTGAAGGTTTTATTCCTTCAGCGTACTTCACTACCGCGTTATCGTAAAAATACAGACCGGTTACCGCGTAGCGTGATTTCGGTTTCGCCGGTTTTTCTTCCAGGCTGATGGCTTTTTTGTCTTTATCAAACTCCACCACACCGAAACGCTCAGGGTCTTTTACCTGATAGGCAAATACGGTAGCGCCACCACTTTCACTTTTTGCTGCAGCCGCAGCCAAACTGTTAGAAAAGTGCTCGCCGAAAAAAAGATTGTCGCCCAATACCAGTGCGCAGGAAGAGTTGCCGATAAATTCCTTGCCGATAATAAATGCTTGCGCCAGTCCATCCGGGCTTGGTTGCACGGCATAACTCAGTGAAAGGCCCCAGCGTGAACCATCGCCGAGCAATTCCACAAAACGCGGCGTATCCTGTGGCGTAGAAATAATCAGGATTTCACGGATGCCCGCCAGCATCAGTGTCGTCAGTGGATAGTAGATCATCGGCTTGTCGTAGATAGGCAACAACTGTTTGGAGATAGCCAGAGTTACCGGATGTAAACGTGTACCGGAACCGCCGGCAAGAATAATACCTTTCATGATTGTGCTATCTCCGTTAAAAATTTTTTATTCGTCTGAACGGTTGTTCGTCTAAGCGCCTATTTACCAAGCCCAAGCCGTTGCATCTGGTAACTGCCATCGAGTACGTGTTGCCACCAGTTCTGGTTATCCAGATACCATTGCACCGTTTTGCGTATCCCACTTTCAAATGTTTCTGCAGGCACCCAACCGAGTTCGCGCTGGATTTTGCTGGCGTCAATCGCATAACGCACATCGTGGCCGGGGCGATCTGCCACATGCGTGATCAGATCGCGGTAGCGCGCAATCCCCGCCGGTTTTTGCGGCCGCAGTTCTTCCAGCAAATCACAAATCACATGCACCACTTCGATATTCTGTTTCTCGTTGTGGCCGCCGATATTGTAGGTTTCATTCACCACGCCTTCTTTGGCGACCAGATACAACGCACGTGCATGATCATCGACATACAGCCAGTCGCGTATCTGGTTGCCTTTGCCATATACCGGTAACGGTTTACCAGACAGCGCGTTAAGAATCATCAGCGGAATCAGTTTTTCCGGAAAATGGTATGGGCCGTAATTGTTGGAACAATTGGTGACCAGTGTGGGTAAACCGTAGGTTTCATGCCAGGCGCGCACCAGATGATCAGACGATGCCTTGCTGGCGGAATAAGGCGAGTTGGGTGAATAGGACGTTTCTTCCGTGAACAAACCGGTAGGGCCGAGTGCGCCGTACACTTCGTCAGTAGAAATATGATGAAAGCGGAAGGCAGATTTTTTTTCTGCGGCCAACGCCAGCCAATATTTGCGTGCACTTTCCAGCAATGTATATGTGCCGACAATATTGGTTTCAATAAACGCTGCTGGCCCGTCAATGGAGCGGTCTACGTGTGATTCTGCTGCGAGATGCATCACCACGTCTGGTGTGAATTCAGCAAATACAGAGTCCAGTGCTGCACCATCACAGATATCCACTTGCCGAAAATAATAGCGTTCGGATTGAGCGACATCAGTCAATGATTCCAGATTGCCAGCGTATGTCAGTTTGTCGACGTTAATGACTGTATCTGTTGTATGGCTGATAATGTGACGGATAACTGCTGATCCGATAAATCCTGCGCCGCCTGTTACCAATATTTTCACAATCACTGTCTCTCTTGTATTAATTAATATTTTTCACGATCGCTATTTTTGACGACCCTTGCTGGTTTCCGCGCCCATAATGATCTTCAAAGCGTACGATATCGTCTTCGCCAAGGTAGGTGCCGGATTGAACTTCAATCAACTCCAATGCAATGCTGCCCGGATTTTCCAGGCGGTGCGTGACGCCCAATGGAATATAAGTGGATTGGTTTTCGCTCAGCAGGAACTCTTCATCGCCGCGTACCACGCGCGCTGTGCCGCGCACCACAATCCAGTGCTCCGCCCGATGATGATGCATTTGCAATGATAAACAGCCGCCCGGTTTTACGGTGATGCGTTTAACCTTGTGTCGATCGCCTTCGCCGATGGAATCGTAAAATCCCCAAGGGCGATACACTTTGCGATGTGAGCGCACATGGCTTCTTTGCTGTTCGGTGAGTGTTTCAACAATTTTCTTGATGTTTTCTGATTCAGCGCGCGGTGCGACCAGAATGGCATCATCGGTTTCCACTACGATGAGGTTATCAACACCCATCACCACGACCAGTTTTTCTTCCGCAAATACCGTGCTGTTTTGGGTGTTTTGCAGTACCACATCGCCGCGCACCACATTGCCATCGCTGTCTTTTTCCATGCTGTCGGCAAGACTGCTCCAGCTGCCGACATCACTCCACGCTGTATGACACGGGACAACCACGGCTTTATCGGTGTGCTCCATCACGGCGTAGTCGATGGAAATATCCGGTGCGGCGGCAAATGCATGATTATCCAGACGAATAAATCCAAGATCGACCGTGTGTGCGGCATAGGATTTTGTACAAGCATCTATGACTGCTGGTGCGTGATGGCGCATTGCCTGTAGCAGTGCTGCTGCGCGAAACATAAATACACCGCAGTTCCATAAATAATCGCCGCTGATCAGATATTGTTGTGCAGTCGCGGCATCCGGCTTTTCAACAAATTTTTCTACATAAAAACCATTGCCTGCATTCACAGCAGTGCCACGCTTGATGTAGCCGTAACCGGTAGCCGGAAAAACCGGTTGCACACCGAAAGTCACAAGATGCCCGGCTTCCGCCAGTGGCCTGGCAGCCAGCATCATGGTGCGAAAGGCATCAGCATCGGTAAACAGATGGTCAGATGGCAATACCAGCAAAATGTCATCAGGCTGCGCTGCCAGTGCAGCAATGGCTACAGCGGGTGCGGTATTGCGTGAACACGGTTCAATGATGATCCGGCTTTCAACACTGCCCAGTTGCTCGGCAGCCATGAAGCGGTGTTCGCTGTTGCAGATCACCATGGGCGCAGCAAAACCCTCTGCCTGCACGCGGGCGAGTGTCAGGTTAAACAGGGATTTCCCGTCAAATAAGGGTAAAAATTGCTTGGGATGGCTTTCCCGTGACAAAGGCCACAGGCGCTTGCCGGCGCCGCCGGACAAAATGACTGGAATAATCACGGATGACTCTTTATTAAGAATACTGACTTTTTATTATGGCATTGTCGGGTACAGGCTGTCAGCCGTCCGGCTTAGCCGTTAAGCTGTGCGCGCGATTCACGGTATCGATTCCCACGGCATGCGACACGAATTTTTGCGTTTCCTGATCACAGGCACAGCCAATACTGTTGCTTCGTGGCTGGTCTACTTGTTCTTCAACCTGTTTTTGCCCTACACAGTGGCTTACACCATCGCCTATGGGTTTGGCATGGTGTTCACCTACTACATGAATACGCGCTGGGTATTCAAGGTGCCGATGAAGTGGAGCACCTTCATGCAATTTCCGGTGATTTTCGCGCTGCGCTATGGCATGGATGTCAGCGTGTTGTTTGTGCTGGTGAACTACCTTGGCTGCCCGGAAACCTTCGGGCCCTTGGGAACCATTGCTCTGACGATGCCCATTGGTTTCTTGTTGTCACGCCTGGTGTTGATGCGTAGAGCGCACCAAGCGGATGAACGCCAGATCTAGCGCTTCGACCGGACGTCTAGCGTTTTGGTCTAACGTACAGCACCAGGCTGTGGCCCACCAGTTCGAAGCCGTGCGCGGTGGCTATCTCCTTCTGGATGCGCTCGATATCCGCGTTATGGAATTCAACCACCTTGCCGCTTTCCGTGCAGACCATATGGTCGTGGTGCTCGTCGCCGCGGCTTAATTCGAACACTGCATAGCCACCATCAAAATTATGGCGCGTGACCAAGCCGGCTGATTCAAATTGGGTTAGTACGCGATATACGGTAGCCAGTCCGACATCTTCACCGGTTTCCAGCAGATTCTTGTACACATCCTCGGCGCTGAGGTGACGTTGGGTATTGGTTTCCAACATTTGCAGAATCTTGATTCGCGGTACGGTGACCTTCAAGCCAGCCTTGCGCAATTCCTGATTTTCTCCTGCCATATCCTGCCCCTTCTAGCGCTATCGACTATCGGGTATTATCGCCGCTCGCTGAAGCCAGTGGTATCCCGTTTTCCATGCCAATCTTACTGCACCGTTTGCTCGTTCGTCTGCTATTACCGGTTTTATTACTGGCCGGTCTGGTGGCCTGCTCATTCCCCGGGGTTTACAAACTGGATGTACAGCAGGGCAACATTGTCACGCAAGATATGGTCAACCAGCTGAAACCCGGCATGAACCGGCGTCAGGTGCGTTACATCATGGGTACGCCGCTGTTGGTAGACAGCTTTAGCAATGACCGCTGGGATTATTACTACTCGCTGAAAAACGGTGACAGCGAACTGGTGCATGAGCGTTTGACCCTGTTTTTTATTGACGATCAACTGGTCAACATGCAGGGTAATTTTCGCCCCGAGCAGGCTAGCGGTGCGCCATCTAACGCCGCCAAGCCGGCCACTGCTGAATAATTCGCCCGGTTAACTATAAGCGGGATTTCTGCGCACGCTGGCGTCTGGCTTCCTTCGGATCCAGCAGTAACGGTCGATAGACTTCCACACGGTCGCCATCGACAAGCACGTACTGACTGTCCACCACCTTGCTGAATACGCCGAGTTTGCATTCGGCGAGCGCCAGCCCGGGAAATACCTCTGCTATTCCGGACAACGCTACCGCCTGCTGCGCCGTACAACCGGATGCTACTTCCAGCGCTTTTACCCATTGTTTATCCGGCAGGGCGCAGGCGATTTCGATCTTGATGAGTGGCATCAGCGCGCTCCTCCGTACAGGGCATGGGCGCGACGACACAGGGAATCCACCAGATTGCCAGCAACGCCTTCGAATAACTTGCCAGCGGCCAGATTGGCCAGTTTGCCATCCAGCTCGAACTGCAGATCCAGCGATACCTTGCAGGCCTCCGGTGCCAGCGCATTGAATTGCCAGCGGCCTGATAAAGAGGTGAACGGGCCTTCCAATAATTCCATCACAATAGCCTGTGGGCGTTGCAAGTGGTTGCGGGTGGCAAAACTCTGGTTAATCCCTGCACGACTCAATTGTAGTCGTGCTTCGATGACATCGGCCTCGGCTGACAAAATGGTCGCGCCGACACAGCCATCCATGTATTGCGGGTACGCGGCGATATCGTTGATCAGATCAAACAATTGTTCTGCTGGATAAGGCAATAAGGCAGTTTTGGCGATACGGGTGATGGACATAACGACACATTTATTCGGCAATGGCGCATTCTAACACCGGCACCCTGTGCCTATAATGCCTGCATGAGCAAATCAAAAAGTCATGACAACGGCGGCACCATCGCCCTCAACAAAAAAGCGCGTCACGATTATTTCATCCAGGATCGCTACGAAGCGGGAATTTCCTTGCAGGGCTGGGAAGTGAAAAGCTTGCGTGCCGGCAAATGCCAGCTGGTAGATTCCTATGTGCTACTCAAGGATGGTGAAGCATTTTTGCTTGGTTCGCATATCTCGCCGCTGCAAAGTGTGTCGACCCATTTTGTGATAGACCCGGCCCGCACGCGCAAGCTGTTGCTGAAAGATCGTGAGTTGGTGGATATTTTTGCCGCAGTGCAACAGAAAGGTTATACCTGTGTCTGCACGGCGATGTACTGGAAAAGGCATCTGGTGAAATGTGAAATCGCGTTGGCTAAAGGAAAAGCTGAACATGACAAACGCGATGTTGAAAAAGAGAAAGACTGGCAGCGCGAAAAACAGCGTTTGATGGCTGCCCAGTAATCAATTCCGGTTTTTATTTTTTTCTTCGATCCAGCGCGCCATATAGTGCGTGCTCTTGTGTTGATGATGGCGCAACATCCTGCCAACAACGTTTTGCAAGCGGTGTTGCCCGATCTGTTCATTCGCCTGTTCCAGTTGCGTGATCAGCGCTGCACCAAACTCTGTTTTATTAAAACACTGCTGCAAAACAGGCATGATGTTCCGCTGTGATTGTGACCACAGTGTTTGATCCTGATACACACTGACAGCTGCATCGGCAAATGCTCGTGCCTCATCAGCAATCAAACCGGGCCATGGCAAATCATCATGCATGGATTCGGCTCCGATGGAAGTTGTTATGCTCGGCGTACCAGTCAACATGGCATCGGCTAACTTGCCTTTGATGCCAGCACCAAAACGCAACGGTGCGAGACAAACACGCGCCCGTTGTATGACATCGAGCGCGTCTTCCGTCCAGCCGTGCACCAGAAAACCTTCACGTGCATTGTGCAATTCACAGGCTTTTTGTGGCGCATACGCGCCGTAAATATGTAACTGTGCTTGCGGTAACTGCGAGCGAATGATTGGCCAGATAGATTTTTTTAACTGCTGCACGGCATCCCAGTTAGGAGCATGCAGGAAATTGCCAATGGTCACGAAGTGTTCGCGCTGTTCGTAACTGCGCCATTTTTTTGCATCTGGCATGTCTAGCAAAAAAGGGCAATGGCATAGCAGATAGTCAGGCACAGAAAATTCACGCACCAGAATGTCTATCTCGACTCTGGAAATCATTAGTGAGAGATCACAGCGGAAAATAGCAGCGATCTCGCGCATGCTAATATCCTGCTGTGCCATCGTCTGGTATAAACCCCCCGGGGTTTTTAACAACTGCTGGCGCGCTTCACGTAAACAATGCAGGTCGGAAGTTTCCAGTACACGCAAGGCCTGCGGGCATTGCTCCTCTACACGCCAGCCAAACTGTTCTTCCGTCATGAAACGATCAAACAATACGATGTCGGGGTCCAGTGCATGCACCCAGGTATCAAAACTGGTGCAATTGAGGGCGATGACATGTTCGCGTATGCCAAGCGCTACCAGGTCTGCGCGTGTTTCACCGGGTGCGGCGGCGCTGGCAAATGTAATAATGCAACCATCCAGCAACAGTTGTTCGATAATCTGCAGCATGTGCGAACCGGCCGCCGATGAACGCGGTTCAGGCCAGACGCTGCCGATAATCAGGATTTTTTGTTGTTCAGTTTCCATTTTCTATCTGTCAGTTATTTTCTAGCTGCGTCCAGCGCGTATAACAGGCATCCAGCTGCTGCTGTTTTTCAGCTAACTGTTGCAGGACCTTTTCTGTGATGGCTCGCTCCTGCGAGAAAAAACTGGCCGCTTGCGTCTGTTCTGTCAATTCAGAAATATCTGCTTCCAGCTGTTCTATTTGCAATGGTAATTCTTCCAGTTCGCGCTGCAGCTTGTAAGAGAGTTTGCTGGCAGGTTTTTGTACAGGTGCTTTCTTTTCAACGGGTACCGTTTTTTTCTCAACCAATTCTTTTGCAGTTCTGGCCAGTTCATTTTTCCAGTCTGTATAGCCGCCGATGTGTTCGCTGATAATGCCATCACCTTCAAATACCAGAGTACTGGTGACGACATTGTCGACAAAACTCCGGTCGTGACTGACCAGCAATACCGTGCCGTCAAATTCACACAACAACTCTTCCAGCAATTCCAGTGTTTCCATATCCAGATCGTTGGTCGGTTCATCCATCACCAGTAAATTAGCGGGCTGGCTGAACAGTTTGGCGAGAATCAAACGGTTCTGTTCACCACCGGACAAACGCGACACCGGTGTGCGCAAACGCGATGACTCAAATAAAAAATTATTCAGATAGCTGATCACGTGCAAAGCTTTGCCATTGATGTCGATAAAATCCCGCCCGCCACCGACGTTATCAACGGCGTTGGCTTTTAAGTCCAGCGTTGCGCGCAGCTGGTCAAAATAAGCCACTTGCAATTTGGTGCCGCGCTGGATATTGCCGCTGGTGGGTTCCAGTTCGCCGAGTATCAATTTCAGCAGTGTGCTTTTGCCGCTGCCATTGGGTCCGATCAAACCGATACGATCACCGCGCACCACGGTGGTTGAAAGTTGTTTGATGATATTCCTTTCACCAAAACAAAAACTGACATTATCCAGTTCGGCGACCAACTTGCCGGATTGCGCTGCTTTATCGAGTTGCATATTAGCAGTGCCAGTCTGCTCGCGCCGCGCGGCACGCTGTTCGCGCATGGCTTCCAGTGCGCGCACACGGCCTTCATTGCGGGTGCGGCGCGCTTTTACGCCGGTGCGAATCCAGCGTTCTTCTTCTGCCAGTTTTTTATCAAACTCGCTGTTGGTTTTTTCTTCGGATGCCAGGCGCTGTTCGCGGTAATCGAGAAAACCGCGATAGTCACCGCGCCAGACAAACACATCGCCGCGATCAATTTCCCAGATTTGCGTGGCAATTTTTTGCAGGAAACTGCGATCGTGTGTCACCAGCACTACCGCACCGGGAAAAGTAGAAATTTCCTGTTCCAGCCAGGTGATGGCTTCAATGTCGAGATGGTTTGTCGGTTCGTCCAACAACAAAATATCCGGTTCCTGCACCAGGGCGCGCGCCAACGCGGCACGCCGACGCCAACCGCCGGACAAACTGGCCAGCGTTGCATCGGCATCCAGATCCAGTCGCTGCAATACCGTTTCCACTTGCTGCTGCAAATGCCATCCGTTGACAGCTTCCAATGCGGTCTGCACTTTTTGCAAACGCTCCAGCGCTTCATCGTTATCCAGTGGTTCGCTGATTAAATGATGATATTGCTGCAACAATTCACCGGCCTGATTCAAGCCGCTGGCGACCCAATCAAAAATGGTTTGTTCGCTCGCTGCCGGTAATTCCTGCGCCAGTTCTGCCACGCGCAAATTGGATGTGCGCCAGATCTGGCCGCCATCCGCCTGCTGGCGATTGGCAATCAAACTCAGCAATGATGATTTGCCCGCGCCGTTGCGCCCAAGCAGACCAATACGATCACCTGCCGCGAGATTGAGGTTCACGTTATCGAGTAATACATGAGTGCCAAACGCAAGATGCGTCTGTTCAAAACGGAGTAATGACATGATCAAACCTGTGTTTTCAAGTTCTGGCAATAACGTTGGCGGCAAAACGCTGGATATTGTCCAGTTTCTTGTTGAGAGTGACATCATCTTTCTGATGGCTGTAAGTATTATGAAAACCGATCACCGCATCGGTCACACCTTTGTCTTGCAAGCGTTTGATGCCATCCGGTGTGTAAGCATCGGCAGAAATGGCGTGAATCTGGAAGTTGTCGTTTTCACGCCCGAATTCTTGCAAGTAAATTTTTAATCTGGCCAGCAGAGGATCAAGCTCATCCACTTCACCGCCGCCGTGCAGCCAGCCATCACCGTACTGTGCTGCGCGTTTGAGTGCGGCATCAGAATGGCCACCGATCAACAATGGAATCGGTTGGCTGGGTGTCGGGCATAATTTCAGGCTGTCGATCTGGTAAAACTCTCCCGAAAAACTGTGATAACCACCGCTATTTAACTGACGAATAATGGCCAGCATCTCATCAAAACGTTTACCGCGTTTTTCCCAACTTTCACCACAAGCGGCATAATCTTCCGGCCACGGTGATAATCCCAATCCCAAGCGTAAACGGTTATTCGATAACACCGCCAACGATGTGGCCTGTTTTGCCACCAGTACCGGCTGGCGCACCGGCAACTTGTAGACGAAAGGGTAGAAGCAGAGTGTTTCTGTCACGGCGGCCATGGTCGCCATCAGCACGAACGGATCAATGACCGGTTTGTCCTCCAGAAAACTGCGTTCACCGCTGGCGGTATACGGGTATTTCGTGTCTGAACTTTCCGGGTAGATGATGCTGTCTGGCACGGCAAACGAGCTGAAGCCGTGGCTCTCGCAGGTTTTCGCGAGCGGCACGTAATAGCACGGGTCAATCATGCTCTCGACAAAAGTGAAACGCATACGAGAGCTCCTCGACAAACAGGTCGGCGATTCTGTTCAAAGGCGCAATTTTAACGGCTGCGGCGCGCTTTTGCATTCCTCTCGACATTGCGCACCACAAATTGTGGTTTTTTGTTGATGGTGAGAAACATCCGGCCGAGGTATTCGCCAATAATGCCCAGCATCATCAATTGCACGCCGGTCAGTGTCAGCACGCCGGCCATCATGGAAGCCCAGCCGCGTGGTGTATCGGTCAACAATGCCTCTACCATGATCGCCAACAAGCCCACCACGCCTACACCTGCCAGTAACACACCTGTTAACGTGCCGATACGCAGGGGTAACACGGAAAAATTCAGCAGCATGGACAAGAACAAGCGCAACAATCGGCTCATCGTGTAATTGCTTGCACCGTTCACGCGCGGCAAATGTTTGACGGCTAATGTGCCAACATTCTGGGTAATCTGGAAAATCAGGCCGTCGATGTAGGGAAACGGGCCGCTGTGTTCGATGACCGCTTGTGCAAGAAAAGCATGCACACAGCGGAAACTGGACAAGTACAAGCCTTTGGGTTTATCGATGACGACATCGGCGCACCAGTTGGTAAAGCGGCTGCCGAGATTGCGCCAGCCATCATGTTGTTTGTGTTCATAAAACGTGTAGACCGCATCGAAATTATTGATTTTGGTATGTTGCCAGAGATGAATCACTTCTTCTGGCGGGTTTTGCAAATCGTCATCCATGTTGATGATGTATTCGCCGCGGGCATGTGTGTAACCGGCCATCACTGCATTGTGTTCGCCAAAATTGCGCGCCAGGTTGACGACTGTCAGCGCTACCGCATTGCGCTTGCACAGATCGCGGCATACTGCGAGTGAATTGTCCGGGCTGCCATCATTTACCAATACAATTTCCAGGCCGCCATCAATCTGTAACTGCGATAAAGCTTCCACTAACGCTGGTACTGACGCGGCGCCGTTATACACTGGCACCACGATCGACAGCGCAAAATCATGCGGCGCCAGATCATCAACTATTTCTGTATTACTCAAACTTTTCTCTCCCATTCATTTTTTTGCATGCGCCCAGACAGATCCACCAAACGGCAAATGCAGTGACAGGCGGCGTTCACAATCGAGCACTGCGTGGAAAATCCGGTTTTGCCAGGCAGGCACGGTTTCTACATCACTGCTCACTTTGTGTTTGCCTACGGTCAGGCGCTGCAACATCATCAACGGAAATAGCAAACTGTTCCAGTAGCCACTGCCAATGACTTCAAACCCGTTCTGTTGCAATAGTTCGCGCAACCGTGTTGTAGTGTAGCGTCTTGCGCCATGAACGTGTTCATCATGCGCGGAAGCCATCCACTGAAAGGCGGCAACATGCAGTAACAGGTGCCCGCCCGGTTGCAGACAGCGATAACATTCCTGCAGCATCGCCTGCTCGTCCACATTGCGGTGATACAGCACATCTTGCGACAGGATTGCAGTAAATTCCCGATTGGCAAATGGCATGGCATTGACGCTGCCGCGCGTAATAGTCAGCCCCGTTTTATTGCTCGCCAGTGCAGCGGCATCTGCATTCCATTCCAGACCACAGTAGTGGTATTGCGGCGCATGTTGCATCAGGTATTTCAGCATGCCTCCCGTCCCGCAACCAGCATCCAGCACCGCTGCACCAGCGGGCAGCTGTAATTGCAACAAACGTTGTGCGACCACCGCATGCAGTGCCCGATACCACCAGAAGTCCCCCTCCAGTGTGTTCATCAAGTCGTATTCAACGCGTTCCATGCTGGCTCATCTATTATGCAAGTGCGGCTATCCAATTCGATGAACTTATCCCAGTTTTTTCTTCGTCCAGTTGATTTCCTGTTCAAGTCCACCGGCCGTTTGCGAAATAATAAATTCTTCTATTTTTTTGCCTACCAACGGAATGCTGGCCTTGCATTGATAGTCAATACTGTAGTCACAACCGCCATCGGCTGAAGGTTTCAGTTTGAACTTTGCTGATAGAGCAACCGGCTGCCCGACCACTTCAGCGGTATAGCTGCCCATATAAGTGCTGCCAATGGTTTCCCATTGTTCTTTCATCTTGATAGTGTTTTCTGCGCTGAACATGGCAGCTAACACTTTGGGCAAATCCCGTTTGACGGTGCGATTCAGATGCACCAACGTTTTCCGGCCATTTTCCTCAACCGAACTCTCGATATTTTTTTCACCCAGATCTTTACAGCGTTGCACCAACATGTCGGCATTGGTCATGATGGCAAACACATCGTCCGCATCCTGGCTGAAATGATGAATAATCGTCATGCTTTACTCTCCTGAAAAATGGCTACTCTGAAAATATTTATTTTTCCACGATGGTTTCTTTGGGCAACCATTTTATCAACATATTTTTTAACAGTGTGATATCAATCGGTTTGCTCAGATAATCATCCATGCCTGCCTGTAATATATTGCTGCCATGAGTACGTATTGTGTGTGCCGTGAGTGCAACAATGGGTATGGCTTTGCGATAATGCCGTGCTTCCCATGCGCGAATTTTTTGTGCAGCGGCCAAGCCATCCTGTATCGGCATTTCTACATCCATCAGCAAAAGATTCCAGTGGCTGGCGTTACGACAAACCGCGCTGACAGCATCTTCACCATTGCTCACACACTCTGCGTGATAACCCAATTGGGTGAGCATGCCGATAATCACTTCGTTATTGATGGCATCATCTTCTGCTACCAGTATATGCGCTGTGTTGCGCATGGATGCGCTGCTGAATCTCGCAGGTGTGTCGGCATTAATATCCTGCTGGAGTGGAGGCTGTACTTCGACATAAAAATGAAACACCGAGCCATAGCCTGGCGCGCTTTCAACATGGATGTCACCATTCATCATTTCTACCAACTGCTTACAGATCACCAGGCCAAGGCCGCTGCCACCATAGTTTTTGCCGCCATCCGCCTGTGAATATTCGCGAAACAGGCTTTTCGTCTGCTCGTCTGCAATACCAATGCCGGTATCTTCTACTTCACCATGCAATACCCACTCACTATCATTGAGCTGTTCAATCCAGAGACGTACGGTGACTGCGCCCCGCTCAGTAAATTTGATGGCGTTGCCCACAAGGTTGTTGAGAATCTGTCGTAAGCGACTGGCATCGCTATGGATCATGGTGGGCGTGTTGGGGTTGATAAAGAAACGCAATTGCAGATTTTTCTGTTGGGCGGCAACTGAAAACATCAATTCAATTTCCGCTATTTCTTCCGCCAGATCGAAATTGTTGTTTTCCATGCGCAGCTGCCCAGCGACAATGCGGGAGTAATCCAGCACATCATCAATCACGCCCAATAACATGCGGCCGGAATTGCGCATGACGTGCATATAGTGTTTTTGTTGATCATCCAGTGGTGTTTTTTCAAGCAACTGCAGCATGCCGAGCAAACCATTCATCGGCGTGCGCAATTCATGGCTCATCTTGGCGAGAAAACTGCTTTTGGCGCGGCTTTCTGCCTGTGCTTCTGCTGCGCTGATGGCAAAGCGCGCTTGTTCCTGTTGATAAGTGCGAACCCTTTCTGCCAGTGCCACCGCAAACAGGATCGCCTGTATGCAAATCCCGGCTTGATAGGCATCCCGTGCGCCGCCACCCAGATTGATATAGCCCATGTGTTCTACCGTGGCGAGAATACACACAAACAGAAACATCACTGTTCCTGTGATGTATATCGTTAAATGGCGTGTGCTGTTTGCCCACACATAGACACTGCAGACAGACAGTAAAATCGACACCAGGAATGCCATCGAGCCGACGCCCATCACCGCCCAGTGCACAGGCGCTATAAAGCCGGCAAACAGCACGCCAGCAATGAAGT
>DATIDQ010000010.1:0-3507 GCA_035456205.1 Pseudomonadales bacterium
TGTGCTGATTTTTTCCGGATACTGCAACACCGGATAGGAAAACCGCTGCTCGTCTGCATCCAGCAATAACTGCACGGCGGTTACACCGTGCTGCGCCTGCAACTGTTCAATACCAGCCATGGTATCTTTCACTAACTGGTCTCGACTGGCAACAAGATCCACCAGTGCTGCATCACCTCGCAACAATGCGCGCCAATCTGTTTTGTCTGCAACAAAATCCTTGCACAACACTTCGAGTAAACCGGATAAATATCTATCCGCCACTCTCGCAATCGGTAATGCCTGGATGGCACCTTGGTCAAGCCAACGCGTTGGCATCTGGCTCGCACGCGTGATACCGACTTTAACGCCTGAAGAATTGGCGAGATACACAATGTGATCCGTGCGGCAATGCGTTTCCGCCCACTCGGGCTCACGACACGTTCCCAGATGAAAATGGCATTTTTCCGGGCTCATGATACAACTGTCACACTGCGCCAATGCTTTGAAGCACGGGAAACAATAACCCTGATTAAAACTGGTTTTCGTTTTACGGTGGCAATGTGTACAACGGATGACACCGGTAAAATGCAAACGGATTTTTTTTCCGATCCACTCATTCAGCGGCACACGCGCATCACCTAATGGCAATGTATAACTTGCCGGCAATTCCAATGCCGTTCCCGGCATTATCTGCATCTTA
Source organism: Pseudomonadales bacterium (assembly GCA_035456205.1). Taxonomy (GTDB): domain Bacteria; phylum Pseudomonadota; class Gammaproteobacteria; order Pseudomonadales; family UBA7239; genus UBA7239. The sequence continues at coordinate 683 of DATIDQ010000010.1, forward strand.
TCCAGGCAACCTGTAGCAACAACAGAGTTTACAGTCACTGCAGACATCATCAATGTTTGACCGGATTGGTTTGCACCATGTCACGAAAAACCAACAGTTGCTCATCATTCCAGCGATTGCCAGCGTGATCATGCTGTTTATCGCCATCACTACCGCAGTGTTCATGTTCTTTCGGCTGGATGTAGCCAACACGTTCCCGCTCGGGTTTGCAGCGCCCATCGTAATAAATCACGGCTTGCAGGCAAGTTTCACGCTGTTCTGACGTCAGGCGCACACCATTGGGCCATTTTCCCAACTCCACTGCACGTTTGAGTGATTCGTACACGTCAGGAGTGATGTTATCGAGCAGGGCTTGCAAGTCAGTAGAGGCAGACATAGGGCAGATGTGGCGCTATCGGTGTTTGAGAAGCCCCGCATTCTAGCAGAGCGGGTATCATTCCCCACTATCTGTTTCACCCAAGAGCCCGTAGGCAAGTGACCTGTATGAAAATAACCCCTATGAAATCTGTCGTTTTGTTGCTGCTTTCTTTCCCTCTCATGACCGGCTGTGCATTCCATCACGCGGACTCAGCCCAATCCCGGTTTAGCGATACCGCTGAACGACAACAGAGTGAATCCAACCATCAGGCTGATGAATATCTGGACTGTGTTGGTAGCATCGATCATAAAACCGCTGTAGAAAACTATACCGACAAGAACACCCGCCGCGAGGTCGTCCTGGAGAGCTGTCGAGAGGAAATTACCCGCTTCACTATCTTGCAGGAACAGGCCTACGACAATACATGTCGCTCATCAGGTAAAGACGCTACTGCCTGCGATAATGAGGCCGTCAGCAAGGCCAGACACGATACCGATGTACTGCTGCAAAAAGCCAGCGAACGTGTTGATCACACGACTGCTGCCCGCCGGAACTACAGACAATAACTGCGGGCGATAACATGGATATAGCGACCCAGCCATTTGTAGGGCTCCTGCCGCCCCAGTTCCCTCTCTAGCTCCAATAGAGTATCTGGCTGGATTTTCACCCCCGGAAACAGGTAATCGTTAAGACAACGAATACCGGTCACCTGCTTGACGTCCAGATGATGTCGTTCCAACCATGCCAATATCTCCGGGGCTGACTGGGGATTCTGTGGCGTCAAACTTCCCGGCTCGCCTTTCAACTGACTGGCCAGTGCCTTGTTTATATTACCCTTCAGCAAATTCTTCCAGACGATGGATTCACGGTTATAAAACGCCAGTGATAACCACCCGCCCGGTTTAAGCCAGCGCAATAACTCACTCAGTGTGGCCAGCGGATCAGCCAACCACTCCAGCACTGCGTGGCACACCACCACATCAAATTGTTGTTCTGGCAACACATCCGGCAATTGCTGAATTGATGCCTGAATAAACTGCACCCGGTTAGTATCAATTCCCGCATCAACAAACAGCTGTTTTGCGCGCTGCAGCATTGGCGCTGCGGGCTCGGTCAACACAATATGATGATCAAGCGCCGCCAGTCTCTGGCTGACCTGTCCAAGTCCACCGCCAGCATCCAGAATATGCAACGGCTCACGCTTTTGCAGTGCAGGAATCGCCGTGAGCATATCGCCCCATAACAATTGCAAGCGCAAGTCGCCTTTTTCCGAGCCATAAATCTTGCGCTCGAAACGTTCCGCCAAATGATCAAAGTGAATATCGCCTGTCATCCCGCTATGATACGGCATCAATAACGACAACAACGGGATTTTCATGCGCGTATTACTCACCGGCCCTTTCGGCACCATCGGCACCCGAGTCCTGAACGAATTACTGGCACGCAAGCACAACGTCAGCTGCTTTGATCTCGACAACAAAACCAATCGCAAGATTTCCAGACGCTACAACGGACGCATCAATATGATCTGGGGCGATATCACCGATGCTGCCAGTGTCAACGCCGCTGTCGCCAACCAGGATGCCATCATCCATCTCGCCGCCATTATTCCCATGCTGTCGGAAACCAATCCGGAACTCGCTGAAAAAGTGAATGTGCAAGGCACGCAAATTGTAATCGACGCCATTGCTGCACAAGCAACAAAACCGTTGCTGGTTTTTCCATCATCCATTTCAGTGCATGGCTTCAGCAACAATCGCGTACCACCGTGCCGTGTCGATACACCGATGGATGCAAGAGACCATTACGCCGGCCACAAAATCGAATGCGAAAAGCGTTTGCGCGCCAGCAATATCCCCTGGGTAATTCTGCGCATTGGCGCTTGCAGCGATGCGTTGAACCAGAAAACCGGCGACATAGAAACCATGATGCGCCATATGTTCACGCTGGATGTTGATACGCGTATCGAATATTTACATCCGCACGATGCCGCATTGGCCATGACCAATGCCATCGACAATGCTGCAGCAGTGATTGGTAAAACATTATTTCTTGGCAGTGGAAAAAGCAGCCAGACTTCCTGGCTGGAGTTCATCAACATTGTGCCACGCGCAATGGGCGTTGGTGATTTGCCGGCCTCTGCTTTCGGGTCTGAGCCGTATTACACCGACTGGATGGACACCACCGAAAGCCAACAGCTGTTGAATTTTCAGCAACTCGGTCTTGATGGTTATAAAAGAGAACTGGCGCAGCAATGGCGCCTCAGACGCGTTCTGTTGTGGCCATTCCGTGGACTGATAAGAAGATATATGCTGAAATTTTCGGCACAAAAAAACTAATAATGTGGCGGCCTTTCCTGTGATGCTTGTGATGCTCCTTCGGCACCACTCGCATCCTGCACATCACGCAGCTGGCGATACAAAGCCTGCAACATTTGCTGTTGCTGTTCAGTGACCCCCTGTTGGTG
>DATIDQ010000011.1:0-2881 GCA_035456205.1 Pseudomonadales bacterium
AAAACATCTTCCAGCGTCACTGTTGCATGGCTTAGCTCGAATGTAACCGCAGGAGCAGCTTCTGCATTCGCAAGCCATTGCTGGTAGCGCTGCAACTGGCCGTCAACATCCTTTTGCAGGCTGATTGATTTGATGTCGCCAAACACGGCATGCGGCAATTTACCCTCACGCTGAAGTTTTTGCGCAGCCTGTTGTAGTGCATCCGGATCGTTGCCTGAAAAATTATTGTTATTCACCTGTTGGCGCAAACCGGCGGCAAGCGGTTGTAACAAATCGTTGCGCAATTGCCAGTCTTGTAATTTATCAAATGTAAAAGGTTCGCCATCTTCCAATACAGCGATCTCATCGTCCATCCAGATCTTGAGAACCTGTGAAAAATACGCCTGCGCCGGATTTTTCAGGAAGCGAACAAGATCACCCAGTTTTATTTTCCATATCTGTTGCTTGTCATCATGCTGCTTGTCATCTCGTGCTTTTTCATCATTTTGCCCGGTTGCCCTTATGTCATGCACCAGTCTCCATTCACGGGCATAGGTAAACAAACGCGTATCCTGACCGGAAAAATAATCACGACTGAATGGTTGCAGCGGATGTTGCACAGTCAGGGTATCGGAAACCCGGACTGGTTTTTCATCCAATATTTTTCTGCTCTGCCAACCGACATCGAGATGATCACGCAATTGCCCTACCAACACTGACGGCGGGCGATACGCGTTGTCTTTCACACTGCGCCCCACCCAGCTCACATAAAATTGCTTGCGCGCAGACAACAGGGCTTCGAGAAAAAGGTAGCGGTCATCCTCGCGTCGCGAGCGATCACCGGGACGGTAATGCCCTTTACTGGCCATCAAATCGAAATCGACGGCCGGTTGCTGACGCGGAAAATCACCGTGATTCATACCGAGTAAACAGATATGCCTGAACGGAATCGCCCGCATCGGCATCAGCGTGGCAAAGTTCACGGCACCAGCGAGAAAACGCTGGCTGAGCTGCGGCTGGTCAATCAATTCAAGCCAGGCTTCACTGACAACAGCGACCGGCACCGCATCTGTAAAACCGGCTTGCTCACAAATGCGCAACCACTCATCCAGTTGCAATTCCAGCTGTGCCAATAATTGCGCATCGTCAGTATTGCTGGCGGAAAAAAAGTTCTCCAGCATATTACGCAAGCGCACATCCCATTTTTCCGGTGTCACCGGTTGTGAAAATTCAATCCAGTATCTTTCCAATACATCGAGAAAATCCACCAACTGCCCGACCAGTGCAGCATCCAGTCCGCCAATTTCATCAAACGGTTCGATATCCTGCCAGGCATCGCCACTACCCACGGCATAACCCAGCAACATGCGGCGCAGTCCAAACAACCAACTGTTCTGCTCATTATTTTCTGGCAAGCCGAGACTGCCTCGTTGCTGTGCATGCAAGCCCCAACGGATTTGCGCGCCAGTCACCCACTCGTGCAGTGTTGGCAAGGCCGATTCTGCCAAACCGAACCGGACACGGATGGCTGACACATCCAGCAAATCCAGAATTTCGCTGGCCGGAAAACGGCTCTGACCAATCGCCAGGATTGTCTCTAACGCCTGCAACAAGGGTTTCTGCTCACGCTGGCCCTGATCGGCGATGGTGAACGGAATGTAACGCACATCCTTGCGGTCAATCTGTCCGAACACTGCCTGAATATGCGGTGCATAAGTATTAATGTCCGGCACCATGACCATGATGTCGCGCGGCTTCAGTGTCGGGTCTTTTTCAAAAACGGCCAATAATTGATCGTGCAGGATTTCCACTTCCCGTTGCGGACTGTGTGCAATCTGGAAAACAATAGATTCATCACCTGCCTGCACAATCGCCTGCTGATTTTTTCGATCTTTCAATGAACGCAATTCGAGGATGTCTTGTTGCAATTGCTCCAACACACTTTGCTGCTGCAGCTCCTTCTGCTTATTTTTATCAAACAGATCAATGTTTAACTGATTATCAGTGAAAAATTTTTCATACGACAATCGATCATCATGTGCATCCAGTAAACGGATATAGTCTCTACCCTGTTTACCCCAGGCGGCCAACAAAGGATGGGCTTCCAGATGGATCTGCTCATCCGGCTTATCAAAAAACTGCTTGCTGTCCTCGCTGCGTCTGTATGCTGCACGAAATAATTCGCGCCCTTCAACAATGTCGCCCCAATAGTGCTTGCAAGGGTTATGCACACAAAACAACACCTGTGTACAACGCGCCATCGCTGCCAGCACTTCGAGTGTCTGTTGCGGCATGGACGAGATACCGAAAACCACGATGCGTCGCGGCCATTTTTTCGGGCGCTTGCTATCCGACAATAACTGCGCCTGTGCAAGAAAACGGGTGTGGATGGCGGCGCGACTGCTCATCTTGAGTTCAGCAGGCATATCGTCAATAACAGCGCGCCACAACGCCGGCTGCCAGCGCTGATCATCAGGAAAATCTTTTTCTTCGCCATCCAGCACATCGGCTCCTGCTTCCCAACACGCCAGCCAGTCCGCACGGTATACCTGATACTGGTCAAACAGATCCGCGAGTTTGCCCGCTAACTGGAAACGCTTGCGACAATCCGGATCATCCTGCAAAAAACGTTGTAACGGCGCATAGACAGGATCTGACAGCGCAGGCAACAAGTGCATGAATCGCCATTGCAGAGAGGGTTTGTCGAATGGTGAGGCTTCCGGCAGATCACCCAACACGGCGCGATAAGCTTGCCACTGCAGACGGGCGGGCAGGCTGATGTCCAGGGCTGCAGCAACGCCGCAACCGGGCAGTTCAGCATCACGGTTGGCTGCCAGAGAATGCTTGAGCCACTGGGCAATGCCGTTGCTCTGCACCAGCATCACTTCCTGTTCCAGTGGCG
>DATIDQ010000012.1:0-4451 GCA_035456205.1 Pseudomonadales bacterium
TTCTTTACCTTCGATATGCGCGGTATCACGCACAGGACGAACATCAACCAACGATCCTGGAAGGAACGCACGGATGCCTTGAATATCAACTGTAAAGCCACCTTTGACTTTGCCATTGATCAGACCAACAACAGCTTCAGACGCTGCAAATGCTTTTTCCAGAATACCCCACGCTTCTACGCGCTTGGCTTTTTCACGCGACAGTTTGGTTTCGCCCATTCCATCTTCAACGGTTTCCAGTGCAACCTGCACTTCATCACCGATATTCAGTGTAAATTCACCACGATCATTTAAAAACTGGATACGCGGAATAACGCCTTCTGACTTAAGACCCGCATGCACCGTGACCCAGTCACTATCGATATCGATAATGACACCTGTAACAATTGAGCCGGGGCTCATCTCGACAGTTTTTAAACTTTCTTCAAAGAGTTTTGCAAAACTTTCCATTAATACACCTATGAATGATCGCTTTCGCAATCTTTATATCACCGCACGCCAGTTCATACGGGTCAGCATCAAAACAGTCACTGTCCTACTTCGACAAGTACGTCGAATCTGGTTAAAAAACAGTCACTGACCAATAAGCATTCTAGACAATCAAACCACGTTGCGTGGCCAGGTCTAGCACTGCTTTTACCACTTCATCAATATTCATCTGTGTACTATCGATAATCACAGCATCCGCCGCCGGGCGCAAAGGCGCTACCAAACGGTTCATATCGCGATCATCACGGGCACGGATGTCCTCAAGAAGGGACAGCAGGCTATCACTCTCCCCTTTATTTATCAACTGCTTATAGCGCCTTTGCGCCCGTTCTTCAGCGCTGGCTGTCAGATAAATCTTGAGTGGCGCATCGGCGAAAACAACTGTCCCCATGTCACGCCCATCCGCTACCAGACCGGGAGCTACAGCAAAGTCACGCTGGCGTTGCAATAAAGCACTTCGTAAACCAGACAAAGCCCCCACTTGTGAAGCTCCAGCACCGGAGGCCTCCCCCCGAATGGCCTGAAACAGATCATCGCCATCTACCCAGATATGCTCAGGTTCAAAGCGGATCTGTAACTGATTGACCAGGCTGATCAAAGCAGGCTCATCATCCAAAGCCAGTCCACGTGCCAAACCCGCCACCGCCACAATGCGGTACAAGGCACCACTATCCAGACAGTGCCACCCCAAACGATCTGCCACCCGGTGTGCAATGGTGCCTTTGCCAGAACCACCGGGACCATCAATAGTGATAACAGTAACAGACATCAATCATCTATCCTGATATTCAGCCCGGCATTGGCAGCCAGCTCGACAAACCCCGGAAAGGATGTTGCGACATTAGCGCAGTCGTGGATAACAATACTGCCACTAGCACGCAGGGCCGCCATCGCAAACGCCATCGCTATACGATGGTCACCATGGCTGACTACTTCACCCGCACCCAATTGACCGCCTTCAATCACAATGCCATCCGGTGTTGGCTCGGCGCTGATTCCCAATATATGCAGGCCATCAGCCATTACTTGAATCCTGTCCGACTCTTTTACACGCAACTCTTCAGCGCCACGCAAAATGGTTTTACCTGTAGCACAACTCGCCGCAATAAAAATGGCCGGGAATTCATCAATTGCCAATGGCACCAACGCTTCAGGAATTTCAATACCATGCAACTGTGCAGAACGAATGCGGATATCTGCAACAGGTTCACCACCGACTTCGCGATGATTCGACAGCTCGATATGCGCCCCCATGAGTTTCAGGATATCTATCACGCCGGTTCGGGTTGGATTGATGCCAACATGCTGGATTGTGATATCCGAACCTTCAGCAATACTCGTTCCCACCATAAAAAAAGCAGCGGAAGAAATATCGGCAGGCACATCAATCGTTGTGGCAGTTAATTTGCCACCACCATATAAAGAAGCTGTTGCGCCATTCACTTGAACAGAAAAACCAAAACCATTCAACATACGCTCGGTGTGATCACGTGTTGGCGCAGGCTCGGTTACAGATGTTTTTCCATCCGCATAAAGACCTGCCAATAACACACCGGATTTAACTTGCGCACTAGCCACTGGCATATCGTAATGAATACCGTGTAATTTTTGTCCGCCACGTACTGTGATCGGCGGCGTGCCTTTTTCACCCGTGGTTTCAATTACTGCACCCATCATGCGTAACGGCTTAGCGACTCGCTCCATTGGACGCTTTGATAACGACTCATCCCCCACCATAACAACATCAAAAGATTGTCCAGCCATCAAACCTGATAATAAGCGCATTGATGTACCAGAATTACCAAGATCGAGTGGCTGTTGAGGCTTCTTCAGTCCATGCAAACCTACACCATGAATTTTTACCCTGCCATTTTCTGGCCCTTCAATTCTTACACCCATATCACGAAATGCCTGAAGAGTTGCCAAAGCATCCTCCCCCTCAAGAAACCCTTCCACATTGGTTATTCCATCAGCTAGCGAGCCCAACATGATGGAGCGATGCGAGATAGATTTATCACCTGGCACACGAAACATACCATTGAGCTTGCCACCCGCTTGTAATAGGAATTTCACTATCGAACCTCTATATAAATAATTTTTTAGCTTTTATCAGATTGGCGACGAGCGTACAGATCACCAAAGTAATCTCGCGCCTTTTTTGCCCTGATAAAGACATCACTCAGATATTTGCCATCACCACTTTCAATGGCTTTACGTAAGTTTTGCAGGTGATTTTCAAAATCATCCAGACCATGAAGTAAGGCATCACGATTAGCCAATGCAATATCGTGCCACATAGTGGGATCACTACCAGCAATTCTTGTAAAATCCTTGAAGCCACCTGCAGCATAACGAAAAATACTGTTATTTTGCGAACGCTGATCCAGCGTATCAACCAGTGTGTAAGCCAACATATGTGGCAAGTGACTAGTCAACGCCAATACACCATCATGTTCAGCTACGCTCATCAATGAAACTTCTGCACCGACTGCTTGCCACAGTTTTGTAATGACGCTCACAGCAGATTGATCACTGCTATCCAAAGGCGTCAGAATTACCTCATGGCGAACAAACAAGTCAGGATTAGCAGCATCAATACCACTTTTTTCAGAGCCTGCAATCGGATGACCAGGAATAAATGACGCAGGAACAACACCAAAAACCTCTATGGCATCTGCAACCACAGAGCCTTTAACACTGGCGACATCCGTGACAATCACACCACACTCAACCACTTCTTTTAGTTGGTTCAACACGGTTTTTACACTTAAGGTCGGCGTGGCAATAACTACTACATCACCTTTTCCCAGTTGTTGTAGTGCCACAGGCAAATCATGCTCACCTGTATCAACAACACCACGAGCAACCGCTTTATTGACCGTTTCAAGGCTGCGACTACTTCCAAGCACTTGCTCACAAATCTGTTTCTTTTTTAATGCGCTGGCAAATGATGCACCAATCAGGCCCAACCCGATAACAAGAACACGCTTGACTATCATAGCCCCAACACCTTTTTACAAGCTGCAAGAAACCGTGCATTTTGGTCTGGCAATCCAATAGACACTCGCAGGAATGTTGGCAACTCGTAAACGCCAACGGGCCTCAAAATAATACCTTCGCGCAAGAACGCCTGGTATAGCGGCATGGCATCACGGCCAAAATCTACCAAAATAAAATTTCCTGCTGATTCCACAAATGGCAACCCGAGATCACGCAAGCCTGTTTCAAGCTGCGCCAATCCATCACGATTTACCGCAATACCTTCTGCAAGATATTTGGCATCATCAAGCACAGCCTCTGCAGCAGCCAAAGCCAGGGAATTGACATTAAATGGCTCCCGCAGGCGATTAAGCAAATCTGCAATTTCATGATTTGAAATACAATAACCTACACGCAAGCCTGCCAGACCATAGGCTTTTGAAAAAGTCCTGGAGACGATGAGATTAGGAAATTTTTCCAGTATTGTGAGAGCGCTCGCATAATCCGGCTTATCAACGTATTCGTGATAAGCCTCATCCAATACCACAATAACATTTTCTGGAATTTTACAAAGAAATTTTTCTATTTCCGCAATACCAAGCCAGTTACCCGTCGGGTTATTGGGATTAGCAATAAATACCAGTCGAGTATTTGCATCTATAAGTGCAGCCATAGCATCAAGATCATGACCAAAATTTCTGGCTTCTGCTACGCGCAACTCCGCGCCCAATGCATTAACCGCTATCGGATAAACAATAAATGCGTGACGAGATACAACCGCGTTTTCAGTTGGCGAAAGAAAAACACGCGCAACCAGATCCAGCAGCTCGTTAGAACCGTTACCGATAGTAATTTGAGAAGTATCAACCGCAAGCTTCTCGGCCAGTTTGCTTTTCAAACTGAATGCACTACCGTCTGGATACAAAGCCAATTGCGACAAGGCGTTTTCAATAGCGGCTTTTGCTGACGCTGGAACGCCTAAT
>DATIDQ010000013.1:0-20326 GCA_035456205.1 Pseudomonadales bacterium
AACAATAACCCGGCTGGAAAACAGGTGTAGAACAGCAGATGCAATCAAGGCGATCAGCAGGGAAGAAAAAATAAATGCGTTACGGAGGTTGTGGGCGGGCTCCATAGCCTCAGCCAGGCTTATTTCGCAAATGATGTACCAATCGAGTCCAGGGATATCCAGTTTTCCATAAGATGAAAATACGTCATCATTCTGATAGCCCTTAACGATGGCTTCACCTTTTTGTCCTTTAGTTGCTAATTGCGCGCTGTTTGTATTGATGCTGTGCAAGCCAATGCCATAATTAAACATTTCAATCTGTCTTGTGGTTTTGGCATCGACGCCCTGTGCTGCCAGAAACGACAGGTAGGATTTTTTATCTTCAATCATGGTGCGGGTTTCAGAGCGAAGGGTGCCATTGCTTCCTATCAAATAGGTCTCACCGCTGTTGCCAAAGCCAATCGAAGCCCATTTTTGTTCGCCGGTCATGACGCGATTGATTTCATCGCTGGTTATTTGAATGATGATTACGCCTTTTAGTGAGTTTTCGAAATAAATGGGAGTGGCCATGAATAATGCCTGAGCGCCATCTGCTGGAATATAGGATTCAAAATCTGCCATTGATACCACGCCTTGCTTGGCGTTTTTAGCCAGATGATATGCTTTTGCCAATCCGCTATCTTTGAATGGGCCATTCTCCAGTGATGTGCCAAAATCAATGCGCTTCTCTACAGAATAAATAACAGTGTCAGCTGAAGTGTCGACAATATAGAGATCGCGCCAACCATTTTTTTGCATGATGTTGCGCAGCATCGGATGGTATTTGGCGTGGACATTGCTGTACGTGCTGCTATCTATGGTTTCTATGGTAAGAACATCGCCGGCTAACACGCTGAGCAAGGATTGTTGCTGTTTGAAAAAGCCTTCAATTTCGGACGCCCGTAATTGCCGTGCCATGCCCAGCTGGTTAAAGATGTTGCGCTCAATAGCGGATCGGGACAGGCTGTAACCAATAATCGAGGTGGCAAGAATCGCAACCAGTACCAGCACCACTGTCATGAGTACCAATTTAGCGCCGATACTGAGCTCTTTGAGCTTGTCCATTGTCGTCTCTCTTGGGGATGTCGCGCTCAGTTTACATAGGTTTTGTAGGGTTTACAGTGGATGTTTTAGCTGCTCAACCAGCTCGGGGGGAAGTTGCACAAAAGGGCAGTCACGTTGCGCATTCGCCTGCTGTACTGTGCCGCTGCTTTGTTCAAATTGCTGTGTCATGGTTGTATGAATATTTTGCAGGTCGCTCTGAAAAGCTCCGGTATTCATTTGCCAGATAGTTTGTAGGCGCTCACGGCTGAACAGGTCTTCTGATTGTGTCAGCAAGCGGATTTTGTCGTAATAGGCGGCAATCGCTGGATCAGTGAGGCTATTCCCACCATTTTTGATACTGGTGCAGTAGCCTTCGGGTAGCAAACGTACAAAATGCCCGGGACGCCAGTTTTTTTGTGCCGGGTTGTGCGGCATCCGTGCCAGTAGCGGGTCGGTTATACCTAATGCATCGATCAGGATGCGATCTGTACCCAGGCAGAAACCATGCATCCCCACCGTGTGGCTGGTGGCAATTGCGAGCCCCTGGCGACGTTGCTCCAGGCCGTCCTGGCACCAACCGAAGTCGTGCAATAAAGGTGTGTCACGGTGAAGATATTTTGAGAAAGCGGTGAACCAGAAAAAGAAAAATCGTTCTTGTGTGACACCATCTGCACTGTCGCCCATTTTGAAAGGCTCTGCTCCCCAATTCATCGGCGTGGCCAAAGGTGGCGTCCATAATGCCCAGCTGATTGTAATGCTGAGTGTGCAAAAAACGGCAGTGATATTGAATCGGTTGAGCCAGTCTTTGGTGCTGCTGCCGGCTACTGGATACAGTAACAAAACGACGCATAGCAGATAATCCCAACCAAAAAAGCGGCCACGCATAAAATCGCCGCCGATCCAGACCACGTAAGCCAGATGCAGGATGACGCCGAGTGCGATCATGCGAATGGCTGTATTGCGATTGAGAAGGCCCGATACAATTCCAGCTATCAATACGGCAATGCTGATGAAATCACGCCAGAGCGATGTTGTGAAATATGTTATACCGCGCTGCAATAACAGCTCTCGCGGCACAAGATTGCCCAGTTTGGCATACGCGGTATTCGGAAATGGAAAGCCATAGTACAACAGGGAAAATAGTGTCCAGCTAACCAGTGGTAGTAGTAGCACCAGCAGAGCCGGTATCAATGCCGCACCCTGTTGTTTTGCACGCAAAAAACAGTGGACCATCAGTGGCAAAATGAAGAGTAGCGTATCGTGCCGTGTTAGCAGCAGCAGCCCGCAAGCTATTGCTGTATACAATAATTTTTCCTGTAGATAAAAAAGCGCTACACAGGAGAGCAGGCAATAAACCAACGGATTTTCCAGCCCGGAAGACGTGAAATCGAAATACGCTTGTGAAAAAACCAGCATCAATATGGCGAGTAACCAGACGCGCGCATCAGCAAAAATCTTGTGCAGATTCCACAGCAATAATAGATTGCAGACTGCGCTCAGTATGATGCTGTTAAGGTAGTGATTGCGATAAATACTGGCCATGGCGGCCAGCAACCAGTACCACAATGGACAGGTGAAAACCTGTACGCGTTCGTGTGGATTCCAGCGCGGGCCGTGCCCATCCAGCAATTGATCAAGGCTGCGAAACAGGATGTAGGCATCGTCGCCAACCCAGGCGTTCTTGAAGAATACGATGAGGTAGATTGCCAATCCGACAACGTACAATAGCTGTCGGGAAGAGGGATATGGCACAACAAGTTTTCCTTGACCGGTCTCGGGGTACTTTATAACATACGCCGCCTCGAAAGAGTCCGTTCCGACTTAGCTCAGCGGTAGAGCAGTTGACTGTTAATCAATTGGTCGGTGGTTCGATCCCACCAGTCGGAGCCATTATTGTCAGGGCGCTTGTTCTCCCATCCGGGTTTTTTGCGGCGAGTGCCCCTCTTCCTTACCTTGGCAAGGTAGCTCAGCAGGTTAGAGCACAACACTCATAATGTTGGGGTCCCCAGTTCGATTCTGGGCCTTGCTACCATTTTTTCCTTCTTTACCCTGTGTAAATAGCCAGTGTTACAATGCGCGATACTCTTGCGATTGTTATCCCGCCGTTTATGCCGTCACCTGAAGATTCCAAAGATTCCTTGCGACTTTTGGCCGGTACTCCAGCGCCGAAGCCTTTCGTTGTTGAATCGAAATTTGCTCCAGCAGGTGATCAACCCGGCGCTATTGAAGCGCTGGTCAACGGTATCCAGTCTGGCCTTATGTCGCAGACTTTGCTGGGTGTTACCGGTTCAGGCAAAACATTCACTATTGCGAACGTGATTGAGCGTTTGCAGCGCCCGACCATCGTTTTAGCGCCCAATCGCACATTGGCCGCGCAGTTGTACGGTGAGTTCCGTGATTTTTTTCCGCACAATGCCGTCGAATATTTTGTTTCTTACTACGATTATTATCAGCCGGAGGCTTATGTGCCTTCGTCTGATACTTTCATCGAGAAAGATGCATCCATCAATGAACACATCGAGCAGATGCGTTTGTCGGCGACCAAGGCATTGCTTGAACGTGAAGATGTCATTGTGGTGGCAACTGTATCGTCAATCTATGGTTTGGGAGATCCTGAGCTGTATCTGAGTATGGTGTTGCATCTGAGTCGTGGTGAACGCATTGACCAACGTGAATTATTGCGTCGGCTTGCAGAGTTGCAGTACAAACGCAACGATGTGGATTTTAATCGTGCCACATACCGTTGCCGTGGTGATGTGATTGATATTTTCCCGGCTGATTCGGAAATGGAAGCGATACGTATCGCGCTATTTGATGATGAAATAGAAAATATTACCGTATTCGATCCGCTTACGGGCCAGGTGTTGCGCAAGCTGCCACGCATAACTATTTTCCCTAAGAGTCACTACGTCACGCCGCGTGAAAATGTATTATCAAGAATTGATGATATCAAACAGGAGTTGCGGGAACGTCTTGACCAGTTCAGAAGCATGGAAAAGCACGTGGAAGTACAGCGCCTGGAACAGCGCACCGTCTATGATCTGGAGATGATCCAGGAATTGGGTTACTGCAATGGCATCGAAAACTATTCGCGCTACTTATCGGGGCGAAAACCGGGTGAGCCGCCGCCAACCCTGTTTGATTATTTGCCGGACAATGCCTTGCTGGTGATCGACGAATCGCATGTCACCATTCCGCAATTAGGGGGTATGTATAAAGGCGATCGTTCACGCAAGGAAACGCTGGTTGAATATGGTTTTCGTTTGCCATCGGCGCTGGATAATCGGCCGATGCGTTTTGATGAGTGGGAGCGTATCGCGCCACAAATGATTTATGTATCGGCTACGCCCGGCGCGTATGAAGAAACACATAGTGGACAGGTGGTGCAGCAGGTAGTGCGCCCGACCGGTTTGATTGATCCTGAAATTGAAGTGCGCCCGGCCACCACGCAGGTGGATGATTTGCTGTCAGAAATTCGCTTGCGAGTGGCAGACGGTGATCGCGTATTAGTAACGACATTGACCAAGCGTATGTCGGAAGACTTGACGGATTATTTTCTGGATCACGGTGTGCGTGTGCGCTACTTGCATTCCGGTATCGACACGATAGAGCGCGTTGAAATTATCCGTGACTTACGGCTCGGTGAATTTGATGTGCTGATCGGGATAAACCTGTTGCGTGAAGGGCTGGATATGCCTGAAGTGTCGCTGGTAGCTATTCTTGATGCAGATAAAGAAGGTTTTCTGCGCTCGGAACGCTCATTGATCCAGACAATTGGTCGAGCAGCGCGCAATCTGAAAGGCAAGGCCATTCTTTATGCGGATCGTGTTACCGGCTCCATGCAGCGCGCCATTGATGAAACGTTACGGCGGCGTGAGAAACAAATCCGGTTCAATATTGATAATAATATTGTGCCGCAGGGTGTGCAGAAATCCGTTATTGATATTATGGAAGGCGCAGTGCCCGGCGCGCGCAGCAAGAGTAAGAAACGTGCTGAGCAAGTAGCCGAGAGTCGCGGAAAATATCGGGTTAATCTGGATGATATGTCGTTGGAACAGATGACAAAAACGATCCAGAAATTGGAAAAGCAGATGCTGGAGCACGCAAAAAACCTTGAGTTTGAAGAAGCTTCTGCTATTCGTGATGAAATTATAAGGGTTCGTGAACGTTCTTTTATATTGTAATGATCTTTCAGGATAACGTTAATGAATAAACGTATAGTGATGGCAGTGATTCTTTTCGCAGTATGTTTTTTGATATGGCTGCCGGGTAGTGAGATAATTGAGCTCATTATTACCAATGAAGAAATTGTATTGGGCCACTATTCCCGTGGGCGTTTTGGTGTTCTGTTATTGTTGACGCTGATTTTATTCACGGCGTCATCCGTTATATTTTTTACGCGCCGGAAGCCGGCGTCAGAGGCAGTGTTTGCCTTGTTGATGATTTATTTTTCTGCAAGCCTCAGTGCATTTGTATTGGTGGTGGCGTCAGGATTTTTTAATAAACCACGTTATGTAGAGCAGGATATTAGTGGTGTTGATGCTGACACCGGCATTGCCCTGAGTGGCGTTGTGCGTCACAGACCGCCGCAAGAGCGGTTTAACCTTGTGCAAAAAGATGTGCCGGAGCAGTTGCGTTCGTATCCCGATGCGCCAGCAGGGTATCCGGAATTTTCATTGGTACTCACAACCGATGCCAATGGTTTTCGCAATCAGCAAGCGCTTGATCATTACGATATGCTGGCGGTGGGCGATTCTTTTGTTGCCGGCTCGCATGTTTCAGATGATCAGGCCTGGGTGGATTTATTGCGACAGAAAACCGGCCAATCAATTTATAACTTGGGGGTTTCCGGCACTGCTCCGTTAGTGTATCTGAATAATTTTGTCACGCTCGGGCGAAAATTTCAGCCCAAAACTGTGCTTGTCATGTTGTACGAGGGTAATGATTTTCGCGACGCTCTACCACTGCCTAAAACAGGCGGTGCGGTCAAACCGGTAACATCTGCGGAGAGAGTGGCGAGTATCAGCTTTTTGGCGAAAGCGTCGCCTGTCACAATAGGATTGCGTCGTTTAACCGGCGAGGTTTTGGCAAAAATTGGCAGTGACAGTCCTGTGCCTGGCTATGCAGAAACCGTTGGCTTTATGCCGCTGGCGATTGATACACCGGCAGGCACGCAATATTACAGTTTCGATCCCAAGCGTTTGCGGTATCTGGTTGAAGGGGATGAGCGGCAATTTGCAGAATCCAGCGACTGGAAAAATGTGCGTGATGTGCTTGAGCAATTTGTGATGCTGTCAAAAAAAGATAGTTTCCGCTTGTTATTGGTATATGCGCCCAGTACGCCTCATGTTGTGCTGCCCCTGGCGGCAGACAAAATTCCGGCGCAACAACTGTTAAATTTTTCAAGCTTCAAACAGAAAAATCTTCCGTCAGATGCAGAAACTTACAAGCAACAAGTCATGACTCGATTGGACGTTGAGGAAAATGTATGGAAAAACTGGTGTGCAGAAAAAGGTGTTGAATGTATCAGTACCACGTCTGCGTTACGGGAAGCTGCCGCTGCCGGGCATCAGGTGTATTACACCTATGACCAACACTGGACGCCAGAAGGAAATAACGTCACAGCAAAGGTGTTGGCTAATTATTTAAGTATTGGAAACCATTGATATGCGTCGTTATAACTCGTTGATGATCATTATTGCGGCTCTGCTATTGCTGCTGCTGTATGTCGCAACCGGTCATTTGGGTCTTGGCAGCGAGAAGAAGGGCAAAGCGCCATACCAGTTGCTGGTGACGGTAACAAAAGCATCATCACAGGAATTGCGTGACATAGTTGATGCCCTGGGTACTACCACATCCAATGAATCTACCAATATCAGCGCCACTGTAACGGCTACTGTAAAAGCGGTGCATTTTGAAGATGGCAGTCGCGTTGACAAGGGAGACCTCTTGGTCGAACTGGATGCGGATGAAGCGCATGCTGATGTGGAACAAGTACGTGCGAATCTTGCGGAGGAGGAGCGGCAATTGCGTCACTTGAAGTTGTTGATTGATCGTAATGCTGTGTCGCAAACGGATATGGAAAAACAACAGTCTGTTGTCAATGTTGCTCGCGCCAGACTCGCAGCTAATGAAGCGAGATTACAGGATTACATCATTCTTGCACCATTTTCCGGTGTGCTCGGTGCGCGTCGGGTGAGTGTCGGGGCGTTGGTGTCGCCTGGTACAGTAATTAGCTCGCTGGATGATCTCGCTAAAATCAAAGTGGATTTTTCTGTGCCGGAAATCTACTTGCCGTTGTTGCATGAAGGGCTTTCTGTGCAAGCGCATTCGCAAGCGTATAGCGGACGAATATTTGAGGGCGCTGTCAGTTTTGTTGATAGCCGTATTGATCCGGTGACACGTGCCGTGGCATTGCGCGCACAGCTGGAAAATCGTGACGGCTTGTTACGTCCCGGTATGTTATTGCAGGTGCAAATCCAGCAGGCTCCACGTCGTGCCTTGATGGTGCCTGAGCGGAGTGTGGCGCCATTGCGGGCAGATCAGCTTCTTTATGTTCTGGAAAATAACGCCGAGGGTAAGCCGGTTGCGCATCGACGTATTGTCAAGTTGGGTCAGAGAAAAGACGGGCTGGTGGAGATTGTCAGTGGCATCACGGAAGGCGAGACGGTTGTGGTGGATGGCAGTATGTCGGTGCAGGATGGTATGAGCGTGACTGTACAAAATGCCGTTGTGCAAGATTCAGCTGCGTCGGCAGGGAAATAAGTTTGTGATCATTTCTGATCTGTCTATCAAACGCCCGGTTTTTGCCACGGTTATCAATATTGTTCTGGTGATTTTCGGCATTATTGCTTTTCAGGCCTTGCCACTCCGGGGCTATCCCGATATCGATCCGCCAGTGGTGTCTGTCGAGACGATCTATCCTGGCGCATCAGCGAATGTGGTTGAATCAAAAATTACCCAGTTGTTGGAAGACCAGCTATCCGGTGTTGAAGGTTTGCGCGTATTGAGTTCTGAATCACGCGAAGGTAAATCGCAGATCAACATGGAATTCAATTTGTCACGTAATATCGATGCAGCGGCGAATGATGTGCGTGAGGCGGTTACGCGTGTGCTGGATCGATTGCCGGAAGAGGCCAAACCACCACAGGTCAACAAGTCGGATGCCGATTCATCGGTGATTGTATGGTTTGCCATATCTTCTACACAGATGAGCCAACTTGAATTAAGTGATTATGTCGATCGTTATGTGGTGGATCGTTTTAAAGTGGTAGATGGTGTTGCTCGTGTGCAGATTTGGGGCGAGCGTCGCTATGTGATGCGTATTACGCTGGATCGCGCAGCGATGGCTGCGCGAGGTATTACTGCTAACGATATTGAAAATGCATTGCGCGCGGAAAATGTCGAGTTGCCGGCGGGAAAAATTGAGTCGGTTGACCGTGAATTTACAGTGCGTGTCGCGCGGGCTTTTAACAGTGCAGATGAATTTCGCCAACTGGTGTTGATGCGAGGCAAGCAATCCGTCAATGGCGAAGGGCATCTGATCCGTTTGGGAGAAGTGGCGGCAGTCGAGTTGGCGGCGCGGGATGAAAAAACTGTATTTCGTGGATTGGTTGAACCCGGTGAACAGGGTAAAAACATGGTGGGGATTGGTATCATCAAACAATCCAAGGCAAATACTGTTGATGTCACACGACAGGCGCGTGCGGTTGCTGCAGAAATACAGAAAACGTTACCCGATCATATGAAATTGAAAGTGACGTTCGACACGGCAGTGTTTCTTGAGCGTTCAGTGGAAGAGGTATACACCACGCTGGCATTGTCCATGATGTTGGTTGTGCTGGTCATTTATATTTTCCTTGGTAGTTGGCGTGCCACATTGATTCCTGCGCTGACTGTGCCGGTATCCATTATCGGGGCCTGCATTTTTGCCTGGTTGTTCGGATTCTCTATCAATATTCTCACTTTGATGGCGTGTGTATTGGCGATTGGTCTGGTGGTGGATGACGCAATCGTCGTATTGGAAAATGTACATCGGCGGATTGAGCGTGGTGAGCCGCCATTGCTGGCCGCTATTAACGGTAGCCGTGAAGTCGCGTTTGCTGTTATTGCAACGTCATTGGTATTGGTGGCGGTGTTCGTGCCGATTGTATTTATGGAAGGCAATATCAGCCGCTTGTTTGGTGAATTTGCACTGACGCTGGCTGCAGCTGTTGCCTGTTCCGCTTTTGTTGCGCTTACGCTGTGTGCCATGTTGTGTTCAAAGTGGTTGGTGCCAAATAGTGAAGTGGGTTTGGTGGCACGTGTATCGGAACGGTGGTTTGCACATATCGAAAACAGTTACAGCAATAGTGTAGAAACTGCTATCAGGAAACCTTGGCTGGCAGTCGTTATATTATTGTTATCCAGTGTGTTGGTTGGGTTGTACTTTAATAAAATTCCGCGTGAGTTTGATCCCGGCGAAGATCGTGGCATTTTTATTCTGATTGTACAGGGGCCTGAAGGTGCCAGTTTTGAAAATACACAAAAGGTGATGTTGGAAATCGAGCGGCGCTTGCAGCCAGAAATTGGTGGAGAGGCTATCGATACCATGTTGTTCCGTCTGCCTGGTTTTTTTGGCGGTGTGAATTCCGGTTTGGGGTTGGTAGTTCTGAAGCCATGGGAAGAACGCAAGAAAACCGGGGATCAGGTTATGGCGGATGTGCAAGCCATGCTGGCGGATATTCCCGGCATGCAGATTTACAGTTTTATGCGAAAACCATTGGCGGCAGCCAGCGGTCAACCGTTGGAAATTGTCATTGAGGGTGATACGTATGAGGAATTATCACAGTGGTCCTCCCTGTTGTTGAAAGCGGCCTATGCCAACCCGAAAATATTACGTCCTGTGGTTGATTTGAAAGAAACCCAGCCACAATTCCAGGTAAAAATTGATCGCCAACGCGCAGCAGATCTCGGCGTATCAGTAGGAAATATTGGTCGAACGCTAGAGACGTTATTAGGGGAGCGTGAAGTCACAACATTCTTTCAACGTGGTGAAGAATACGATGTGCTGCTACGTGGTGATGAAAAACAGTTTTCCAGTAAAACAGATATGCAGAATATTTATGTGCGCTCGGATCGTTCTGGTGAACTGGTGCCGTTGGCGAATCTGGTGACGGTAGATGAGACGGCCGGTGCGCGTTCATTGACGCGTTTTAACCGTATGCGTTCATTTACCTTGAGTGCTGGTCTTGCGCCGGGTTATGCCACGAGTGACGCGTTGGCATATTTTCATGAAGTGGTGGCAAAAGATTTGCCGCCGCAGGCCAGAATTGATTACAAGGGCCTGACACTGGAATACATCCGTTCCAGCGGTTCGATGTGGCTCGTGGTCGCTATTGCCTTGCTAATGGTGTATCTGGTGTTGGCTGCGCAATTCGAAAGTTTTATTCATCCGTTTATTATTTTGCTGACTGTACCCTTTGCATTATTGGGCGCACTGGCTGCACTGGATGTGATGGGGATGACCCTCAATGTTTATAGCCAGATCGCAATGATTATGTTGATTGGTCTTGCTGCAAAAAATGGCATCCTGATGGTGGAGTTTGCTAATCAGTTGCGGGATCGCGGTATGGCGTTACAGGAAGCCATCCAGGCTGCAGCCACCCAGCGCCTGCGTCCGATCCTGATGACGTCACTGACTGCTGCCATCGGCGCATTGCCCTTGGTATTTAGCAGCGGTGCTGGTGCCAATAGCCGCATGATTATCGGGGTGGTGGTATTTGCCGGTGTTATTTTGTCGACGGTAATGACCTTGTTTATCGTGCCAACCATGTATGCCATGCTGGCGCGCAACACCGGGTCACCTGGGCGTATCGCGCAGGCAATACGGCAACTGCAGGGTGAAATGGGTAAAGACCCAAGCTGACGTGGCTTCCCAGCCCTAGTAAACTGTACGCCCTGCTTTTTTCAGCTTTGAGGTGTCGCAGTGACCAGCTCGCTTGCTCCACATAACCCAAGAACCCCGTCGCCAAAAACTTTGTATGACAAATTATGGGATGCTCATCTCGTGCAGCAGCGCGACGATGGTACGGCCCTGATTTACATCGACTGCCAGTTATTGCACGAAGTGACGTCGCCGCAGGCATTTGATGGCTTGCGTCTGGCTGGCCGTAAACCGTGGCGACTGGATGGCAATATCGCCACGCCTGACCACAACGTGCCTACTACGTTGAAAGAACGCAACGCAGGTGTTGCCGGTATTGAAGATGCGACGTCGCGTATCCAGGTGCAGACACTGGATGATAATTGCGATCGCTTCGGTATCACCGAATTCAAGATCAACGATGCGCGTCAGGGCATCGTGCATGTCATCGGCCCTGAAACGGGTGCCACATTGCCGGGTATGACGATTGTGTGTGGTGATTCGCATACATCAACGCACGGCGCGTTAGGTGCGTTGGCGCATGGCATCGGCACATCGGAAGTGGAACATGTACTTGCGACGCAATGCCTGATCCAGAAAAAAATGAAAAACATGCTGGTGAAAATCGACGGCAAGCTCGGCGCGTTTGTTACAGCAAAAGATGTTGTGTTGGCGGTGATTGGAAAAATTGGCACGGCAGGTGGCAATGGCTGTGCAATCGAATTCGGCGGCGACGTGATACGCGCGATGTCAATGGAAGGCCGTATGACGGTTTGCAATATGGCGATTGAAGCGGGTGCGCGTGCCGGTATGGTCGCTGTTGATGATATTACGCTGGATTATGTACGCGGCCGCACTTACGCACCGAAAGCTGAACAGTGGGATAAAGCTGTTGCCGCCTGGCGCGATTTAAAAAGTGATGACGGTGCTGTGTTTGATGTGGTTGTTGAATTGCGTGGCGAAGATATCCAGCCGCAAGTGACTTGGGGGACATCGCCAGAAATGGTGTTGCCCGTGAATGCCAGTGTGCCGGATCCAGCGAAAGAAACCGATGCTGTGAAACGTGAAGGTTATACGCGTGCCTTGCAGTACATGGGCTTGCACGCGAACCAATCGATTACTTCTATCAAACTGGATCGGGTATTTATTGGTTCCTGTACCAATTCACGTATCGAGGATTTGCGTGAAGCAGCGCAGGTAGCAAAAGGGCGTAAGGTCGCAGCTAATGTGAAGCAGGTGTTGATTGTTCCGGGTTCACAACCTGTAAAAAAACAGGCAGAAGCGGAAGGGTTGGATAAAATTTTTATCGAGGCCGGAATGGAATGGCGCGAGCCAGGGTGTTCCATGTGTCTGGCAATGAACGCAGACCGTTTAGGCAACGGTGAGCATTGTGCATCCACGTCCAACCGCAATTTTGAAGGGCGACAAGGTTTTGGTGGCCGTACACATCTGGTGAGTCCTGCGATGGCCGCTGCCGCTGCAGTGGCCGGACATTTTGTGGATGTGCGTGCGCTGATGGGAGATGCAATATGAAACCGTTTAAAATTCATCAGGGTATTGTTGCGCCGATGGATCGTGCGAATGTCGATACAGATATGATTATTCCGAAGCAATTCCTGAAGTCGATCAGTCGCACCGGTTTTGGTCCGAATCTGTTTGATGAATTGCGTTATCTCGATGTTGGTGAGCCCGGTATGGATAACAGTAAGCGTCCACGGAATCCGGATTTTGCTTTGAATTTTCCGCGTTATCAGGGTGCTTCGATCTTATTGGCGCGCGAAAATTTTGGCTGTGGTTCATCGCGTGAACACGCTCCCTGGGCATTGGAAGATTATGGTTTCAGGGTGGTGATCGCGCCAAGCTTTGCAGATATCTTTTTCAATAACTGCTTCAAGAATGGCATGTTGCCGATTGTGTTGTCTCATGACGTTGTGGAGCAGTTGTTTCAGGAAATGTTTGCAACTGAAGGTTATCAGTTGATCGTGGATTTGCCGTCGCAACAGATAGTGACGCCATCCGGACAGCGTTTTGATTTTAGCGTGGATGAATTCCGTAAGCATTGCTTGTTGAATGGTCTGGATGATATCGGCCTGACCTTGCAAGATGCTACTGCGATTCGGGCATTTGAAGATAAATACCGCCAGGCTTCGCCCTGGCTCTTTGGTCGTTGGTAGGAAACAGAGACGTGAGCAAAAAAATATTGATTCTGCCGGGTGATGGCATAGGCCCTGAAATTGTTGAGCAAGCAGTGGCTGTGCTTGATGTAGTGAATAAAAAGTTTTCATTGGATTTGCAAACAGAGAATGGTTTGCTAGGCGGTGCAGCCATTGACGCGCACGGTGTGCCGTATCCCGATGTAACACACGAACAAGCGACAAAAGCCGATGCGATTTTACTGGGTGCAGTCGGTGGTCCTAAATGGGATCAGCTGGATACGGCTATCCGCCCGGAAAAAGGTTTGTTGGCGATTCGTTCGAAACTCGGTTTGTTTGGTAACTTGCGCCCGGCGATTTTGTATCCGCAACTGGCAGCGGCTTCATCGTTAAAGCCCGAGATTGTTGCGGGTCTGGATATTCTGATCGTACGTGAATTAACTGGCGGTTTATATTTCGGCGGCCCACGCGGTGTGCGTGTGCTGGAAAATGGCGAGCGCGAAGGTTTCAATACTGCAGTCTATCGTGAGAGTGAGATCGAACGTATTGGCAAGCTGGCTTTTGAACTGGCGCGCAAACGCAATAAAAAATTGTGTTCCATTGATAAAGCCAATGTGCTGGAAGTGACGGTGTTGTGGCGCGAAGTGATGGAGCGTATCAGTAAGGATTATCCAGATGTGCAGTTGTCACATATGTATGTAGATAACGCCGCGATGCAACTGGTGCGCGCACCGAAACAATTCGATGTCATGGTAACCGGCAATATGTTTGGCGATATTTTGTCTGACGAAGCTGCCATGTTGACAGGTTCCATCGGCATGCTTCCTTCTGCCTCTCTGGATATAAACGGCAAAGGGTTGTACGAGCCATGTCATGGTTCGGCGCCGGATATTGCAGGGCAAGGCGTCGCGAATCCCTTAGCAACCATTTTATCGGTCGCGATGATGCTGCGTTATTCACTCGCGGCGGCAGCAGCGGCTGATGCAATCGAACAAGCCGTTGGCCGTGTGTTGGATCAGGGTTTGCGCACAGCAGATATCATGAGCGATGGCATGCAGAAAGTTGGTACAGGCGTGATGGGTGCGGCGGTAGTCGCGGCGCTGGCATAAGCTAGAATATACGCAGTAAATAAATATGAACGTGGTGATGTTATGAACAAGGTCGGTTTTGTCGGTTGGCGTGGAATGGTGGGTTCGGTGCTGATGCAGCGAATGCAGGAAGAGGATGATTTTCGCGATATCCAGCCATTTTTCTTCACAACTTCCCAGGTTGGCCAGGCCGGCCCTGCGATTGGCACGCCAACAGGCGCGCTGCTCGATGCTAATAGCGTTGAAGCACTGAGAGAAATGGATGTGATCGTGACCTGTCAGGGCGGTGATTACACCAAAGCGATTTTTCCGAAACTGGAAGCTGCTGATTGGAAAGGTGTCTGGATTGATGCGGCTTCTGCGCTGCGTATGGATCCGGATGCCGTTATCGTGCTTGATCCGGTCAACAGCGATGTGATCGAACGTGCGCTGGATCACGGCCAGCGTAAATTTGTGGGTGGCAATTGCACCGTGAGCTTGATGCTGATGGCGTTGGGTGGTCTGTTTCGCGAAGGCTTGATCGAATGGATTTCATCCATGACATATCAGGCGGCCTCCGGTGCCGGCGCACAGAACATGCGTGAGTTGTTGAAGCAGATGCAGGTGTTGGGCAATGCAGTCGCTCCGGAACTGGCTGATCCGGCATCGGCCATTCTCGATATCGACCGCAAAGTGGCTGATGCCATGCGTGCAGCGGATTTTCCGACAGCGCAGTTTGGTGCGCCATTGGCAGGTAGCTTGATCCCGTGGATCGATACACGCCTGGATAACGGCCAGAGCCGCGAAGAGTGGAAAGGTCAGGCTGAGACCAACAAGATTCTTGGGCTGGATGGCGATTGCATCATCCCTATTGATGGTTTATGTGTGCGCATTGGGGCCATGCGTTGCCACAGTCAGGCGCTGACTATCAAGCTGAAGCGCGAAGTGCCGGTGTCTGAGGTTGAGGCGATCCTGGCTTCCGCCAACGACTGGGTCAAGGTTGTGCCGAACGACAAACCAGTCAGTGTGCAGGAACTGACGCCGACGGCGGTGACTGGCACGCTGTCTGTGCCGGTGGGGCGTATTCGTACTCTGAATATGGGCAAGGAGTATTTGTCGGCGTTTACAGTGGGTGACCAGCTGCTGTGGGGAGCAGCCGAGCCCTTGCGCCGGATGCTGCGGATTGTCGTAGAGGGGTAGTCTCCCCTGGAAGGCGACAATGGGGTCACAGGATGTGATCCCCGTGGCAAAACCAACATTTTTTCTCTAAAAACTCTATTGATGCCATAGGGTTACATGGATAATTGAACCTGTATTCTAGTTTTTTGTATTTGTATCCTGTAAAGTCACGCGAGCTTGGTGTATTCAGGCTGCTGCCAATGGTAGTGGCAGCGTCGCTCAAACCACAGAAAACGCCTTAATGGCGATTAAAGGGCAGGTCGTATGGATCGTAAATTTGTCATCGCACTCTCTTCACTGGCAGGCAGCATTATGCTGTCGGATGCTCATGCCATCGGGTTGGGGGAAATCAGGCTTCGCAGCGCACTGAATGAACCGCTGCGAGCTGATATCAAGCTGGTGCAAGTTAATGACTTGTCCGAGAACGAAATTATTGTAGGTCTTGCTCCCAAGCAGGACTTTGACAAAGCGCATGTCGACAGGGATTTCCTGCTGAATAGTCTGCGTTTTCGTCTGGATCTCGACGATCCCAAGAATCCCAAAGTAGTAGTCACTACACAGCAACCTTTGCGCGAGCCCTTCCTTAACTTTCTGGTTGAAGTGCAATGGCCGAGTGGACGTTTGCTACGTGAATATACATTGTTGATGGATCTGCCTGCCTTTACTAATACCAAAGGTGTTGCTGATGTCAAAGAAACCAGGGTGCCTAGTGGTCGTGCCTTGCCTGCTGATGAGGGTGTATCCGAAGTAGAACCCAAACCGAAGCCGGTAAAAGCACCGGCGCCACGTGTTGCTACCCCTAAAGCCCAGCCTGCCCCTGCACATCAACCGGCTTCCGATGCTGCTGAGAGCGGTCATAAAGCTACTGCTCCCGCACCTGAGAAAGAAACTGCGGCTTCAATTACCGGAGACACCTACGGTCCAACCGGCAGTAATGACACCATGTGGCGAATTGCCCAAGGCGTGCAAGGTGCTGGTAGTGTCCAGCAAAAAATTCTGGCTATTCAACGCCTGAATCCAGGCGCGTTCAGTAACGGCAATGTGAACCTTCTGAAAAAAGGCAAAGTACTGAAGCTGCCTAGCCAGGAAGAAATTGCCAGCATCGGGCGCGCAGATGCTATTGCCAAATTTAATGAGCAAAATGATGCTTGGAAATCGGGTCGCAAGCTGACTCAAGCTGTTGGTGCCCCGTTGGATGCCACAGGACGTGCTCAAGCTCAAGCGCCAGCAGCGCAAACCGATGGACAGTTGAAGCTGGCTACACCTGCTGCCGGTGTCAGTTCAGATCAGGCTGCTCAAGGATCAGGACAACAGGGTGCTGAAATTGCTGCGTTGCAGAATGATTTGTCTGTTGGCATGGAAGAATTGAACCGTGCGCAGCGTGAGCATCAGGAAATAGCATCCAGAGCCAAGGATCTTGATGCACAAAAAGAAAATGCAGAGCGTTTACTGCAGCTGCAAAGCAATGAAATGGCTGCTATGCAGGCGAAGCTTGCGGCGGAACAGCAAACCAAAGCCGCTGCCGATGCCGCAGCTGCGCAGGCGGCAGCTGATGCCCAGTCCAAAGCTGCCGCAGATGCCGCAGATGCTGCAGCACAAGCAGCTACAGAACAGCAAGCCAAAGCAGCAGCCGACGCTGCAGCTGCACAGGCAGCTGCGGATGCTCAGGCTAAAGCGGTTGCGGATGCAGCAACCCAGGCAGCTGCTCCTGCTACACAGCCAGCTGCGCCTGAAACAGTTACTACTACACCAGCACCAGAAGTTGCTCCTCCTGAAGCGGTAGCACCTATACCTGCTGCCGAGACGCCGCCGACAGAAGTAGCGGCACCTGCTGCTCCTGCTGTTGAAACCCCGGCACCTGAGGCCGCTGTTGAAAAAACTCCAGCACCTGCAGCCGCTGTTGAAACTCCAGCGCCAGTCGTCAAAAAACCGGCTCCAAAGCCTGAAACGCAAACATCCGAGCCATCCATTGTTGACTCTTTAACCAGTAATCCTGTTATTGGCGGCATTATTGCGGTTGTCGTCATTATTCTCGGACTT
Organism: Pseudomonadales bacterium; assembly: GCA_035456205.1. Classification (GTDB taxonomy): domain Bacteria; phylum Pseudomonadota; class Gammaproteobacteria; order Pseudomonadales; family UBA7239; genus UBA7239. Next base: position 17,406 of record DATIDQ010000013.1, read on the forward strand.
GTGGGCATTCGCAGAAAAGCAAATCGCTCTGCTGTAAAAGTTGAAGAGGAGCAGGATGATTCAATGGTAGTGGAGTACACAGCTCCACAGTATGACGAGGAGACGGAGTCTTATTCAGAAAATGCAGCTGAAGATAACGCGCAGCTCGATACAAGTTGGGAAGCGGATGCTGCTGTAGTGGAAAGCGCTACTGAAGCTGAACAACAAGCAGGATCAACTCAACCTGAAACCAATGATGTTTTAGGCGAAGCAGATATCTATATCTCCTTTGGTAACTTTGAGAAGGGTGAGTCCCTGCTGAAGTCTGCCATCAAGTCAGAGCCTGCGCGCAGCGATTACCGCTTGAAATTGCTGGAGTTGCACAAAGAATCAGGCAATTTGTCAGCTTTTGATGAGGCGTATAAAGAGCTTATTGAACTGGATGACGATGTTGCCATCGCAAAGGCCGGTGAATTGCGTGGCGGTATTTCAGGAGCAGCCAATACACCGTTTGCTTTTGGTGTGTCTTCGGCAGCTGCCGCTGCCGGTATCAGTGATGAAGAAGATTTTGAGCTCGATCTCGATATGGATTTTGATACGCCAGCCGAGGCTCAGGAAGAAGTCAAACCTGAAGTAGCCGCTGAACCTGTTGACGAAGCGCCTGAGTTTTTTGATGTTGACTTTGATCTTGATGCAGAGCCGGCATTTGAAGCTAACCAGACATCAATCCGCGAAGCGATTGTTGTTGATACTGATGAAGGTGCGGCTGCAGAGGAAGAGTTCAGTCTTGATTTTGATCTGGATCTTGAATCTCCTGCGGCGGAGGTTGCAGCAGAACCCGAGGTGGTTCAGGCGACAGAACCTGTTGCTAGTGCGCCAGAATATTCCGAGCAAGAAAGTGCCGTGTTGGGTGCTGTAACAGCAGATGCTGGCGATCTTGACGAAGAGCTGGGTTTCCTGTCGGATGCAGACGAAGCGGCTACTAAACTGGATCTTGCGCGCGCTTACATCGATATGGGTGACAAGGATGGCGCACGCGACATCCTTGCAGAAGTATTGGAAGAAGGGCGCTCCGAGCAGAAACGTGAGGCGCAAACCTTGCTTGACAGTATTGGTTGAGATGGATTTTTGACAGAGTACAAACGCAATGCCGAAATAATGCCCGGAGGGACTATCCCTCCGGGCATTTCTCGTTTTGCGCTGGCTGTTGAGTATTGTGGCGAGCAATATCATGGCTGGCAAAGACTAACCGGCAGTAAAAATTTACCCAGTATTCAGGCCGCACTCGAACAAGCATTAAGTCGTGTAGCGGATGAATCCATTAAAGTGGTATGCGCAGGCCGAACAGACGCCGGCGTGCACGCCACCAACCAGATAGTGCATTTTGATACTGCTGCCAACCGCCAACCGAAAGCCTGGATGATGGGTGGCAATACGCATCTGCCAGCGGATATTCGTATCAAGTGGGCGCAGCGGGTTGATCAGCATTTCCATGCGCGATTTTCGGCGCGTGCGCGAACCTATCGCTATCTGGTTGCGAATACATCTGCGCCCCCCGCTATCGCTAGCAAGCAATGTTTATGGGTGCGTAAACCACTTGATGTAGTAGCTATGCAAGCCGCCGCAAACTATTGTCTGGGCGAACATAATTTTAATTCGGTGCGCAGTTCAATTTGTCAGGCTAAAAATCCGGTACGCACGTTGCATCGTTTCACAATCACACCAGTTAATAATTGGTTGGTGGTTGAAATATGTGGCAATGCTTTTTTGCATCATATGGTGCGGAATCTGATGGGATTATTGTTGCCCGTGGGAATGGGCGAACAAAAACCTGAATGGGTGCGCGATGTATTGGCTTCGTGTGATCGCAAGCAGGCCGGCAAAACCGAAGCTGCCAGCGCATTGTATCTGGTAAAAGTGGATTACGATAAAGATTATGGATTCCCCCAGGTGGCCAAAGGGCCATTTATGTTGCCGGATTGATCAGTATTATTATGAGCGATGCCAGTAATACAGTTCCTTGTAAATTTGCACGATCACTATTGCGATTTCTGGAATCGCAGGGTTGTGATATGCCCGCGATTCGTGAAGCTGTCGAGTTGCCTTTTAATCCGCTGGATAAAAAGTATAGCGGCGAAGAACCGATTCCTGCCATGTGCTACAGCCGTTTGTATCAATGGGCGATGTGGATGGTGCAGGATGAATCGTTTGGCTTGCATGCACAGGGTGTCAGGCCTTTAGGCACATTTCGCATGATGAGTTACACGCTCATCAACTGTAAAAATCTTGAACATGCCATCAATCGCGCGGCGGATTTTAATGAAATCCTGAAGTTCAGTCGTAATCCTGGCCAGGATACGCGTCGTCGTCCCAGTAGCCACCCTCAGGGTTGGCCGCTGCGTCGTGAAGCCGGTGATGAAGGCGAATCCGTTGCGGTATATTTTTACGATACTGATTTTTATAGCGTTGAGCAGATGGGTGAAGAGGCGTTGTTAGGTATAGCTAGTGGTCTTTCTATCTGGCATCGATTTTGTAGTTGGTTGATTGATAGGACTATTGAGTTGGATGAAGTCATGTTTATCGGGAATCCGCCGGATAATATTGAGAAATATCAGCATTTTTTTAATTGTGTGCTGAAATTTAATCAGCCAGAAAATGGTTTCAAGTTCAGTGGTGAATATCTGGATTTTCCTATCTTGCAAACGGAGGATTCGCTGCGTGAATTCCTGCGGAACGCCCCGTTTCAACTGATCAAAATGCCCAATCATGGTGAATCTATTGCGTCACAAATTCGCTCTTTGATTAGTCATGACGTCAGCAAGAAATTTCCCAGTTTTGAGCAAATCACCGAACGCTTGAATCTTTCTGCTACTACGTTGCGGCGGCGGCTGCGGCGTGAAAATATCAGTTATCAGGATATCAAGGACAATTGTCGACGCGAT
>DATIDQ010000014.1:0-22372 GCA_035456205.1 Pseudomonadales bacterium
GGTGTATTCATTGCGGCGTTGCGGCGGAAACGTTCCGGCAAATCCGGGTTGGCCAGAAAAATTGCGCCGAAAGCGACAGCATCCAGTTTGCCTTCTGCAATCGCCGCTTCCGCTTCTTCGGCGCTATAACCCATATTGCCAATCAATACGCCGCGATAATGCAGGCGTATCGCAGACATAACATCGCCATGTTGTTCGCCAAGAAAATCGGCGCGCATCACATGCAAATATGCAAGGTTATAGTCATTGAGTTTTTTCGCCAGCCAGACGGAAAGGCCAACCGGATCGCTGTCGCGCATGCTGTTAAAACTGTTGAGTGGTGAAATGCGCAGGCCGACCCTGTCGCTGCCGAATACATCAATCACTGCCGTGAGAACTTCCAGCAGAAGCCGCGCGCGATTTTCAATCGGCCCACCGTAAGCGCCACGGCGCTGGTTGCTGCCATCGCGCAGGAATTCATCGAGCAGATAACCGTTCGCGCCGTGTACTTCTACGCCGTCAAACCCTGCAGCTTTTGCATTTTTTGCCGCTTGACGGAAGCCTTCCACAATCGCCGGCAATTCATCGTCGCGCAATTCACGCGGCACAGTGTAAGGTTGCTTGCCTTGCGGTGTGTGCACTTCATCGTTGGTGATGGCGATGGCACTCGGTGCGACCGGTTGTGCGCCACCGTTCAACAATGGATGGCAAGCGCGGCCACCGTGCCAGAGTTGCAGAAATATTTTTCCGCCCGCTGCGTGCACGGCAGCGGTGGTTTTTTTCCAGCCTGCAATTTGTTCTGCCGAATAAATACCCGGTTCTTTCCAGAAAGCAGAGTGGCCTTCCATCACCATGGTGGCTTCAGCGATCACCAGTCCCGCCGATGCACGCTGCGCATAATATTCTGCCATCAAGTCATTCGGCAAATGTTCTTCGCCAGCGCGCGCCCGCGTTAATGGCGCTAGCAGAATGCGGTTATTCAATGTCACCGCGCCGGCCTGCAATGGCTTAAAAAGAGTAGGTGTGAAAAGTTCTTGCGCGCTCATCGTCGTTCTCCTCAAAAGTTGCCAGTGCGATAATCTTCAATCGCTTGCTGGATTTCCGCTTCCGTGTTCATCACAAAAGGGCCGTGTTGGGCAATCGGTTCGCCCAACGGGGTGCCGGTTAACAACAATAAACGCACACCGTTGTTGCCAGCTTGTAATTGCACGGTATCACCCTTGTTGTAACGCACAACATTCTGGCGTTCGATGTTTTTATTTTCAGTGACCAGCGTGCCTTCGAATACATAGGCCAACACAGTGTCATCGTACGGCACTGCAATTTCTAGCACTGTATTTGCAGGCAGGTTCACATCCAGGGCGCGGGCGTTGGCAGAAAAGTGATCCAGCGGACTCGCCAAAGTTTTGCCAGCGATGTCCCAACGGCCGCCAAAACTGCGCAACAACGTACTGTTAGCCAGCGTCACTTCTGGCAGCTCCTCACGCTTGGCTTGTTTGTAAGCGGGCGCCTGCATTTTTTGCGCAGCGGGCAGGTTGATCCACAACTGGAAACCGTGCAGTAAACCTTCGTGTATCAGCGGCAGTTCCGAGTGAATTACGCCGCGGCCGGAGGACATCCACTGTGCGCCGCCGTCGCGCAATTCTTCACGGTGACCCATATTGTCTTCGTGCACAAAGCCACCCGCGAGCATATAGGTGAGCGTTTCGATGCCGCGGTGTGGGTGCGGGGGAAAACCGCCCACGTAATCGGCGCTGTCCAGCGAGCGAATTTCATCGAGCATCAGGAACGGGTCCATGTCGTGGCGGTGTTGGCCGAGAGTGCGCTGGATGCGCACGCCGTCACCGTCGCTGGTGCTGCGGCTGGGCAGGATTTGTTGCACTTGTCTGATGCTGTTTGAATGATTGTGTGAATGGTTGCTTGAGTTGCTCATAAAGCCTCCGGTGTCCTGTCTGTGTTTCTGTTTGCTTGGTTGATGGCTTCATCATAGACCTGAATTTTTGTTGATAAACCCGATTTTATGGCGGAATATGATCGAAAATTTCGATGAATTGGGTGATGGCTACAACAGATCTGGAAGACTCACACACGCTGGATCAGTGGCGCATGCTGGCTGCGGTGGTGGATCGCGGCGGTTTTGCCGCGGGTGCGGAGGCGTTGGGCAAGAGCCAGTCAGCGGTGAGTTACGGCGTGCAGCGTTTGCAGGCGGCAATCGGCACGCCGCTGCTGGCGGTGCAGGGGCGCAAGGCGGTGCTGACGCCGGAGGGTGAAATCCTGTTGCGGCGCGCGCGGCATTTGCTGGAGGAATCCGCGTCGCTGCAGCGCCTGGCCTGTAATCTGGCGCGTGGACATGAACCGCTGATCCGCCTGGCGGTAGATACTATTTTCCCGGTGGATAATCTGTTCTGTGCGCTGGCACAGTTTTCCGCCACCTATCCCGACACGCGTATCGAATTATTTGAAACGGTGTTGTCGGGTGGCAGTGAAGCCCTGCTACAACGCACAGCAGATCTGGTGCTGACAGCACGCGTGCCGCCCGGATTTTTTGGCGAGCCGCTCACGCGTCTTGAATTTGTAACGGTGGCACATCCCGATCACCCATTGCACAAACTGGGTAGGCCGTTGAGTGAACGCGATCTTGCGGCGCATCGGCAAATCGTGATCCGTGATTCCGGTTTGCGGCAGAAAGTGGATGCCGGTTGGCTCGGTGCAGAACAGCGCTGGACGGTGAGTCATATCAGCACATCAATTGCCGCACTGGTCAGCGGGCTGGGTTTTGCCTCGCTGCCGCGAGAGCGTATTGAACGTGAATTGGCGGCGGGATTATTAACAGTGTTGCCGCTGGAAATGCAGGGGTCAGAAAAAAAGAGCCAGCATACGCGTGACGTAATGTTGTACCTGGTGTTTACAGATCGTGATGAATCGGGCCCTGCGGTGAAAGCGTTAGCACAAAGCCTGCGGGATGCCGTAAAAAATAAAAAGCTGTAAAAATAAAAACAGGAAGCTATTTTTTTATTTTCTCTTGTTCAGCTTTCAATAACGGCACAGTCTTCAATTCATTGGCAAATGCCTGTTCCAGCGTGACAGACGCGCCGTAATGCAAGGCGCGTTTGGCATATTTTTGCGTGACGGGGTCACACTCTGCACATTGCAGTGCGAGTTCGCGTGCTTTCGCCATCAGTTTGTCAGCCGGTACAACATAATTCACCAGACCAATGGATACGGCTTCCTGCGCGGTAATTGTGCGCGCAGTCATCACCAGTTCTTGTGCTTTGTGCATACCGACAATTTTGGGTAACAAATGCGTACTGCCAAGGCCTGGCATGATGCCGAGCTTGGAAAAACTCAGTGCCAGTTTTGCCGTATCCGCCGCTACGCGCATATCCAGCGGCAAAATCATGGTCATGCCAATACCTACCGCGTGACCGTTCAACGCAGCAATGGTGGGTTTTGGAAACAGGGCGAGTTCCAGTGCGTATGACTGGATCAATTCTTCTTCGCCAATGACACGCGTACCTTCCGGCAGAGGGTGTTGCAAATAGATGCGATCTGCGCCCGCGCAAAAACCGCGTTCGCCTGCGCCGGTGAGAATGACAGCGCGTACATTGCTGTCTTTTTCTGCCGCGCGAAACGCCGCGACTATTTCATCACCCATATCCGGTGTGTAGGCATTCAACACATCCGGGCGGTTGAGGGTGATCGTGGCAATGTGTTCATCGACGTTGTAGAGAATGTGTTTGTAGTGAACGGGCTGGCGCGGCATGACGGTTCCATCAATGGATAAGTGCGGTGATTCTATCTGTGTGGTGATTATGTACGATGATTCTAGGTGTGATTGCCGTCCGAGTAAATTTTTCTGCCGATCGTCCGCCAGTTGTAGGGCGCTACTTTTTTTTTGTCTGCATTGCTATATAAGGACAGTGAGGACGGGTGGTTTTGCTGTCATCAAACTGTCTGTTCCGGGCTGGTAGTGTTCCGAACGTGGTTCACGAGGGTACGGTCATGGGTAGAACATACAAAAGCGACGACATGGATGATTCAGACGATATCGGCATGGAATCTGCCGAAGAAGACATCAGCAGTTTTGATGTGGCTGATATGGCGAGCAGCCGGGAAGATGCGGCAGAGGCCCGTTCGGTAACATCCCGCCGTCGCATCAGGGATCAACTCAATCAGGATATCGAAGCCTATCTGGCTAGTGGTGGTGCTATCCACCATGCCGCTGATCGTTTGCAGCGTAGTGAGCCGTACAATCCGGGCAGCCATCATGGCTCCAGATCCCACTAACTGCTGACGGATTTGTAAAAAAATTACAAAACATCAGGCACTTAGCGTGCCTTTCAAAACGGTGCGTTTCGGTTTTCCAGTTGGAGCTACCCAACTTTTTTGTGTATGCTCCGCCGCCTCTAACGAGTAATACCCCCAACGAGTAACACCCCCCCAGCGAAACACTCAAGGGAGAGCCCCATGCTGATTGGCGTTATCAAAGAAACTGCTGCTGGCGAGAATCGCGTGGCAGCCACGGCAGAGACGGTGAAGAAATTTGTCAGCCTCGGCTATCAAGTCGTAGTGGAAAGCGGTGCCGGTATTGCTGCCAGCTGTCCGGATGAGCATTACGTTGCTGCCGGCGCCACCATTGCCAATGTTGCTGCCGGTGCATTGAAAGATGCCGATATCGTGCTGAAAGTGATCGCTCCGACGGCTGCAGAAGCGGCGCTGATAAAATCCGGCGCTATCGTGCTGGCTGCCTTTTCACCGCACGCTAATGACCACCTCGATGCCTATGCCGCCAAGGGCCTGACTTGTGTGGCGATGGAATTGATTCCACGTATCACCCGCGCACAAAGTTCAGACATTCTCTCCTCGCAAGCCAACGTCGCCGGTTACAAAGCGGTGATGCTGGCGGCGAATGAATACCAGCGCATGTTCCCGATGTTGATGACGGCGGCTGGCACTATCAAACCGGCGCGCGTGGTCATCCTCGGTGTGGGTGTTGCCGGCCTGCAGGCGATTGCGACGGCCAAACGTCTCGGTGCCATCGTAGAAGCCTCTGATATGCGCCCTGCGGCGAAAGAACAGGTGGAGTCGCTCGGTGGTCGTTGGCTCGACGTGCCGATGAGCGACGAAGAAAAAGCCAAAGCGCTTGGCACAGGTGGTTACGCCTGGGTGCCAAGCCCGGAGTACGTGCGCGATCAGGCGGTGATTGTGGATAAGGCCGTGAGCGCCGCCGACATTATTATCACCACCGCACAGATTCCCGGCCGTAAAGCGCCGGTGCTGGTGAAAGCGGAAACCGTCGCAAAAATGAAACCCGGTTCAGTGATTGTGGATATGGCCGTGTCTACCGGCGGTAACGTGGAAGGTTCACAACCGGGCCAGACCGTTACCACGGCGAATGGTGTGAAAATTATCGGCGAGACCAACATTCCATCGCTGGTGGCAGCAGAAACCTCCGCGTTGTATGCGCGCAACATGGTGAACTTTCTTGAGCCGATGCACGATAAGGAAAGCAAAACGCTCAAACTCAATCGCGAAGATGAAATGGTGAAGCCGACAATTATTGTTGATGGCGGCCAGGTCATTTATAAAAAGCCTAACTGATCTCTGTTCGGAGAACGATGATGAATGAAGTAATTCAACAAGCAGCGGAAGTTGCACAACATGCAGGCAGCGTTCCGTTTGTCAGCGTGTTTACCGTTTTTGTGCTGGCTATTTTTGTCGGCTACTACGTGGTGTGGGGTGTTACACCGGCATTGCACACGCCGTTGATGGCAGTGACCAATGCCCTGTCTGGCATCATTGTGGTCGGTGCGATGTTGCAGGCAGTGACGATTCAGGATCAAGCCATCACTGCTACCAGCGTTATCGGCGCGATTGCAGTATTCCTCGCCAGCATCAATATTTTCGGTGGCTTTGCTGTTACCGAAAGAATGCTGGATATGTTCCGCAAGAAAAAGAAGTGAGGAATTGAATCATGCATAATCTCGCTCAATACGCAGACTGGGCCTATCTGATTGGCGCGGTACTTTTTATCCTGACACTGCGCGGCCTGTCCGGCCCGTCCACTGCCATCATGGGTAACCGTTACGGCATGATGGGTATGGCGCTCGCCGTTATTGCTACATTTTTTGCAGCACCGAATCCGAATGTCGCGATGATTATCGGCGCGATGGTGCTGGGTGCAAGCATCGGTATCTATCGTGCACGCACGGTGCCGATGACGCAAATGCCGGAAACTGTGGCGATGATGCACTCACTCGTAGGTCTTGCCGCAGTGTTGATTGCGATCGCTGCTGTATTGCACAGTGGCGAACACCACGATGCGGTACACCGTTTTGAATTGTTTGTCGGTTGCTTTATCGGTGCCATTACGTTCAGCGCATCGGTGTTTGCTTACGGCAAACTCGCCGCAAAAAAATGGGCGAAATCGCTGAATGGCAACTGGGTAAAAGTGGTGCAAGCGGTATTGGCGCTCGCGATGATCGGTGCCGGTGCGCACTACTTCGTGACAGAAAGCATGACATCGTTTTATGCCATGACGGGCCTGGCTATCGTGTTGGGTTATTTCTGGATTGCCCCGATTGGCGGCGGCGATATGCCAGTGGTTGTTTCACTGTTGAATTCATTTTCCGGTTGGGCTGCTGCCGGTATCGGTTTTACCTTGAATAACCCGATGCTGATTATCGCGGGTTCGTTGGTGGGTTCTTCTGGCGCCATTCTTTCCTACGTTATGTGTAAAGCCATGAACCGTTCACTGTTCAATGTATTGTTCGGTGGTTTCGGTGCAACAGCGGTGGCAGGTGCAGGCGAACAGAAAGAAAAAAATTACAAATCCGGTTCGGCTGATGATGCAGCATTCATGATGGGCAATGCGGATTCTGTTGTTATCGTTCCCGGCTACGGTCTGGCACAAGCGCGCGCGCAAAACGCAGTAAAAGAATTGGCGAATGTGCTGAAAGAAAAAGGCGTAAACGTGCGTTATGCCATTCACCCGGTTGCTGGTCGTATGCCTGGCCATATGAACGTGTTGTTGGCAGAAGCGGATGTGCCATACGAAGACGTAAAAGAAATGGATGAAATCAACAGCGATTTCCCGTCTACGGATGTGGTGCTGGTTATCGGCGCGAACGATGTCGTCAACCCCGCTGCAAAAACCGATCCATCCTCCCCGATTTTTGGCATGCCGATTATCGAGGCAAACAAGGCGCGTACTGTTATGGTCATCAAGCGTTCGATGGCAGTCGGTTATGCCGGTCTGGATAATGATCTGTTCTATCTCGACAAAACCATGATGATTTTCGGTGATGCGAAAAAAGTGGTGGAAGATATGGTGAAATCTTTAACGGGCGGCGGTCACTGATTTAGCTACCCGGTAAATTGCAGGGCTGCGCTGGCACGGTGCAGCTCCTGTTCCATCAATGTTTCGTGCCAAACACATCGGGATAGATGTGTTCTAACTCACAAGGAGAGTGTTATGCAATCTGTAGTAAAACTGTTTTTCGCCTGTCTGTTTTTTTCTGCGTTCAGCAGCGCCAATGCCTACTATCTGGAAAATGCCCTGCCTGGCAAAGTCACGGTGTCAGTAACCGGTGCCTGCGCAATTCCTGCCACAACCGTCAACGCGTATCTTGCCACCGTCAATACCGATGAGCATGTGCTGATAGGACGCGGTATCGTCACCGCTGCAGGAAAATTGATAGCGCTGGAAGAAAAGCGCAGTGACGTCAGTTATTCACACCTACTTGCCACCGGTGAAAAATCCGCAACGGATTATGTCGATTATGTTGGCGATACCCTGCACGGTTTTCTCATTGCCAATGGCGTGAACTGCAATATTGAAACACTGGAACCGGATGTGGATTCAAAAGCGGTTTATCACTGGAATGCAGCAGGCGGCACGCTGAATCTCAAAGCCGGTTTTGGCGGCTATGAGAAGCAGCGCTGTTTTAGTGGCGTAGAACAGGAGCGCTGTCTGGCACAAAGAATCCGGGGTGTGATTCGGTTCAAAGGGGCGTGGCAGAGCGGCGAATAGTTGGAAAGCCTGATTTCCTTGTGCTAGATTCGCCCTGCGATATAGCCGCTACAATCGTCTGGCGGTTCGTACCTATCGGATCTTCCACAACATCCTTTCCTCTGTTCCCAAGGAGCAATATATGAAAATGGCAAAAATGGGCATTCTGGCTGCGGCTATTGCGATGTCGGCATCCGTAGCACAGGCGGTCACTCCTACCCCTCCCTACCACGTTACTAATGGCTATACGGGCAAGGCAACTCTACAGTCGGCCGGCGGCTGTAAAGCCAAGGTCGTATACGAAAATGCACAATACGGGAGTGTCTACGATTCCCTTGATTCGTACATTGGCTGGGGCATGGTGGCTGATGGAGAGGTAGTGGTAATAGAAGAGGGGTATAAAAAAGTATCCAGCTTTTCGGATACAGTTACCAAAAAAGACGTCGATAGTTATTACGAAAATATGGCGAGCGCGGAAACGCAATCAACCATTGAATCCCTCGCAGGTTGCAGTATCGGCGTGCTGATATTTAGCACCAAATCTGTCGAGACATACACGGTTGACCCGGCTAAATCCCTGGATGGCTATGAAGCACTATTTCCTTTCAACGGGATTACTGGAATGACGACTGAAGTCAAGGGAACAAAGACGTACGAAAAGTCGCTGAAATTCAACGGCAAAGTTATGTTTAAAGGCAGTAGACCACTGGTTTGATGGAGTTTTCACCAACCTATAAAAAAACCTGCTTCGGCAGGTTTTTTTATACCTGCAGATTAAGTATGGCCTTCAGCATTATTGTGGGGTATTCGATTGGCGAGTAATGAAAAACTGACCTACTATTTCAGCGAACTCTTCACTGCATAGATTCAAGGAGAGGCATATGAAAACTGTAAAAGTACTTGCAGCAATCTCACTGGTTTTTGCCGCGGCGCAGGCCATGGCTTTTACCCCGCCTTATCACATTTCTGGCACAGCTGTAACAGGAACAGCAACATTCAAATCCTCTGGCGGTTGCAAAGTCGCACCGACGAAATTTACCAACGCGCAGTTTGGCAGCATTCTGGATTCCACCAACGCTTCTGTAGGCACCGGCATAATGAGTGCCGATGGCGCTGTAGTATTGGGAGTGCTATCCAGCTCACCAGCCCCTGGAATCAGATCCCAGTTCCAGGATACTGATCCCGCTTCACAGAGGATAAAACTGGACATTATGTACAGCATGGTCAGTGGACCGTTAGTAACGTATTTGACCGGGGAGTCTGGTTGTAACCTGTTATCCCTGTGGCCATCACCCACCTCCTCTGTGAGTGAGGATGTGGACTTTGCCAAAGGTGTTTTAACTTTGAGCGTCAAGCAGGCCTTTGTCGGCACTAGCGGTACAGAGCCGGATAACTGCGTGACAAAAGATACAAAAACCACCTGCAAACTCGACAAGGTCAGTGGTGGCTTTACGTTCAAGGGGGAATCTGCCATTCCTTGAGCATCCGCTCGCTGCACATAAAAAAACCTGCTTCGGCAGGTTTTTTTATGACCGCTGGTTTAAGATCAGAGCTGATTCTGGTTTTTGATTGGAGCACCTCATGAAAATTGCCCGGCCCCTGTGCGCTGCGTTCGCGTTATTTGCTGTAGCTAACACAGCGTCAGCGTTCACGCCGCCTTACCACGTCACAGAGGGGTATTTTGGGAGTGCAACTTTTCGCGCAAGTGGTAGCTGTGGTTTCAAACCTGTTACTTATAAAAACGCCTGGCTAGGCTCGGTGCTGGACAGCACAGACGCGCCTGTCGGTTGGGGTGTGATCACTGCCAGTGGCGAGCTGTTGGTGCTGGAAGCATCCTACGCACGGGTTAAATACTCGGAGAACGTCGATATCGGCGTGGGCAAAGACATCAGCTATACCGATATGGTGGGGTCGGAACTCATCACGTTTATCACCAACCATTCGGGTTGTAGTATCCGGAGCATCGTGCCGGATACCAATTCCCGCACTGCCATGAAGTGGGACACGTTCAAAGGCAAGGATCGTGTGCAAATGAAGGCCAATTTCAACGGATTTGAGGAGGAGGTTTGCCAAACGCCGCAAACCGGCAAACAGTGCCATGCAGATAAATTCTCGGGCTCGGTAACATTCAAGGGCGACTGGTCAACGCCTGGCTGACTTGCATTAGAATGTTGGTCTGGTTTGCCAATGCTCCGATACCTTATTTGACGAAAGGAATGACATCATGCGTTTTAATCTTTCAATGTTGGCGCTAGCGGTTGTAGTGGCCGCGCTTCCTGCGTGCGATAAACAGAAGCAGACCGAACCGACGGCTGAAAAAAGTAATCAGGCAACGACACCGGCAAGTCAGAGTGCGTTCCAGCGCAATGGTGAATTGCTGTCCGTGAATGTCGATGCAATGCCCAGAGCTGCCTTTGTCGCCAAAATGGCGGAATTAACGGGCGTAAAAATCACAGCGGAAGGCGATAACAATCAACTCGTAACCGTGCATGCGGTCGACGTCAGTTTGCGCAAAATATTGAGCATGGCGATTGCCGATGCTCCCTATGCGGTGACCATGCAGTACACCAATCTGCAGGATAGCTTTCCCGCCAATGTGACAGTAACCCGCTACCAGTCTGGCGCACAATTATCCTTGCCAGCGCAAGCCAGACCCGTTAACGGCTTTGGGCAACACCTCTCTGCTGCGGGGGCAACAGCCGTGCCCACGCCTGCTGCTGTGGAGGAAGTGGCGGACGGGCCAGATATTACAACGATGAAACCGGATGAACAGGTCAGCTATTTTCTTGGCCAACCCAGCGAAGAGCAGGTGTCGATTATTTTCAATATGGAACCGACTGCGGCAGAAGCCGAACTCATGTCCAGATTGATGGCAAAAAATGAAGTATCCAGTGAAGTAAAACTGGAAATACTGGATAGCTTGTCTAACAGTGAATATGGAACGGGTGAAGCCACCATTAAAATGGCCATGGATTCACCAGATCCCGAAGTGGCGACTAAAGCCGTTGAAGTGCTGGCAGAGCTGGGTTCAGACAAGGATATTCCTGCATTGAAAAGCCTGGCTGAAAAAACGACAGATGAAGATGTCCGCACAGCCGTAAACGACGCAATAGAGGCATTGCAACCCTGAAAGATTTAACGGTTCCTACCCTATGAAGCGGTGGATTGGTAAGAAGCGCAAGGTATTTTGCATAGGCGCTAACAAAACGGGCACAACCTCTGTTGAATTGGCGTTGAAAGATCTTGGCTATCGCATGGGTGATCAGGATGCTGCGCAGGGTTTGCTCGACAGCTATGGTAAAAGGCAATTTGCAGATATCATCAACTTTTGCAAATCAGCCGATGCATTTCAGGATGCGCCTTTTAGTTGGCACTACACATTCATGCCGCTGGAGCAGGCATTTCCCGATGCGCGTTTTATCCTGACTATCAGGGATAGTGAGCAGGTGTGGTACGAATCTCTGGTGCGTTTCCATACGCGGATTTTCGGTAAAAATGGTGCTGTGCCCACAGAAGCAGATTTACGTGCGGCGACGAGAGCAAAAGGCCGTACAGCCTGGGATAATATGAACACCCGCCATGAAATGATATCAGGGGACCCGTATAATCGGGACTTGTTGATGGCGTACTACCGCGACCATAACCGCATGGTCATGGATTATTTCCGTTTCAAGGATAATCTGTTGGTGATCAACCTGAACGAACAGGGATCATATCAGGCGTTTTGTAATTTTATCGGATCGAAACCGCTGTATGATAATTTCCCGTGGGAAAACAGAACAGGCTAGCATGAAAAAAATCGCCATCCATGGTGCGCCGCGTTCAGGCACGACATGGCTTGGTGAAATACTGAACAGCAACGAACATGTGATCTACAAGTACCAACCATTATTTTCCTATGCATTTAAATCTGCTCTCGATGAGCGCGCCTCAACGATCGACATCGAAAATTTTTTCAGTGCCATAGCGATTACAGCGGATGATTTTCTTGATCAGAAAATCCAGCGCGATCGCGGTGACCTGCCGGTTTTTAACAAATCAGCGCCTACACACATCATTTACAAGGAAGTGCGCTATCACCATATTCTTGCTAATCTCCTGCAGCAGGATCCTGCGCTCAAGTTGATTGCCATGATCCGCAATCCGCTGGCGGTGATGGCATCATGGATTGCAGCGCCACGTGAATTCCGCCACGACCTTGGCTGGTCGATTAATGAAGAGTGGCGTGCGGCGCCATCCAAGAATCTGGGTCGGCCGGAAGAGTTTTATGGCTATGAAAAATGGAAAGAGTCAGCGCACATTTTTCTGGCATTGGCACAACAATATCCACAGCAAACATTATTGTTGGACTATGACAATCTGCTGGCAAATACCCGGCAGGTCTCGGAGGAAATCTGCGCATTTGCAGAACTGGAGTTCACACCACAAATGCAACAGTTCCTGCAATCCAGCCGGGAACAGTCGAACACAGACACCTATTCGGTATATCGCAGTAAGGCATTGGATAACGGATGGAAAAGCACACTGGATGATAGTATCGTGACCGCGATCCGCGCTGATCTCAATGGTAGTGATCTCGCTCGCTATCTGGATGATGACAGCCTCTAGACATATTGATAAAAAGTAGCTGCTGCATGAAAGAAACCCTACAAGATCTCGCCATTTTTGGTGGCCGTCCGGCTTTTGCGGAGCCGCTGCATGTCGGCCGTCCGAACCGGCCTGCCAAGCAAGATTTTTTTCAGCATGCCGACGATATCTGGGAAAGTGCCTGGCTGACCAATAACGGCCCGAAAGTGCAACAATTTGAAGCGGCCTTGCAGCAGATGTTGGGTGTAAAACACTGCATCGCCATTTGTAATGCAACCATAGGGCTGCAGATCGCTATCCGCGCGCTCGGTATGGAAGGCGAAGTGATTGTGCCCAGCTTCACCTTTATTGCGACCGCACACAGTCTCGAGTGGCAGGGCATCACACCGGTGTTTTGCGATGTTGATCCGGAAACACATTGCATGGATCCAGCGCGTATCGAGCAACTCATCACGCCGCGCACCACAGGCATTATTCCCGTACACGTCTGGGGCAATATCTGTGAAATGGAAGCGATACAGGCGATTGCTGATAAGCATAAATTGAAAGTGCTTTACGATGCCGCCCACGCTTTTGGTTGTGAGCACAAAGGCAAGATGATCGGCGGTTTTGGTGATGCGGAAGTTTTCAGTTTTCACGCAACAAAAGTGCTGAATACATTTGAAGGTGGCTGTATCACCACCAATAACGATGAAGTGGCGCGTATTATCCGCTTAATGATCAACTTCGGTTTTATTGGCAAGGATCAGGTCACGCACGTTGGCACCAACGGCAAAATGAGCGAAATTTCTGCGGCGATGGGTCTGGCCTCACTCGCTGCGTTTGACGGCTTTGTCGCGCATAACCGCAATAATTTTGAACACTATCGTCGCCGTATTGCACAAATTCCGCACCTGAGCATTATTGAACACAGCGAAAAAGAAAAGCGCAATTTTCATTACATTATTGTGCGTGTGGCGGATGATGCAGGCATCAGTCGCGACACAATTGTGAAAACACTTGAGCAGGAAAATGTGCTGGCGCGCCGCTATTTTCACCCGGGCTGCCACCGCATGGAGCCGTACAAATCCTATTATCCGAATGCCGGTTTGTTATTGCCGGTGACAGAAAAACTGACGGATGTTCTCGTCTGCCTGCCTAACAGCACTGCAACCCATGATGCGGATGTGGTTGCAGTTTGTGATTTGTTGCAGTTCATCATGCAGCACAAGCAGGATATTGCCCGTCGCGTAGGCGAGATCCATTAACAGGATGGCGCCGTCGATTTACATTTTGTCATCCGAACGCAGCGGTACCAATCTGTTGCGCTCTTTGTTGTCCAACCATCCGCAGTACGAAGGCCCGATCCCGATCCATTTTTTTGATACCTTTTTCCACGCAGCCAATCGCTACGGTAATTTGTGTGAACAGGGCAATATGCACGCATTGCTGACGGATGCCGTCGCGTTGGCAAACCACCCATACCATGACTGGACATTACAGCTGGATGCAACGCAGCTGTTGGAAAAATACCGCCCGACGAATCTGTTCGCCGCATTCCAGGCGCTCTACGGTGCCTGGTGTGAACAGCACGGCGCGCACGGCATGATTTGTAAAGACAACAACCTGTTCCACTATGCGTTTTATATTCGCGCCCATGATCCGGCTGCGAAATTTATTTATCTTTATCGTGATGTGCGGGCGTACTGTGCCAGCTGGAAAGGCGTGCCGGCGATGCACAAGACCACCTACCAGAATGCAAGGCACTGGGTAGCAGAACAGACCACCTGCCTGAATTTGATGACAACACACGGTATTGATTGTGTGCCAGTGGCGTACGAAGAACTGGTCGGCAATACCCCGGCAACCATAGACCGTATTTTTGCACACATCGGTGTGGCAGCAGACGCGCGTTGTTATCAAACCGCAGCGGGCAAAAATGATGCAGCGGCAGAACGCAATGAATTCTGGAAAAATATCAACAAGCCGGTGTTTGATAGCGGCGCGGAAGCCTATCGCAAAAAACTCGATGCCGATGAAATTGCGATGATAGAGGCGGTGGCGGGATCTGTTATGCAGCGCCTGGGCTATCAGCCGGAAGCTGCAGTGGCGTGGAAAAAACCGCGCTGGTTTTCCCTGCAAGAAAAATTGCGCAAGAAAAAACTGAAACGCACGGTTTTTAAAGGCGAGGATTTACTGCAGAGCAAGACGGATCTGGTGCGCCGGATCCAGCATGGCAAGCCGGCTCTGCGCGGACAGGCCAAGACGCAATGAAACCGGCTGCGATGAAAGTCGCTGTGATGCAGCCCTATTTTTTTCCGTATCTGGGATATTTCCAGCTCATTGCGGCAGTAGATAATTTCATTGCCTGGGATGACGTGCAATACATCAATCGCGGCTGGGTAAACCGCAACCGTATTTTGCTCAATGGCGAACCGGCATATATCACACTGCCGCTGGAAAAAGCGCCGCAAACGGCCAACATCAATGAACGCAGGATTGCGGATAGTGCCGCCACGGCAAAAAAAATACTCGGGCAACTGCATGCGGCTTATCGCAAGGCGCCGCACTATGCGGAAACACGTCAGCTGGTCGAGGATATTCTTGTTTATGGTGAAGCATCCCTGGCGCTGTTCCTGTTTAACAGCCTGCAAAAAATCAGCCAGCATCTCGGTATTGCAACCCCGCTGGTGCTGGCGTCGACATTGCAAAAAAACGATAGCGGGCTTACAGGCTCTGATCGAATCATTGCCATCAGTAAATCGGTATCGGCCACGATGTATATCAACAGTATCGGTGGGCGGGAGCTTTACCGGGCGGATGTGTTTGCCGCAGAGAATCTTGAGCTGAAGTTTATTGAAATGGCGCCAGTTCACTATCAACAAGGCAGCGAAGACTTTGTGCCCTATTTGTCTATTATTGACGTGTTGATGTTTAACGGTCGGGATATCACGCGGCAGTATCTGCAGCAATACACTTTGCGTGACTGATATGACTAACCCTTCAGCGCCGCTTATCAGTGTCTGCATCACCACCTACAACCATGAAAAATTCATTGCGCAAGCGCTGGATAGCGTACTGATGCAGCGCGGCCATTTCACCCTGGAAATACTGGTGGGTGAAGACGGTTCTACGGATGGCACAGCAAACATTGTGCGTGATTATGCGCAACGCCATCCCGATGTTATCCGTGCGTTCTTTCACAATCCGGCCGACAAGTTGTTTATCAACGGCCGCCAGACTGGCCGCAAGAATTTCATGAACAATCTGGTCAGTGCGCGTGGTGATTACATCGCCCTGCTGGATGGCGATGATTACTGGCTTGACGAACGCAAACTGGAAAAACAGCTGACTTTTCTCGCGGCGAATCCAGCGTTCGTTGCCTGCTGCCATGCAGCAATCCACGTGGATGAGAATGATGTTGTGCAGGAAGGCTATATGGGTCACCACGATGTCAAAGGTGGTGCGCGCGATTTCACCTTGCGGGACGTGTTGCAAAAAAATCCTGTACCAACGCTCTCGGTGTTATTCCGCAATCCCCGTCTTGCACAGTATCCGGATCTTTTTAACAAAACCGATATGGCGGATTGGCCGCTGCATATGCTGAATGCCCTGCAGGGCGATATTCATTATATGGATGAAAAAATGGCGGCTTACCGTTTGCACAATGCCGGCGTGTGGGCCGATTTTCGTGCGAATATCGAGAAAGTGTTGCGGTCAGAAATAGCGGTGTGGACATTGTTGCTGGATGAGCCGGCATTTGCCGCCCATGCCGGCCATATAAAAACATGCATTGAAAAACAATATGGCAAGCTGGTAAAAACCAGTTTGCGCAACCATGCCTACAGCGCAGCGTGGCATTACTGGCGCTGTCAGAAACCTGCATCTATTGCCTTGGCATTGCGCATTGCGCGCAAGCAGTTTATGCATCAGTTAATGCCGGGCAAGGCAAAAAAATCATGAGCAGCGATTCGCCATTGGTGTCGATTATCGTGCCGGCGTATAACTATGCCGGTTTTGTGGCGGAGGCAATCCATTCTGCGTTACAGCAATCACACCGCAACATTGAAGTGATTGTGGTGGATGATGGCTCTACCGATGATACCGCTGCGATTGTGCGTGGTTTGACGGAAAAAGATACGCGCATCCTGTATGTGCACCAGAAAAATCGGGGGCTGTCAGCAGCGCGCAATACCGGTATACAACATTCGACAGGTGAATTTATTGTTTTGCTGGATGCGGACGATACGTTGCACCCGCAAAAAATCCAGGCGCATCTCGAGCATTTCCGGCAGATGCCGGCAATGGATATATCGTATGGTCGCAGCCGCTATTTTTTGTCTGGCAAACCGCAAGCAACATTTGCCAGTTTTGAGCTCGATAACCAGGACTGGATGCCGTGTGTATCCGGCAGTGCATCAACAGTGCTGCCCGCGTTGATAGTGAATAACATCATGCCGGTATGTTCGGCCATGTTGCGCCGCTCGGTGGTGACGCGTGTCGGCGATTTTGATACCACATTAAAATCGCTGGAAGACTGGGATTACTGGTTGCGCGCTGCGGCCGGACAATGCGTGTTCGGTTTCAGTGAGGATGAGAGACTGGCCGCATATATCCGTGTCCACGACACAAGCATGAGCCAGAATGTGTTGCGTATGAAGAAAGTCCAGTACCGTTTGCGGCTGGATAATATTCCGCACTGTGTTGCTGCCTTGCCCGATCGCACACTGTCGCGCACGCTGTTGAAAGACAATACCAGACGACGCTTGCGTTGCCTCGCCGCCATAGCGCGCGCAACAGGTATCTGGCAGCGTGAATTCTGGCAGTTGTGCCGCGGCGAATCGCCTGTCATCCTGCTGAAAATGTTGAACCGATTGTTGCAATCCCATCTCGGTAGCAAGGGCGATGAATAGCATGCAGCCGCTGGTTTCTATCGTTATCACCACCTACAACGGTGGTAAATATCTGGCCGAGCAACTCGACTCGATTGTCGGACAGACGTATCGCCAGCTCGAAATTATTATCAGTGATGATGCATCCAGTGATGACACGCTGGCGATTGCACAGCGCTATGCCGCACAGGATGCACGTATTGTTTTGCTGCGGCATGACAGCAATGTCGGGTTACATGCCAATCTCGACGCTGCACTTGCGCGAGCCAGTGGCGAATATATTGCGATTTCAGATCAGGATGATATCTGGCGCAGTGACAAGATTGAAAAACAACTGTCGTTGCTGAATGGTGCAGTGGGTGTGTATTCCGATAGCGCCCTGATCGATGCCACAGGCAACAGCCTGGGTTTCACCTTGTTCCAGTCACTGAATATCAAAGCGAGTGCGAATATCAGCAGAACGGTGCCGTTGTTTTTCAAGAATTGTGTGTCGGGTCATGCCCTGTTGTTTCATCGTGCATTACTGTCGATGGTATTGCCATTCAGCGATGATTTTATTTT
This sequence comes from Pseudomonadales bacterium, assembly GCA_035456205.1. Classification (GTDB taxonomy): domain Bacteria; phylum Pseudomonadota; class Gammaproteobacteria; order Pseudomonadales; family UBA7239; genus UBA7239. Next base: position 18,010 of record DATIDQ010000014.1, read on the forward strand.
TGATCATCAGCTGGCCTTGGCTGCGTCCTGTTTTGGTGGCTTGCGTTTTTGTGATGAGCCTTTGGTGTATCACCGTATACACGGCGAAAACCATACCAATGCCGGGCTGGCCGGTGAATCTGCGCGCAAGGCGATGATTGTCGATCGCAATGCCGAGCGGCGCACCCATCGTTTCCAGCAGCGGCAGCGCATCCAGTATGTGCTGGATCGCATGCCATTAGCGAATGATGCACTGCAAGCGCACGGTGTGTGCGATGACGGTTTATTGCAGGATATCGCGGAAATTCCTGCAGAGATGGCGCGTTACGATCAGGTGTTATTTAATCTGCGTTTATTCAATTTATTGCGCAAGCTGGGCAGCAGGCACCGTTATTGCCGCAAGCTGCGACTCACGCGCTGTTTTACCTTGGCGAAAGGCGCGCGCTGGAGGAGACGATGACACCATTAGTCTCGGTATTGATTTCCGCTTACAAACACGAGCGCTATATCGAAGCCTGTGTGCGCAGTGTGTTGACGCAAACCTACCCGAATATTGAATTGATTGTGCTGGATGACGGTTCGCCGGATGGCACCGCCAGCGTGCTGGAAAAATTGCACCGTGAAGCCGAAGCGAACGGCAAACCGTTTACATTTATTGCCAAACAGAATTCCGGTTTGTCCGACACGTTGAACCAGGCGCTCGCTATGGCGACAGGAAAATACATCTGTCAGTTTGGCTCGGATGACATCATGTTGCCGGACAAAACGGCGACACAAGTCGCGTTTATGGAAGCCAATCCGGATGTGGCGGTGTGCGGCGGCAACGCGCTGAATATCGACAGTGATGGCAACATTCTGGAAAAACGCCAGAAGTCACCACCGCAGCGTGAAATTACCTTTGAACATCTGTTTGCCAATACCGGCCCCGGCATCGTCGCTTCCACCTGCATGATCCGCAAAGAGGTGCTGGATCGTGAAGGCGGCTGGAATCCGGCGATTCCGCTGGAAGACATGTACATGTGGTTCAAGCTCACCTCACGCGGTTATCGCATGGTGGGCCTGGGCGAGGTGTTGATGCATTACCGCAAACACGCGAGCAATTCCTACAAGAATGTGCGCTATATGTATGAATCGATGATGAAGACGATCGCTGATTACCGTGAGCATCCGCTGTACCCGCAGGTGCATCTGGCTATGTTGCGCGGCTATTTTTTGACGGCGGCCAAGCACGATAAAAAACTGGCCCGAGAAATTCTGGCAGATATTCCTTTCGCGTCATTCAATAAAAAAGTCTGGCGCGGCCTGTTGTATTTATTAAAGCCATGACGAATATTCCTGCTAGCACGAACCAGTTGTTGTATCTGGTGTATGGGTCGGATGCCGCGTATCACACAGAAGCGCGTTTCAGTATTTTATCCGCACTGTACAGATCGCAGACACCAGTAAACTTTGGCATCAGCGTTTACACCGATGCGCCGCACTGCTATGACGGATTGCCGGTGCAGGTGCATGCACTGTCGGAAGAAACGTTGCAGCAATGGTATGGCCCTTTGCGCTATCACCATCGCGCGAAATTGTGTCTGCTGCAGCACGCGGTGCCGTTGGCAGACAAAACCGTTTTTATTGATACCGATACATTTTTTCTGCGGGATCCGGCGTTGCTGTTCGATGCGGTGGACGACAAGACCTGTCTGGTAGATGAGTTGTACGAGAGCAAACTGCCAACGTCGACAGCAAATAATACTGAGGTTGCAGAATTACTGAAACAGCTTGGCATTGCTGCAGGAAAAATTCCGGTGATCAATTCTGGCTTGTTCGGCATCTCGCGCAGTAACGGTGTTGTGCTGGATATTGCGCTGGCGCTGAACGATGTGGTGTACCCCGCTTCCAGTCGCAGCCTGACCACTGAACAACTGGTGCTGGGCATGGCGGCTTCCACAAAAACCGTTTTGCTAGAGGATGCCGGTGTGATCAAACACTACTGGAGCCGCAAGCAATTGTTTCGCGCAAAAGCGTTTGCGTTTGTCGAGCGTCACGGCGAACACTGGGATACTATTGCAGCGCGCGCCGATTTTCTGCGCGTCACGCCAGTGTTGCCCAAGCCGCCTGCTGTTGTGCGCACACTGGCCAAGTTATTGCTCATCCTGGTACCGGGCCACGAACGACAGTTATTGCTGGAGCTGTTCTACGGCCGTTATCCCTACCGCAATCCTTTTGATAGAGCGTGCCAGCCAGTCTGGCACGAGAAAGCGTGGGAAAACTACCGACAAAAAAAATCGGCTGGCCAGCAGAAAAAATCAGCCAAATAAGCGCTGCCAGAATGTCAGCGGAAAATTTTCTGCTTTGCGCAAGGGAACTGCTAAAGCTTCTGCCGTTTTTCGCCCCAGTGCTTCAAAACTGTACTGCTGCTCTACCAACGCCTGTCCCGCTGCTGCAATGCGATCAGCCAATGCAGGATCGGCGCGCAGTTGTGCAATTTTCTCGCGGCATTCTTCCATGCTGCTATACAGCACGATGTTCTCCATATCGCGAAAGCCCAGCGCTTGCTCTTCGCCATTGCCCTGCCGCCAGCCGAATAACACACAACCGGCTGCCATCGCCTCGAAGTTCTTGATCATGTATTCGCCCATGCCGATATCGGCACTGATGAAGAAGCGAATGCTGTTCAGTTTATCGACATAATCCTGCCCGGATTTTGTACGCACGATCTCCATTTTTTCCGTGTCAGCCAACGATTCAAGAAAAGTCTTGCGCTGCTGGTATACGCCACTTTTCAGGCTGCCGACAAAACCGAGTTCCATGGTGCGCGGTTGGTGCAGATTCTGGATCAAGGCTTGATCGTAGCCTTTGGGGATAAATACGGCATCGATATTTTCCTGCTGCAAACGTTGCGTGACATGGGCGCCGGATGACAACACACGCACCCACGGCATGCGATGGTAATGACGCGCATATTTCCCGGCGTATTTATTCGGGATGTAATTCTGGTAGGCATCGTGTTCAAGAATCGCCAGATTCGGCAGTGTGCGAATAAAACGCCATTGGCGCATTTCTTTCTTGAAGCGCAGGAAAAACAGGATGCAATCGTAGTGATCGACATTCACCTGCTCACGAAAATAATGTTTGAGGTTTTCCTGTTCAGCGGAATCCAGCCAGCGGATGTCGCACTCGCCGGCGTGGCGGCCGATGCTGTCGTACAAGCGATCGAGAATCACGCGCTGTTCTTTCTGTACCAGAAAAAGCAGTTTCATAAACTATGTACCAATGTCAGCAATCGTTTACTAAATGGCAAGAATGCAAATTGCTGCTGTAATCTTGTGTAAAGCAGTTCGCCTTTTTCTGCACGCTGCTGTGCAGACAGTCCAATCATGGTTTCCATATGTGCTGCCAGCGCCCGTTCGTCGCCGCGTGCAAAGTACAACGCATACTCGCCGAGCACTTCCGGTGCGCCGCCGCAGTTTGTGCTGATCACCGGAATACGTGCAAGCATCGCCTCTGTTAATACAATACCAAAAGGTTCACGATCTGAAGCGGAAACGTAGACATCAAACGCGGTAAATAATGTGGCGGCATCGGGCACTGCTCCCGTCAGTATCGCTCTGCCCTGCAGATTCAATTGTTCTATCAATGCCTGGTACTGCGCTTCACGTTTGCCCTTGCCGATCAGCAACAGTTTTGTATGGGGATACTTTTCAGCCAACAAAGCAAAAGCACGGATGATGGTGGCTTGATCCTTGTCATCGTGCAGGCGACCGACATTGGCAAATACAAATTCATTGCTGCCCAGATGCAAATGTTGTCTGGCGTCATGGCGCGACAGCAGTTCGGATTCCAGCGTTGCTGTGTCGATACAGTTATGCAGTGCAACCAGTCGCAAGTTGTTTTTCTGGCTGCGCATATCAGCGGTTACTGCTGCGGAAACGCCTGCTATGGTTAATCTGGCACGAAAAAAACTCAGCAGCTTGCGGCGGCCTGCGGATTTCAATACGCCGAAAGCGTGTGCAATGCCAAGTACAGGAATATTAGTACCGATGCTGCCGAGCAGGGCGAGATACAGTGATTTGTAACGCTGCGCGATAATCAGTTTTATATCATGTTGTAAAACCAGTTTGCGCACGCGCAGTGCCAGGTCGAGTTTCAGGCCTTTCATCTTGCTGTCGGGCGTTGCAAAAAACAGCACGCTGTCGGCAACCGTTTTCTGGCGAATACTCTCGTCAGCGACACCGGTCAGATACGCCGTGGTGACTCGCCAGCCATCGCTTTGCAGGGCGCGGCTGTATTGATTGCTCAGCGACAGGAACGGCTCGTTGTAACCGTGCACAATATGCAGCGCATGTTTATTTGTCGTTGTCATATCGCCAGTAAATCCGCCAGTTTTTTCTGC
>DATIDQ010000015.1:0-8153 GCA_035456205.1 Pseudomonadales bacterium
TGGCATGCCCGATATGCAGGTATCCATTGGGCTCGGGTGGGAAGCGGGTATGCACCTTGCCGTTATTGAGCCCGGCGCTGACATCAGCAGCGATGATATTGCGGATAAAATGGGCGGGTTTCAGATTGACATCAGGCTTTATGTTGCTATTACTCATTAACGGGGCTCATTTGTTTTGGCGCGGGCGCTGTAGAGGGCGTATTATAGCCGCCCATTTCCTCAGCCATACATAACAGGAAGCATTATGTCAGAAGTCCTTCATAACGTTGTTTTGCATACCACCCATGGTGACATTGCCCTCGAGCTGAATGCCTCCAAGGCACCAGCCACCGTCGCCAGTTTTATGGAGTATGCCCGCAGCGGGTTTTATGCCGGTACGATTTTTCACCGTGTGATTGATGGTTTCATGGTGCAGGGCGGCGGCATGGATGAAAATATGAACCAGAAGAAGACCAATGCGCCGGTCAAGAACGAAGCCAATAACGGTTTGAAGAATGATGTGGGCACTGTAGCTATGGCGCGCACCATGGATCCTCATTCTGCTACCGCACAGTTTTTCATTAACGTGAAAAACAATGACTTCCTGAATTTCAAAAGTGAAACTTCTCAAGGCTGGGGTTACTGCGTGTTTGGTAAAGTCAGCGATGGCATGGATGTCGTGAACAAGATCAAGGGCCTGAAAACCGGTTCAAAAGGCGGCCATCAAGATGTGCCGGTTGAATCCATCATCATCCAGTCAGTGACTGTTAAAGACTGAATGCATCCCCAATGAACAGATTGTTCATTTCTGATCTGCATTTATCTGAAGAAAGGCCGCATATCACTGCGGCCTTTTTTGCTTTCCTTGATAACAAAGTGCGTCTGGCAGATAAAGCAGTTGGCTGTGATGAGCTTTACATCCTGGGCGATTTTTTTGATGCCTGGATTGGCGACGACGATGACCGGCCACTTGCGGCAGACATTGCACAAGCATTGAAAAAAGTGGCTGAGACAGGAGTGCGGATTTTTTTTCAACATGGCAACCGTGACTTTTTGCTAGGCGAAGATTATGCCTTGCAGTGCGGCATGCGGTTATTGCCAGCGTTGCACATTATCGAACAAAAGGGTCAGCGTATTTTACTCGCGCATGGCGACCAGTTCTGCACACAGGATGTGGCGTACCAGCAATTTCGCACGTTAGTGCGCAACCCTGAATGGCAGCAGGATTTTCTGGCCAAACCGATTGAGGAGCGTCGCGCCATCGCCGCGCAATTGCGTGCAAAAAGCAAGGAAGCCAATAGCATCAAGGCGGAAGATATTATGGATGTGACGCCATCGGAAATTGATAAAGTGCTGATTGAACAGCAGTGCAATACATTGATTCACGGCCACACACACCGCCCGGCTCGCCATGCGCTGGTGTTGCCAAATGGCGATAAGGCCGAGCGTATAGTGTTGAGTGATTGGGTTGATGTAGAAAATTATTTTTCTATCTGAACATCACGCATCTGGATATACAAATAGCGAACCAGTGAGTATTCAAATGGCGAACCGGTTTCGTAATAGCGAAACTTGGTGGTTTTGCGTGTATCAATCGCTTGCAGTACACCCAGACCGATACGCGTGCCATCTTTATTGGCATCGTCATTGAGATCCAGAATATCGGTTTCCTGAATAACGGCATAATCAAACGCCAGGCCGCCAGTGTCGCGCAGTGTAGAGGGGCCAAAGAAAGGTAATACCAGATACGGGCCGTTGCTGATTCCCCATTTGCCTAGTGTCTGCCCGAAATCTTCCTCGCGTTTGAACAGGCCCATTTTGGTAGCTGGATCCCATAAACCCAATACACCGACGGTAGAATTGATGGCAAAGCGGCTTAGCGTAACGCCGCTGCTACCTACTTTGCCTTGCAGTACATTGTTGATCAGGTATTTCACTTCAGCCAGATTGTTGAAAAAATTGCTCACGCCTGTTTCGACAATATCCGGTGTGATGAATTCATAGCCCGCGACAACCGGCAGAAAAACATAGTGATCAAATCCCGCATTAAAGTTGTACATGCTGCGGTTGAATGGTTCAAACGGATCATAAACCGATGTGATGGCTTTGGGATCTTTCGACGGCTTGTTTAATTCAGGAAATTCCCGCTGCGGTTTGCTGTGTTGTTTTACATCGTTTGCGGTTGTGCTTGCGGTGGTTGCGATTGCATTACTCTCTTCGGCTTGCGTTGTACAACCTGCTATATTCAATATTAAGGATAACAACACAACATAAAACACGGAATGGCGGCATGATGAATGGTTAGTCAGGCTTTGCATTTTCATTGTGCATTGCCTCTCTTCAAAAATGAAACCATATCGGCTGCATTGACGGTGTAATTGATGTTGCCGCAATGTCCTCCTTTGGGATAAACCGTTATTTTGTCTTTCATGATTTTCCCTAGATAAGCCAGCTCACCGTCAGCGAGAATAATGTCATCTTTGTTGGTGGCGACATGCACATCGGGGTTGGATGCCAGAAATTTTTCAATGGAATGCAGACTGGCCCCCTGAATGAGGGTTTCTCTGCTTTTTTCCGGATATTTCTTCAATAGCATTGGCATTAACATGTCATCAACATACTCCTGAAACGTTACCATGCTGCTGGCGCGCGAGTAATACATCAGTGACTCATTGTGCTTGAAGACTTTATCTTTTGGCACGATGTAGCCCAGGTGATTGATAACGTCGGACGCAAAAACAATCGCGCCGGATGACAAACGAAATGAAAACCCTACCAAACCTGCAGCAGTATGGCGATTGGAAAATACGCCATCACCCTGATTGGCTTTGTAGGCTGTGTAGAGAAAGTCGCTATCCAGCCGCATGCCTTGATCCGGTTTGTAATCCTGCGCCAGTTCATTAATGACTTGATCAAGAAAGCTGCCGGCTTGTGGTACGCCATCAATAGAGGGAATGTCATCGGCTGTCAGTTTGTCGAGAATAATGGCTGAGTTATACAGGTTGACTGGTGGGTTGATCATGTAGACCCGCTGTATATTGAATTTCTTTTCTCTTTTATCCAGATCAGCAATAAATGCGGCATGCATTGCGCCAAGACTGTAGCCGGTTATGTGGAAGGCAGATACTTCAATGTCATCTTTTACCATGCGATAAGCTTGTTGCATTACGCGATAGATATCTCTGGCGTCATCAGGTGCATAGCCGGGCATATGGCTGGTGGATGCAGCCAATAAAAAATTGAGATAAGTCGGCGATGAGATATTGATAACGTGAAAACCGGCTTGATACAGGACTTTTTGTACTTCAATCATTTTGGCCGAGTTGTAGGCGGCTCCTGTGCCTGCAATATTAAATACCAATGGTGCTTTGTGATCTTGTAGTGCTGCTGAAAACTGCAGGCCATCGGCGTACCAGAAAACTTCAGGTAACTTATCAATGCTTTTGATGGTGTAAACTTTTGAGGGGATTTTTTCCGGGAGTTTCGGGCTGAATTCTGGAGGCGTACCAATAACAGTCGCATCGTATTTGTTATCAATGGGATATTGATAATTCGCTGGCGATGAAAATGACCATGCAGATGTGGTCAGCATGGAGGCTAGAAAAATCCCCATTAATTTTTTCATTGCGCTTCCCGATTGGTGGTTTCCTGATTGACGGCTTCTGGATTGAAATAGTATGGAAGCGACCAGTTGGTTACGGAAGCCAACTGGTCTCTGGTTTCTGAAATGCTTCTTTTATTTGATAACGGCTTTGATAAACAATGCAGCGTCTTTTGCCCAATCATTCAGCACCGGTTTGGCATCATTCAGCGTCATTTCTGATTTGTGATTGTCAAGATTTTCACCGACGCCTTTGCGCACTGCTTTCGCCAGCAAGGTGCCGGTCTGGCTGTCAGTCAGTTGCGCTTCCAGATACACCACTGTGTTGTGGTCGCGATGTCCGGTAGCCGCTGAAGCACCTGCAAAAATCAGGGCAATGGGAATGATTTCGTATGCTTGCAAGCCTTCAACCGGTGTTTCAACGCCAGTGATGGCTGTGCGCAGGCGTAACACATTCGGGCCTGGCTGCTGCACAATCCGTATGTTGTTGCCCAACTCCTTGCCTATTTGTAGTGCCAGATATTTTGGCAGCGAGTCGATGACTTTTAGTGGCACCTGACTGTCTGCTGGTGGTGCCGGGTAGTAGGCGATGGGGGAGATCATGATCGCGTTGTACTGGCCTCTTTTTATTGCTGGATTGAGCCAGCGCATGCTAGTGCCGCCGGTGGCGGTCTTGACTTCAGAAAGGTTGCTATAATCAGCCATCCAGCCGGAATAGTCACTTTGATCGGGTTTGGAGGACATGCAGCCTACCAGTAAGGCGGTGCCGAGAATTATTGGTCCAGCGTAGTGTGCAAATTTCATAGAGTATGTTCCTTCAATGGATATGGGAGAGGCGTCTATTGGGCAAGCCAGAGCGTAGTGGTTGGTCGAGTATAAGCGCAATTCAATGGCAGCAAAATGACAGTCATGGCAAAAACCAGTGTGAAACGTTGGGTGTTCATGGGAGTGTCCATGAAAGTTTCAGGCAATAAAAAAGGGAATTACATACATAAGTCCCTAATGGAAAAACCGGCATTTTCCGGTTTCTGTAAGGCATGATAATGGAAGCCTCTTACTGGAGGTTTCTGTTATGCAGCCCACTGCTTCATCAAAATTGTCGGTTATCACTTTGGTAGTGGTGTTGATTGGGACTGTGCTGAATGTTGTGGTGGCTGTTGGGAATTGGCAACAGCGGCTGGTGCAGCAGGAGCTGGCTTCACGGCTTGTGACGCTTGAGCAGCGGGTGGCAGAGAAGGAACTGCCTGCGCTACAACCTCAACTCGTGACGGAGTCACAGTAGGGTTAGGGAAAAGCACAGGGTACGCAGCAATACACGCAGCGACAGTACCAATAGTTGCCAGAATAAACGTTGGGACGATGCTCCAATGTGGCTTGGCCGCAGCCTGCATGTTTCTCGCACTGAGTTCGTTATTTATCGCCGTAATCGTCGGCAGAGTTAAGCAGTCGCCTTCGACATCAGTTTCACCACTCAACACGCCTTTCAGTTTATCCGTGGACATAGACTTAATATCGTCTGCTGACAAACTAACAAACTTTATAGGCTTCATTTCCGGTATCCGTGGCATTTCGAACATAGTTATCCCCCCCTTGTGTCGCTAGCAAACGCTAACACAGAGAGACATAGCAATACACTGATCAACAGCCGAGAAAGCATTTGCTATATACTTGACTACCTAGAAAAGCAGGCGCATTATGTCTCTATCAACTAGAGGCAGAAGCCATGCACGACGACAAAGTAACTATCAGTTCCTACGAATTTCATAGGCTGATCCCACATGCTGAGGCCGCCATGAACTATCTGGAGCATCGCAGATGGAATGGCAAGCCTGTATGCCCGTTCTGCGAGAGAGCTGACAGGGTTCAAGTCAGGAAGCTGGTTGGTTACTTCCGGTGCTTGGCCTGCAAGAAGGATTTCACGGTACGCACAGGCACCATCTTCGAGCGGTCACACGTACCGCTGGATAAGTGGCTCTATGCGATGTACCTGATCGTGACGGCACGTAAAGGGATCTCTTCGCTCCAGCTTTCCAAGGAGATCGGTGTCACCCAGAAAACTGCTTGGTTCATGCTCCAGCGTATCCGTGAGGCTTGTGGGAATGACGGTATGGGTGGCGGATTTTTGTCCGGTATTGTTGAAGCCGATGAGACCTATTTCGGTGGCAAGGAAATGAATAAGCACGCCAACAAAAAACTGAAAGCTGGGCGCGGTACGATTGGGAAAACTGGTGTGATCGGTTTTCGTGAGCGCGGCGGCAATGTCAGAGCGAAAGTCCTTGCGAACACCACCGCAAAAGAAATCCAGTCACATGTAACTGCAGCCGTTAAGGCTGGTTCTGTACTTTGCACAGACGAACACGCTTCTTATCGTGGCATGAATCAATATCACCACTTGGTTGTTGTTCACAGCGCCAAGCAGTACGTTGATGGCATGGCGCACACCAACAGCATTGAGAGCGTTTGGGCAATCTTGAAACGTGGTTTTTATGGCACTCACCACTGGTTCAGCAGCAAGCACCTTCAGCGCTACGTTGATGAATTCACTTTCCGTTTGAACGAAGGTAACTGCAAAAACCAGACCCTAGATCGCATTGATGCAATCATTGGAAAAGCGAAAGGTGTGCGTATAACCTATGCTGCTTTGACTGCATAGGTGATTATTTTATGAAAGTGATACTGATGTGTGTAGACATCCCTGTATCTAAGGATGCCAACGGTGATCACAACCACAAAAACTTTTTAGCAGCAGCCAAACGTGTAGCGCAGCCCTGCGAAGGAATACAAGCCCTGAACCAAAACACTTGGCTGATTCCTTTAGATTGTGGAATACCAACTGCTGTCCAGTTGGCGCAGACCGCCCGTGATTACAATTATTCATATAGATCTGTATTGATAGATGGCGAAGTAACATATTTGACTCTATAGAAAACTGCTGAATATATTTCGATGAGGTTTCCAATTATGGATAACAAAGACAAGCAGAAGTTTGAAAACATGGTGGACAAGGTTTTGGCTTACAAACCAAAAGCTGAGAAAGCGACTCTGACATCAAAAGCCAAGAAGCCAGTAGCAAAACCGGCCAAGAAAAAAACTACTTCAGCAACGTGAACGGTGCCACGCCAAGAGCGCGGGCTATTCTTTCGATGTTGTAGATGGTGACGTTCTTCTCTTCCCGTTCCAGCATCCCCACATAAGTCCTATGCACACCAGCCCGCTCAGCCAATTCCTCTTGGGACAGCTTGAGAGCTAAGCGTCGCTTCTTCACATTAGCTGCAAATACGGCAACGAGATCACATTCTTCGGGCTTGATAGACATGCCCGCAATGATCGCTGTTGCATACTATGATTCTACATACTACGATTAGCATCAGCTAAGCAGGCAATATCACCGAAAGGAGAAAGGAAAATCCATGAGCGATACCGAACTGTTACTACTGATCGAATCCCGCAAAAAATCAGGCTGGATTGCAGCCATCCTTAATCTAATAATCCCCGGTGCTGGTTATATGTATTGTGGGCGCTGGTTCCTCGGTCTCGTCGCCTTAGCTCTCGTAGTAGCCATGGTGATTACCGTACCGCTGGCCTCTGCAGGTATCGTGCTGGTTTTGTTCATTGATGGCTTCTTGTCTGCTGGCAGGCACAACAAGAACCTAGTCACGAAAATCATTAAGGAACGCTCCAGTCTTGGGCGTGCAGCAGAGGGAGCAGCGTGAAACAACTAACCGCTCTGGTCTTTACACTTGCTCTGTCAGTATCAGCTCAGGCAAAGACTTTTCAGATTGATTGGGATATTAAGCAAGCCACGCGGGAGGCATCACGTCAGGCTGTGTTTATCTATCATGCGGAAAGCGGTGGAGTCGAAGGGCTTGCGCGAGCATCAGTGACTTGCCATGAGGCCATCCCGACATACGAGATTAACGCTAATTCCATGTACTGCATTGCGTTTGATCTAGCAGCAGCTATGTGGATTCTTGATGATCGCGGCAAGGACTCAGTTCCAGACGGAAGTTACTGGAGTGCCCAAGCCATTCTCTTGCGGATGTCTCCATATTTTCAGGGTTGGACGCAAGCAGGAATGAACGACGTACTAGCTCCTGTTTCCGCTGTCTTGAATGAAGAATATGCGGCTAGCAATAAGAAGACGGTAGCTGCACCGGAGTTGGAAGCAGCGCGAAGCCAATTGCCATAGGGCATTACATCATTGCGCGTGAGAGGCTTTCCATTCCGCAACCATTGCTGGCGTTACATCATTTTTATAACAAAGAGGCGCTTCGCCGCCCGGTCTGCTGTAAGCACTGCGTTTGCCGCAGCTACTACCATTCTTGGCCGTGTTGTATGGACAGGGGCAGTTACCTGAGTATTCGTCAATAGATTCTTGAATAATGGCTTGCTTGATCTGGTCATCGGTTAAGCCTTTAGCCTCAACAGAAACATAAGGCAGAGCAAATACAAATAGAGCGAACAGAATTGCGGCTTTGTTTTTCATGGTATTCCTTACCTCGGTATTGTTATTTTTCTGGTGTAGTCTCTCCTACAGTCGCACCACTGGGCAGGTGTCGCTAGTTGCCAGACA
>DATIDQ010000016.1:0-9653 GCA_035456205.1 Pseudomonadales bacterium
CCTGTTATAGCGACCAACCCGGCCAAGTGTGTGCGGTGATGACAGCGGATTGTTTGCCGGTGGTGTTTTGCAGTGGTGATGGCAAAGAGGTGGCTGCAGCCCATGCCGGTTGGCGTGGATTGGTCGATGGTGTGCTGCTCACCACACTCGATGCTTTTACTTGTCCGGGCAGTGAAATTCTTGCCTGGCTTGGGCCTGCCATCGGCCCAAGCAGTTTTGAAGTCGGTGTAGATGTCTATCGGCGCTTTCTTTCACAGTGGTGTGGATATGGTGAAAAGGCAGTGACTGGATGTTTCGTACCACAGGGCCATGAGCGGTGGTTGTGTGACATTTATGCGCTGGCTAGACTGCAATTGCGGTCACGGGGTGTGACAGCTATATATGGCGGCACTGAAGATACTTGTGCTGATGGGCAACGTTTCTACTCTTTCCGGCGGGATGGTGATACAGGGCGAATGGCGTCGCTGGTTTGGCGAACGGCATAAGTTTTATTTTACAGATTTCAGGAATGCCACCATACTCAAGCGCATGAAGGGAAATTATTCACAGCGAACAGGGATATCGATGATCAGGCTTATCGGCTGGTCTATTGTTGTCGTGGCTGGGCTTTTGGCAAATGTATCGCATGCTGCCCCTTTAGTAATCGATGACAGCGCCGTTCTGGATCGCTTGCCAATTGCCCCTCAGATCGAAATTTACACTGGAGAGCACTTGCCATCTGGTGCACTCGCAGCAGCTGAGTTTCCGGATGCTGATTACACTCCTGTGGGTACTGCATCACCGCTGGAGTTGATGCAGACACAGTGGTTCCGGTTTTCCATCCACAATGCTTCATCCAGAACTCGTTCGCTGGTGTTTGATTTTGATCAGGCTTTGTATAGCCGTATTGATTGGTATTCGCGTGTAGGAACTGACTTCAGGGCATTTGTTACGGGACAGAATTATCCATATGCCAGCAGGGATTTGTATTACAACTATTTTGCTTTTCATCTGGATATTCCACCGGGTGAAACGGCGGTCATTAATTTTTCAATCTATACGCCTTTTGTTGCATCGTTTGTCCCGATACTGAGTGATAGCGAGAAATTTACCGAACACTTGGCGCAGATTTGGCAATTTTCCGGTTCTGTAATAGGTATGTTGTACGCGGTAGCCTTATTCCTGCTCATTTATATAGTGAGGGTGCCGGGGCAGGGGGCGGCTCGAGCCATGCTGGGGCAAGTTATATTCAGCATACTATCGGTGTTGTATCTGGGCGGCATTTTTCAACGCTGGCTGCCGGATGCTGACGCTCTCTGGCGAAATATCGCTTATATCCTGATCCATGGTGGGCAAGGTATTTGTTATACGCTGGCGGTGAGAAGTTTTTTTCAGGCGCCCACCTATTTCCCGATTGTAAACAAATTCCTGTTATTACTGGTGTTCGCTACGCTGTCATGTTTGCTGTGGTTGCCGTTCATTAATATCGATTACTTGTTGGTAGGCACCTTGGCAATCAATTTCTGGATGATGGTATTTTCTGTTGCAGTGGCAATTACCTCTTTGGTCAAGCAACAAAAAGGCACCACGCTATTTGCTGTCGGGCTTATGCTGTTTGTGTTGATGACAGTCATTTCAGTAATGGGCTCTGCAGGCGTTTTGCCAGCTTCGTTCCTCACTCGTTACAGTTATGAGTTGGGCCTGACGATACAGGCTGATTTCCTGTTCCTGGCTATTGCCATGCGTATATTCAATATGGAGCACGATAAATTACATATGCAAGAAGAAATACTGCGTATGGAAACAGAAATGAAAGTACGGAGTGAGTTTGTCGAAAGGGTAACACACGATATCAAATCGCCGTTGTCAGCAGTGTTAGGCGCGGCGCAGTTGCTACAGAAAAAATATAATTTGAAAGAAGCCGAAACCTATCTTGGCATTATTCAGCGTTCTTGTGGTGTGGTTATCAGTATTGTGGATGACATCCTCAGCCATTCGCGCATGACAGCAAATCAGATGTCATTGCATATCAAGCCATTCAGTTTGCAGGAATTGTTGGCGGATATAGAGACTTCGATAAAAGTGAGCCAGCAACGTAAAGGCGTATTTTTTTCGATGACCATAAGTCAGGATATCCCCGCTGTTATCGAAGGTGACAAGCTTCGTGTATCCCAGCTGCTGATCAATTTATTGACCAATGCTTTCAAGTTTACTGACGAAGGACGTGTGAACTTCACGGTTGATCTGGCCGAAAAAACAGAGTCCAGGGTTCGGGTCAGGTTTGTGATCCAGGACACAGGTATTGGCATGTCGGAAGGTTTCCTGCGTAAAGCTTTCGAACCGTACTCCAGAGAAGAGCATAACGGTAGTTATAGATCGGGTTTTGGTTTGGGCCTGTCAATCTGCAAGCAAATTGTTGATCTGATGGGTGGGTCAATTGATGTACTGAGTGCGGCCGGGCAGGGTAGTCGTTTTACTGTTGTATTGCCATTTGTCGTATCCGGGCAGTCTTCACAGTCCTGAATCATTTTTGTTCCCTTGAACTTACTGCAAGGGAGCCCCATTTACTGTTCATCTGAAACCCATTTATCTGAAAACAATCCGACGAGGTTTTTTCTATGCGTATGGACAAACTGACCAGTCAATTGCAAACAGCGCTGTCTGATGCCCAGTCGCTGGCTGTAGGTCGTGATCACACTCAAATTGAGCCAGTTCATCTGCTGGTAGCCCTGTTGGATCAGCAAGGTGGTGGCGTGAAACCATTATTGCGCAAGGCGCGTTATGACATTGCAGGTTTGCGCAAGGCGCTGGATGATGAGCTGCAGAAGTTGGCTGCAATCACTAATCCGACCGGTGATGTCACCATGTCGCAAGAGTTGGTCAAGCTTCTTAATCTCGCAGACAAGCGCGCACAACAACAGAATGATCAATTTATTGCATCTGAATCTGTGTTGCTTGCGGCAGCACAGGATGGCGGCGTTCTGGGTAACCTGCTCAAAAAATACGGCCAGCTCGCTGCATTGCAGCAATCGGTAGATGAATTGCGCGCAGGTCAGTCTGTTGATGATCCAAATGCAGAATCGTCGCGGCAGGCGTTGGATAAATATACGATTGATATGACCGAGCGCGCTGAAAGCGGCAAGCTGGATCCTGTGATTGGTCGCGATGATGAAATTCGCCGCACCATTCAGGTATTGCAACGCCGCACCAAAAATAATCCCGTGTTGATCGGTGAGCCGGGTGTGGGTAAAACAGCGATTGTCGAAGGTCTTGCACAACGTATTATCAATGGTGAAGTACCGGAAGGATTAAAAGGCAAACGCTTGCTATCACTCGATCTCGGCGCGCTATTGGCGGGTGCAAAATTCCGTGGTGATTTCGAAGAGCGCCTGAAAGCCGTATTGAATGAGCTTGGCAAACAGGAAGGCAATATCATTCTGTTTATTGATGAATTACACACGATGGTGGGTGCAGGTAAAGCCGAAGGTGCCATGGATGCCGGCAATATGTTGAAGCCGGCATTGGCGCGTGGTGAATTGCATTGTGTTGGTGCCACCACGCTGAACGAATACCGCCAGTTCATTGAGAAAGATGCCGCGCTGGAGCGCCGTTTCCAGAAAGTACAGGTGGATGAACCATCAGAAGAAGACACCATTGCCATTTTGCGCGGTTTGAAAGAGCGTTATGAAGTGCATCACGGTGTGGATATCACAGACAGTGCGATTATCGCTGCAGCAAAATTGTCACAGCGCTACATTGCCGATCGTCAATTGCCTGATAAGGCCATCGATTTGATTGATGAAGCAGCATCGCGTATTCGTATGGAAATTGATTCCAAGCCGGAAGAGATGGATAAACTGGAGCGGCGATTGATCCAGCTAAAAATCCAGCGCGAAGCCGTTAAAAAAGACGAAGATGAATCGGCCAAAAAACAGGTGATGATCCTGAATGAACAGATCAGCAAAGCCGAGCGTGAATTTGCGGATCTGGAAGAAATCTGGAAAGCAGAAAAAGCCTCTTTGATGGGGTCGCAACAAATCCGCAGTGATCTTGAAAAAGCCCGGCTGGACATTGATGTAGCGCGCCGCGCAGGTGATCTCACGCGCATGTCGGAGTTGCAGTACGGCGTGATTCCCGCGCTGGAAAAACAGCTGGCTTCTGCTGATCAATCACAGCCGGTCGAGATGCAGTTATTGCGCAACCGTGTGACGGATGAAGAGATTGCCGAAGTGGTCTCGAAATGGACAGGCATTCCTGTTGCAAAAATGCTGGAAGGTGAACGCGAAAAGCTGTTGCGTATGGAAGACGATTTGCATCGTCGTGTCGTTGGCCAGAAGGAGGCTGTAGTGGCAGTGTCCAATGCTGTACGCCGTTCACGTGCTGGGCTATCTGATCCGAATCGTCCGAATGGTTCTTTCCTATTTCTTGGACCAACCGGTGTGGGTAAAACAGAATTGTGTAAAGCATTGGCCATGTTTTTGTTCGATACGGAAGACGCCATGATTCGTCTCGATATGTCCGAGTACATGGAGAAACATTCTGTTGCACGCTTGATTGGTGCGCCTCCGGGTTATGTCGGTCATGAAGAAGGAGGCTATCTGACAGAAGCTGTGCGGCGCAAACCGTATTCCGTATTGTTGCTCGATGAAATTGAAAAAGCGCATCCGGATGTATTCAATATTTTGCTGCAAGTACTCGATGATGGTCGCTTGACAGACAGTCAGGGGCGCACGGTTGACTTCCGCAACACAGTGGTCGTGATGACATCAAACCTGGGCTCTGATCGTATTCAGGATCTGGCGCATGATCGTTCTTATGATACGGTCAGTTTTGACGGGTTGGAAATGCAGGACGATTCCACGCGTAATGAAAACCGCTATCAAGCAATGAAAGATTCGGTGATGGAAGTGGTTGGCCAGCATTTCCGTCCGGAGTTTATTAACCGTATCGATGAAGTGGTGGTGTTTCATCCGCTGGGTAAAGACCAGATCCGTAATATTGCTGACATCCAGCTCAATTTATTGCGCAAACGTCTGGGAGAGCGGGAAATGGTGATTACGTTCAGCGACGCCATGATGGCGCAATTGGTCGAAGCCGGTTTTGATCCTGTTTACGGTGCAAGACCGCTGAAACGGGCAATACAGCAGTTGATAGAGAATCCGCTAGCCAATGAGATTCTGGGTGGGCATTTCGTACCGGGCGATACTATCGTGGTGGATTTGGCCGAGAGCCATAAGGCAAGTTTTAGCAAAGCCCCCTGATATTGTTAAACAGAATATTCTTAGAGGTAATTTGTCTTACGGCAGGGAGGCCGTGCCTGTCTAATGGGTCTACACTCATTCCCACAACAAGAGGGACGGCTGGATGACTACATTCTGGACAGGCGCGGCGCTGGCCGCTGATTACGGGCAACACAGGGTTCGTCAGTTGAGCGTTGCTACGCGCCCCCATAACGTGTTGCCGATGCGGGACTTACTGGCACGTCGTGCAGCATTTGATGCATTGAACAAGGCCATTAGCCGGGCTGTGCAGGCTCAGTTGGATGATCAGCAAACCAATATGCAACCCTTAGTGAGCTGTCTGGTAGATGATGACGATGATGATTTGCTGATGCACTGCGGCGGGATGGAATGTTTTTTCTGCGCATTGCCAGATAAACGGGTTGCAGCAAATTGCGCCGCTGGTTTATGATTGAGGCAGTATCAATGTGGTAATGATCAAAATGAACTACACAACTGTTTATAAAAAACCTTCTGTGCGACTGTGGCA
Organism: Pseudomonadales bacterium; assembly: GCA_035456205.1. Classification (GTDB taxonomy): domain Bacteria; phylum Pseudomonadota; class Gammaproteobacteria; order Pseudomonadales; family UBA7239; genus UBA7239. The sequence continues at coordinate 5,749 of DATIDQ010000016.1, forward strand.
TCGCCCACTGTTGCGGTTTTTTGTGCGCGGCTGATTATTGTCGCATCTCTCACGAAAAAGCCGCTACTAGCGGCTTTTTTGCTTTCTGGCTCCTGCAAAAAAAACCGCTAGCGACCCCGCTTGTTGCTCCACAGGTTTTATCAGGAATTTTTATGAATATTTTTCCAAATAAAAATAGTTTTGCAAGATTGACTCAATCCGGCATGTTGTTGGTTGGGGTGTCTGCATTGTTGTTTGCCTGCAAAGGTACGATCGTCAAGTTTCTATACGCTCAAGGTGCAACCGTGGCCGACGTTATGTTGCTGCGCGTGTTGTTTGCCTTGCCTGTATATGGCTGGGTTGGCGCCGTGCATTTAAAAAAGGAAATGCACAATCTGACGGTAAAAACCCTGATGGGTGCGGCGTTGATCGGTATAGCCGGATATTATCTGGCGAGTTATCTGGACCTGATCGGTTTACAAACAGTCAGCGTTGGTCTGGAGCGGATCATTCTCTACACATATCCAGTGTTTGTCATATTGTTGTCGACAATATTTCCTGGCAAGAAGATTTCTTTGCCATTGTGTCTTTGCATTGCTGTTATTTATGCAGGACTGATTATGGTGTTCTATGCGGATATCCGTTTGCAGCCCAGCGTTCCGTTGCTGGATACGGGAAAGGGTTCACTGTTTGTGCTGTTGAGTGCAATGGCTTTTGCTGTGTACGTGATTGGTAGTGATTACTACATGCGAATATTTTCCAGTGCATTATTTACGTCGGTAGCCATGATGGCCGCAGCATTGATGATGGTATTGCACTACGCTGTGAGCAGCTCGTTTGCGCAGATATTGCAGTTATCACCGGAGATCTATATCGGATGTGCAGTGATGGCACTGGTATTTACCGTGCTGCCTTCCTTCATGATGTCTGCCGGTGTGCGGAAAATTGGCTCGGCAAAGGCGGGAGCGGTGGGCATGATCGGCCCGGTCGCTACGGTATTGATTGCCGGAACAGTATTGGGCGAACCCGTCAGTGTATTGCAGATAGGAGGGCTCGCTGTGGTGATGCTGGGAGTACATCGCCTGCATCGCAGCTGACCTGATTTATGAAAAGTTGATTTGTGGCAAAATACAGTCTGTTTCTTATGGCTCTGTGATTTAGAGAGAACGAACCACTATGTCTGCTCCCCAACTTTACGATCAGGATTTGTTCGAGCGCTGTTCGGAACGAATCATTGCTGCCAGCCGTGACATCTACAGTCGCGGCTGGTCGCCCGCCACGTCCAGCAATTATTCGGTGCGTATCAATGAACAGTGTTGTGCTATTACCGTGTCCGGCAAACACAAGGGCGAACTGGGGTTGCGAGATGTGATGGCTGTGGATTTGCAAGGCAGGCCGTTGATGGATAGAAAACCTTCTGCGGAAACGCTGTTGCATACACAGTTATATGCACGTGAATCCAGCGTCGGCGCTGTGCTGCATACACATTCTGTTCGTGCCACGGTGTTGACCATGGAGCAGCCGGCAATGGATACACTGGTGCTGCGTGGTTATGAATTGCTGAAGGCGTTCAGTGGTGTGACAACACATAACGACGAAGTGCATATTCCGGTTTTTGATAACACGCAGGATATGGTCGAGTTGTCGCAGCAGGTTGAAAAGCGGATGCAGCGCGATGGTACGGGCGTTGCGTATTTAATCCGTGGCCATGGCTTGTATACCTGGGCGGAAGATCTGAGTGCATGTATGCGCCATCTGGAAGCGCTGGAATTTTTGCTGGATTGTGAATGGCAGCGTTACGCTATCCATGCGAATAAGAGGTAAACGTAGTGAGTGAACTGGTTATTTATTCTGAAACAGCGGTTCAGCAACTGCAAACAAAAGATCCGTTGTGGATTGCGCACCAGTTGCAAGCGGTTGGCGTGCGTTTCGAGCAGTGGCAACCAGACGCACCTGTAAAAGCTGGTGATAGTCAGGAGGCTATTTTGCAAGCCTACCGTAAAGATATTGACGCTATTGTTGCAGAGCAGGGGTTTGCAACAGTCGATGTCATCAGTGTGGATAGCAATAATCCGAATAAGGATACGTTGCGCCAGAAATTTCTCAGCGAACACATCCACACAGAAGATGAAGTGCGTTTTTTTGTTGATGGTTGTGGTCTGTTCTATCTGCATATTGCAGACCGGGTTTACAGCGTGTTGTGTGAAAAAGGCGACTTGCTCAGCGTGCCAGCCAACACGAAGCACTGGTTTGATCTCGGCCCAATGCCAGATCTTGCTGCAATACGATTTTTTAATAACCCTGAAGGTTGGGTGGCGCAATACACGGGTAGTGCCATCGCTGAATTGTTTCCCAGGCTGGACTCTTGAAACTGAATAACCGGGTTTAAAAATGATCAGAGCTATTCTCACTGATATAGAAGGTACTACCAGCTCCATTTCTTTTGTGCGCGATGTCCTTTTTCCATATGCAGCGCAGCATTTGCCTATGTTTGTGCGTGCCAATGCGAAAGATGCTGCAGTGGCGGAGCAGCTGAAGCTTGTTGCACAGGAAGCTGGCGTTGCAGAGACTGACTATCCAGCCATTATTGATACATTGCAGCGCTGGATTGCGGAAGACAGGAAGATTACGCCCTTAAAAGCACTGCAAGGGATGTTGTGGGAGCATGGTTATCGCAATCGTGATTATCGCGCCCACGTCTATCCTGATGCGTTTGAGCAATTGCAGCGCTGGCATGATGCGGGTGTGCCTTTGTATGTGTATTCCAGTGGCTCTATCCAGGCGCAGAAACTGTTTTTTGCCTATAGTGAATTTGGCGATATGACCCGGTTTTTTTCCGGATATTTTGATACGACCAGTGGCTCCAAGCAGGAGGTGGCATCGTATCAACGTATTGCAGCTGCGATTGGCATACCTGGAGAAGATATTTTGTTTTTATCTGATATTGTCGGCGAACTGGATGCGGCCAAACAGGCGGGTTTACAAACCTGTTGGCTGGTAAGGCCGGCGGATGTCGCGGTGGATGCAGCAATGATTGCCGCATCACATCATTCAGTTGCAAAGGTTTTTTCTGAAATTTTGCTTTCCTGAAGTCATCAACATTTAAAGAAAGCAATTTCTCTCTGCACGCGCGCCATCTGTTCATTGATGTCCGCTGCGGCTGCGGCCAGTTCCTCAGCGGTCTGCGCACTGTTATGTGTAGCTTGTTCAATTTGCGAAACTGCAACATTAATCTGGTCTACACCACTTTGTTGTTCTTCCGATGCATTGCTGATTTCGCGCACCAGTTCGGCGGTTCTCACGACTTGCGGCACGATCTGGTCAAGCAGATCACCAGCGCGTTCAGCAACAGAAGAAGTTGATGCAGCAAGTTCGCTCACTTCGCCAGCGGCTTGCTTGCTGCGTTCTGCCAGTTTCCTGACTTCCATTGCTACCACAGCAAAGCCGCGTCCTTGTTCGCCGGCGCGTGCAGCCTCGATTTCGGCATTCAACGCCAACATATTGGTCTGATAAGCAATTTCATTGATGACGGAAATCTTGGCGGTGATATTTTTCATTTGCTGGATAGCGCTGCGAATAACTTCACCGCCTGCACGTGCATTGTCAGCAGATTCTGCAGCAATTTGTCCGGTTGCGCGTGCGTTTTCAGCATTATGGGAAATGGTTACGCTCATTTGTTCGAGAGCGCTTGAGGTTTCTTCAGCGCTGGAAGCCTGATCCGTTGCGCTGCTGCTTACGCTGCTGGAGCTGATGCGGATTTTGTCAGAAGCAGTTGCCAGATCAAACAACAAGTTTGAAATGCCGATAATCACATCCTGTAATTTGTTGATAAACGCATTAAACGCTTCTGCTGTCTGTCCAATTTCATCATTGCTACTGATATGGATGCGCTTTGTCAGATCTCCGTCACCTGCGTGCAAATCCCT
>DATIDQ010000017.1:0-4440 GCA_035456205.1 Pseudomonadales bacterium
CAAAATAATGGGAAACAAAATAACTACCATAAAAAATAGCGCCTGAATTCAATTTATTGAAATCCTCATCCAGCGCAACTGACAGCGCCGCCTCTCGCACCTGCATATTTTTGTTTTTTCCATACAGCCCCTCTTCAACATCAATAGCGAGCTGGGTATAAAAAAATGCTACGCAAAATAAAGCCATGACCAATAACCTTAACCCTTTGATGGAAATTTTATCTATAACCCAACCATAAAAAATGGCCGGCAACATAAGGGCAGCCGGTAGAGAACACATGAAATAACGCTCAACAAACACCGGCTGGCTAAATTTTGACTTTATATAAAAAACAAGCATTGGGCCAATAAGCATCACTGAAAGAAAAAGCACCTTGCTGGCAAATTCAGTCAGGGACTTCTTGCTATAGACTGAAAAAACAGCAAGAAAAATAGCGCCCGAAACACCTAGCAAATGAAAGTACCAGCTAAACGTATGCCCGCCCCAAAAAAACATCAGCGCAAAAAATATATTTCTCAATTCAGGCTCTTTTGCCCAGAAATCCATGAGAACCATGTGCTCAGCCATGATTGATGCCCATGGATAAAAAAACACCAGGACAGCCAGATACACTATTAACCCGCGAACACGAAAAACGCTATCAAGACCAAGAAAATAAGACACCATAAACCACAGACCACTGAGCCCGATAAATACCAGACTAACGTAGTGCAGATACAAGGCGATAACTGCGGTCAAAAACAGTGAAAAAAACCCGAACAGACCTGAATTCTTTCTTATGAATATATCTATAAAAAAATAACTGTAGATCAAACAATCCAACGCAAGCATGGCATAACAACGCGCTTCCTGACTGTACAAAATGGCATTATGGTTAACTACCATCAAAACCAGCGCCACCAGACCGACAGATGCAGAAAAAAGTCGCCTGCCAAATAAATACATAGCCAGCAATAGCAAACAACCTGCAATAAAAGAATGCAGCCTGATAGCAATATCTGAATACCCTACCCAAGGCAGCATGTAGTACATAAACGTCACATAACCCGGCGGATTACTGTCTTGCTTCATCACTGCCAGCAGATCTGAAAAACTGTTTTTATGGCTGTATACAACAGCGAACAGTTCATCTGACCAAAGACTTTGCCGATCAAGGCCATACCAACGCAGAAAAACCCCAAACACCATCAAGATACACAGGAGTATCATTTCGATGACCGGGGTGGAAAAACCCGGGCGATAGCGAGGACGCCTGCTAATCATTATCGATTCCAGTAAATCCGATGTTGATGCCAGTCGACAGGATATGCGTGCAACAGAAAAGATCAGGTAACGCTGGCCACTTCTTTCAATTTGGTCATATCGAGAATTTCTACTTCTCGATTGTCGACACTAATGATTTCCTGTTTTTGCAGGCGGCCAAATACGCGACTGACGGTTTCTACAGTGAGCCCTATATAATTACCAATTTCAGCACGCGACATGCTCAAACGAAAACGGGTGGGTGACAAACTACGACGATGATGACGCGAAGAAATACTCAGCAATAATGTAGCTACGCGTTCCTCGGCTGAATTCTTGCCCAACAGCGTCAGCATTTGCTGATCCTTGGTAATCTCCTTACCCATAATTTGAAAAAAACGATGCTGTAATGATGGCAACTGGATGCTCAACTCCTCCAGTCGCCCAAAGGGAATTTCACATACCGTCGATGTTTCCAGCGCTACAGCAGAACTACAATGTTTAAGGCTGCTGATACCATCCATGCCAAGAATTTCTCCCGGCAAATAAAATCCCGTGACCTGTTCCAAACCGTTATCAGAGGTGGAATACGTCTTGAAACTACCCGAGCGCACTGCGTAAACCGCACTAAAGGCCTCGGCCTGACGAAAAAGGTGTTCACCCTTCTTCAGCGGCCAACCGCGCTTGATAATAACGTCCAGTTGTTCAATTTCTGTAGCATTCAATGCAATAGGCAAGCACAGCGGCCCGAGGCGACAATCACCACAGCTAAGCAGCTGATTATGATGACAACGTCTGGATTCCGTTTGACTCATAACAATTCTCTTAATATGTCAAAAACTGTGGAATGTTAACGGATGCGCTAGCTGTACTGAAAGCTTTATCCGCAACGAACTCTCCGGCTTTACAAGCATAGGGGGCGCTGGTACATTGCCCGCCCTGCCTGCAACGGGCAGATCCTCGCTAGAGGGCACGTAGCTCAGTTGGTTAGAGCACCACCTTGACATGGTGGGGGTCGGAAGTTCGAGTCTTCTCGTGCCCACCAACCGCAACAGGTTGGTGGTTAATATTCACTGACTGAACAACAAGTGAACAAAATTTATTTACGCTGGCATTTCTTAGCACAGCCGATAAACCCCAAAAAATCGCCCTTCGCCACAACCAGCCCGATCAGGATAAATTCTGACGAATGGCTGCGGGCAAGGACTAGCTGTGTCAGGGATGCCAAGTTACAATGGCGAAGTAAGTAGTATCCACAAAAGAAACGCTACCACGGGGTTACAAATGAAAACTATTCTCAAAACATTACTAGCTACAGCTATTCTTGCAGCTACTGCCTCTACTGCCTTTGCTGAAGCCTACTTGGTAGACTCTGTCGACGGCAGTGTAAAAGTTAACATCTCTGTACAAGGCGCAGGTGTCTCCAAAGTACCTAGCCCAGCCATTGCTCTGCCTCCCGATGGCGTGGTCAGACAACATCTGTCCCTGAATGCAGATCACAGCATGACTGGGGCTCTCTCCTTTTTTGATGGCACCAGCACAGCAGATCTGTTCCCATTCAGCGGCTCATGGTACAGGCCAGCTGGTGGCAAGGTGATCTATATCGCCCTGGACGGCGACTCATCAAATCCTATTGCACCAAGTCAAGGCGGCTACGGAGCCTATAACGCACTGTATGACCCAGAGAGTACCGTAGCTCTGATGGCATTGCCCGAGTTCATGCCGATTCTGTTTAGTGATAGAGTTTCTTCCCTAATTCCTATTTATCCTGCCACCAAGTTGAAAACCGGCATTATCAAGCTACAGCTGAAAGGTGATCAGATCACAAGCGCAAGTACCGAGATAGAGATCATCGGTCGCGGCATGGTGCAATACTGCAAAAAAGCAAACAAAGAGGCGCAATGCCTAAATACTGGCGCACCTAAAGATGCAGCATACGGTTTTAGTGCGTCTTCCAAATCGACGGTAGCAGTACCTTGAATCTGACCCGTTACTGACTCTAAAAGCCCACCCACTGGTGGGCTTTTTTGTGTCTGGCCGCACCGTTATCAGTCATTGCAATAGCCTGCGCTCAGATTTGGCGCACACTTCAGCCTGATATTGCTTTTTACTGCAGAAAACCACCCCAATCAGGTAACTGTTTTCTCTTTGACCATAAATGGCAGCAATCTTGCATATTTCCTGACCTGTAAGAGACAATTTTCCAGCAGGTGTCCACATGCAATTTTCCACCATAAAACTGTCTTCGCTGATGCAATTTACGACGCCTAACAGGCATATCCTCGAAGATAACCAGATGCAGCACGTGTTTGATGGATTCAAGCTGAACCAGATTGTGATCAACAATATCCAGCAATTGATTCATTTACTCGCTGATATCCAGCGCCATCGCGCCTGCAGCCTGGGCATCCTGTCCGGCAACGATTCTTTTGATACACAAGTGACATCACTGCATAAAAAAATCAATGCACGTTTGATTTTTCTGAACAGCCAGACAGAATTGACCGATGTAGTAGACCCTTACGAATGGGATCATGTATTAAGCGAATGGAAAGTTGTCGGATACGGCTGGCGTGGAGACAATGTGCTACACAACTTTGAATTGCATTCCCACTTACTGGAAAAAATCCTCAATATTATCCGGCATGCCGGACGCTGGGTATTGCGCTCTGGCGGCTATTCAGAAGAAGCAGCAGATCATTACCTTGGCCACAGTGTATTTGAATTTGTTTTTACCACTCACCTTTACCAGATCGAAACTCTGGGTCGATTACGTGGGCTCAGTACCCATATTGCCAACAGTGGTTGCGGCGATAACAGTAATGGCGACAACGCCATGCAAATACGTGTTAAATACCTGTTGCAGTGCGCTAGAGAAGAACTGAACGTATCCAGTGAGTTTCTGGATAGCCATGCCGCATCTATCAGTAAAAACATTCCTGCGGTAATGGACATCCAACGCAGCAAAACCATGCTCCATGAATGGCTGGAATTAACAAATCGCATTCTACTAGGGCAACTGGAACCATCTGATAAGCTGGCACGGCAAACGTTTGATCTGGCCAGTGCAGTGATGGATGCCAGGTTGGCATTCACTGAACAGATATTAGCCTATCTCCATCTGGCCATTGAAGAAATGCTGGAATCCTTACTGGAAGAAACCGTGGCATTAAAACCGATTGCTTCATAAAGGCGAA
>DATIDQ010000018.1:0-6431 GCA_035456205.1 Pseudomonadales bacterium
CCGAATTAGTCATTTACAATTACAAAAGAATTCCGGCAACAGACTCACTGTTGATGGAAAATTGCAGTGTGGCCGTATACGAAGTGGACAGTATGCCACTGGCACAGGCACTACTGGATCGCGGTGCGCATTTTATTGAAACTTTTGCCATAGGCGAAATGCTGGGAAACCATGTCACACGCTGAAGTAACCGACATTTTTTACGATATTGTGATTATCGGTGGTGGCATTCACGGTGCGGGCGTTGCACAAGCCTGCTCTGCTGCCGGTTACGATTGTCTCTTGCTGGAAAAAAACGATGGGGGATGGGCCACCTCAAGCCGTTCCAGCAAATTACTGCATGGTGGCCTGCGCTACTTGCAAACTGGCCAGCTGAAACTGGTACGCGAATGCCTGCATGAACGCGAGCGACTATTAAAAAATGCACCTGAGCTCGCCCATATCAACTGGTTTTACCTGCCGCTCTATAGCGATTCAAATTACCCACCATGGAAAATATTTGCCGGCCTTTTACTGTATCGCCTGTTTACCGGCTTCGCCAATCCACATGGAAAATTCAGGATTGTGCCGCGTGACGAATGGGAAACACTGAGCAAACTCTGCACAAAAAATCTCAGGGCTGTATTTGCTTATCAGGATGCACAAACTGATGACAAACTGTTGACGCAGGCTGTCAAGAACAGCGCTATCGAACTGGGCTGTGATGCCTGGCAGCCTGCCGAAATGCTGGCTGCTGCAAAAAGCAAGACAGGCTGGCGCGTTGACGTCCACCAACACAATGCACTGCAAACCATTCATTGCCAATTACTGATTAATACAGCAGGACCATGGGTTAACGATATTATCCAGCGCTGCGGACGCAGCCAGCAACTGCCTGTTGATCTTGTGCAAGGCGCTCATCTGATCCTGGAACAGCAGATCAGCAAAAAATGTTTCTATCTGGAAGCAAAAGACCATCGCGCCGTATTTGTGTTGCCCTGGTATGACAAGACATTGGTAGGCACCACAGAAACTACATTTCATGGAAATCCTGAAGACACTGCGCCTACCGAACTGGAAGTGCAATATTTACTGGATACTGTGCGGGAACATTTCCCGCAAGCAAATCTCACAATTCACTCGCAATTCAGCGGACTTCGCGTACTGCCCTCTTCCCAAAAACACGCATTCCTGCGCAGCCGTGATACACAATTTCTGGAGGATGACGGCTTGATATCGCTTTACGGAGGCAAACTCACCGCTTATCGCGCTACTGCAGAAAAATTACTGGAGCTGGTGCAAAAACGATTGGGGAAGAGAAAGGCAAAAGCGAATACACGCACCCTATCCTTGCATCATACAGGACGCGCTAGCTGATCCATTGCTGTTGACCACTGTGTATAGCGCTGTTTCAAGTGTAAATTCACTTGCGGCATATAGTGGTGATATTTTTGCTGCCCAGCCGTTTTGGGCAATAATTGCATTGCTGCACCTCGTGCACAGGCCTCAACATCATCACTGCGCCACACAGGTTTTTCAGCAAGATCTGATATGCGCTGGCAAAAAATCCCCAGCGTTGACAATCCACCACTGACAATAATTTTTTTGCATGGCTGCACAACCGCCAGACAATCCAGATTACGCTGCAACGCAAATACTATGGACTCCAGAACGGCCACAGCTTGTAATGCAGATGAAGAATCCATCGAGAAACAGGATTCTCCAGCTGGCAACCAGTCCGGAGAACCCGATGCTGTAATCCGGTTAATAAAATACGGCACCGATGCAGGTTCAGACACGGCTTGTCCAATTGCCAAATTCCAGTCTTCCGCAGAAAATACAAACCCAATTCTTTTCCATAACCAGTCCAGCGCCGTAGCTGCTGCATTGACTGTACCTTCTGCCACAATAATCGCACCAGAATTATTTTCTACCACGCACAGAGCCGAACACAAGAGCTTGTCTGGCACTAATGCTGGCTGTGTTTTCTGTTGAATAAACGCACCAGTACCAGCATTGATAAAAACCGCATCACTGTTAAACATGTCACCGTGTGACATAGCAAAAAAACTCTGGTCACCACCCAGCAGCCGTAACGGCACATGACAATCACCAAGACGTATCACACCGTAATTAGCTAATGATGGCTTGATCTCAGGCAATATTGCTGCAGGAATACCAAATAAATCCAGCAATGCTGTTGACCAACTTGTTGCTGCAATATCTGTGAGCATTGTGCGTGAAGCAATTACTGCATCTACTACCGGTTCACTGACTCCGGTTAATTGCTGATGAAGAAAACTGGCCAGCGGCGCAATACACAGGGAACGTTTCTCTGCTGCACTGTTTACTGCTGGTAGATGATCCAGCAACCAGCGTATCTTGCTGGCGCCGTAATGCGCATTAGGATAAAGGCCTGTACTTTGACGAATGCTGTCACGATTGTCCGTCAGGATTTTCTCAAGCCATTCGCTATTGCGTGTATCCTGCCAACTCAAAACCGGTGAAAGTATTGTATGGGATAGCTTATCCCAAGCTACAAGACTGGAGCGTTGCACTATGAGCGCTGCCGATTGCACGTCACTGCAACGCCTACCCAATTGATCTGCCACTTGCAAAAGAACGCTCTGCAGCGACGCTACCAGCTCCACAGCATCCTGTTCTATCCATCCAGCTTGTTTGATAACCGTATTGACCGGAATACTGGCTTGCGCGACTAGCGCACCATTCTCATCAAACACCATTGCACGCGTGCTGTGCCCTCCCTGATCCAGCACCAGCGCCAGTGGTGACATATCAGCGAGCAGCTTGTGCCTCTGCTGCAATAGGCTTGGCTTCCTTCAATCCATAGCGTTCCATAATGGATGGGGTGCGCTCTGCCAATGCTTTACGTGAAAAAGTAATCTGTGAATTGTGTGGCGCAAATCCCAACACCACATAATCGCCACCGGATTTATTCATTTGCTCGCGAACCTGCTTAAGATTGGATACAGGTGCATTGTTAACCGTTTTTATCACACCAAAACGTGTCTGTTCGTAACCAAGATTAATTTCATCCGGCAGCACAGTTACCACCATCAACAAGCGGTCTGTTTCTGCACTGCCAGTACGGCGATATTCATAGCGTTGCAGGTCAATAGATGGTGGGACAAACTTCCAGCCACGCATGATGTCTTCATTGACCTCAACTACCACCAACCCGCCAATGACTTCATAATCCGGAATCAGATTGGATTGATGTCCCGGCACAATACGGGAATCTTTCAGCGTGTAACTAAGCAAATAATTGATATCTATTTTTTTACCATCACGAATAATGGTCAGCGGCAAATGTTCGCCAACCTGACGGCGTGCAATAAGGATATTACTGTCGATACGATCAGCAGTGGCAAAACGCACTGTGCCGTCGTTACCCACTAACTGACCGTCCATTGCCACTACGACGTCACCTACTTTCAATACCCCTTTTTCTTCTTCAAAACCAGACAGACTGGTAATCAAAACGCCGCCATCTTTTTCATCAAGCCCATAGCGCTGACGTAATTGCGGATTTTCAATAGGCTGGGTAACAAAAGCAATTTCTGGCACGCCGTTAACTTTGCCATCTTCAATATCTTTCAGAAATGATTCAATAACCGGCGGTGGAATAATGTAGCCAATATTGTCTGCACCACCTATACCCTGAAAATTCAGGCCCGCAAGACGGCCATTGACGATAGCAGGACCACCACTGGCACCGGGATTAATTGCCGCATCAATCTGACACACAAGGTTGGGATAACCAGAAAATGCGTAATAATCGTAATCAATACGCGACACAATACCGCGTGTAATGGCAAGCTGCGTGCCGCCAACGGGAAAACCGTAGGTGGTCACTTCATCGCCTAATAACGGCAACGCACCCAGATCCAGCACTTCTGTATCTTTAAAGAAATCCGGGTCTGCAACTTTAATGATTGCCAGATCTCGCTCGTCTGAAATAAAAGCGACATCAGCATGATATTTTTTATCAGAACCTACTTTTCGCACTTGTAGTTGCAAGCTGTTATCAATGACATGTGCATTGGTCAGTATCCGGTTCCCGGCAATGATGACACCAGTACCATAACTGGAGGTGATGTTGCCATTTTGCCAGGGGTACTGAAAATTGACTTCGCGGCTTTGATTAAAAACCTGCACCACTGCGTGCCGGATATCAACATCAGCTTGCGCCACATTGATTACGAATACACTGACAAGCAGTACCAACCAACGCATACACATACCTCGAATTATTAAACTGCTGCCAACTCCACAGCTTCATTGACATCTACCGACACCAGTCTTGATGTGCCCGGTTCATGCATAGTGACACCCATCAATTGATTGGCAGCTTCCATCGTAACTTTGTTGTGCGTAATAAAAATAAACTGCACTTTCTCACTCATCTCCACCACCATCTTCGAATAGCGTCCGACGTTGGCGTCATCCAGTGGCGCATCAACCTCGTCGAGAATACAGAATGGCGCTGGATTCAGGCGGAAAATCGAGAAAACCAATGCAATCGCTGTCATGGCTTTCTCACCACCCGACAAGAGATGGATCGTGCTGTTACGTTTACCGGGTGGACGCGCCATGATAGAAACACCGGTGTCCAGCAAGTCTTCACCGGTGAGTTCCAGATAAGCGTGGCCACCGCCGAATACTTTCGGGAACAATTCCTGGAATCCACTGTTGATACTGTCGAAGGTTTCCTTGAAGCGTGTACGGGTTTCACGATCGATTTTGCGAATAGCATTTTCCAGTGTCTGTAACGCTTCTTCCAGATCACTATTCTGCGCATCGAGATAGGTTTTACGTTCGGATTGCGCTTTGTACTCATCAATAGCAGCAAGGTTGAGCGGGCCAAGACGCGCAATGCGCACAGATACTTGTTCCAGATCTGCTACCCAGCGATCTTCACTGATATCTTCTGGCAACTCTTGCAACAACTGCTCACGGTCGTATTCTGTTTCATTCAATTGCTCATCCAGTGTCTTGCGACGGATCTGGGCTTCTTGTGCCGCCAGTCGTTCATGCTCCAGACGTGAACGTGCTGCTTGCGTGTTGCGATCAGCTGTCGAACGGCGCTGTTCAACCTCACGCAAATCATGTTCGACCTCATCACGCACAATGCGTGCATTTTTAAATTCTTCTTCTACATGCAAGCGTTGCTGTAATTTTTCTTCCAACTGCAAACGCAACTCATCCAGCGGATCATCACTGTGTTCCAGACTATCCTGCAACTGCGCACGCCGCTCATTCAGTGCGGCTACTTGCTGACGCAAGCGCTCGATGGACTGCGTCATTGCATCAACTTGTGTACGCAGGGATTGCTCACGCATCGCCAATTCGTGCGCACGATTGCGCTGATGCTGCGTTTTCTGGCGCGCATCGTCCAGTGCCTGTCGATTGCGATCACGCACATTCAACAGATTTTCGCGCTGCTGTGTATCGCGCTCCATGCCTTCAATGGCTTCTTCCAGAATGGCACGCGCTTCGGCCTGCCCTTCTTTCTCCAGCGACAGCTGTTCGTGAATTTCACCAATTTCATGCACCAGCACTTCACGCCGCGCAAGCATCTGCTCAACACGCGCTTCACGAGCGGACAACTGCGCACGCGTTTCACTGTGTTTACGCGTCAGATCAGCTAACTCACGCCGCGCTGTTTCTTGCACAGCTTCACTTTCTGCCAACTGTGCGCGAGAGCTTTGTAATTTATTATCCAGATCAGCAACACGATTTTCAGTTTCTTCCAGTTGCTGCTCTAACTGCTCCAGTTCCTGTTTGCGCGCCAGCACACCGCTGTTGACGTCAGCATCCCGTGCCACACGCAGCCAGTTTGCCCCCAACCAGATACCTTCGCGCGTGATAACCGATTCGCCCGCTGCAAGTTGGGTACGCATGGCAAGCGCCGTATCCAGCGAGTCTGCGCAATACACGCCAGTCAGCAGCGTTCTGGCTTCATCAGCACCAGAGATTTGTTCAGCAAGCGGATTCGCTTTTGTTGCTGATGCCATTACCGTAGCTGATGTGATCAATGCCAGCGTACCTTTTTGCAAGGCATTCGCATTTTTTGCCAGCGTATCAATATGATCTACGCAGACAGCTTGCAAGTAACTTCCCAACACGGTTTCGACGGCTGTTTCCCAACCACCATTAACCCGCAATTTTTCAGCAAGGCGTTTGTTGCTGCCGAGTTGTTGTGCAGCAAGCCACTCGTTGATTTCTGCATTCTGGTTGCCCAGCGCCGCCTGCTGCAAGGCTTGCAATGAAGCCTGGCGACCACTCAAGGTTTGCAATTGCAGGCGCGATTCATCCAACCCCTGCAACAATTGTGCATTTTCGTCACGCAATGTACTGATGCGTTCTATTACACCTTCATGCTGCGATTGTTTGTCTTCGCTCTGTGCATCCAGTTCAGCCAGCTGCTC
>DATIDQ010000019.1:0-2838 GCA_035456205.1 Pseudomonadales bacterium
GCAAACGCCCTCAGTGTTGCGGGCGCTAAATCCGCTGTTTGCATTGCAGTTCGCGCTGCATCAACCAGGCTCAGCTTTTTTATTGATGTCGGCAGTATTTCTGGCGCTGACGGGTGGTGAGGCGCTCTACGCAGATATGGGACACTTTGGCGTAAGGCCAGTGCGTTTGGCGTGGTATGGTCTGGTGTGCCCGGCATTGGTGCTGAATTATTTTGGGCAAGGTGCGTTGATGTTGCGTTCTGCCGAAGCGGTGCAAAATCCGTTTTATTTTCTGGCGCCAAATTGGTTTTTATTGCCGTTGGTGGTGTTGGCCGCCGCCGCTACCGTGATTGCATCACAAGCGACAATCACCGGTGCGTATTCCATGACCCTGCAAGCGTCGCGTCTCGGTTATTTGCCGCGTATTCGTGTAAACCATACATCGGATACCGAGAAAGGCCAGGTTTATGTGCCCGTTATTAACTGGATTATGTTGCTGGCTGTTATTGTGTTGGTATTCCAGTTCAAATCATCTGGTGCATTGGCTGCGGCATACGGCATTGCAGTATCTGGCACAATGATTATTACATCGTTATTGACACTGATTGTGATCAGTACGCAACACAGTAAGTATCGTATAGCCGGTTTGATAACTATGCCCATTTTCCTGTTGCTGGAAATGATATTTTTTAGTTCAAATCTTACGAAATTGATGGATGGCGGCTGGATGCCCATGGTATTGGGTTTTTTCATTTTTACATTGCTGATTACCTGGAAACGGGGCAGCAAGGCTGTCGCTGCCGCGCGACGGAAAATTGATATCAAAATGGAAGATTTCCTGAGCAGCAGTTTTTCCAGTGTGCAGCGTGTTCCTGGAACGGCTATGTATATGACATCTGATCCTTCTCTGGTGCCTAGTGCGTTATTCCATAATCTGAAGCATTTTAAAGTTATGCATGAGCAGACTATTTTCTTGCATGTGGTCACGGAAGACGTGCCGCGCATTGCACAGTCACAGCGGCTAGTTGTGCAGCAACTTGATGACAGCGTATTTACTGTTACGGTGCGTTTCGGGTTTCGCGAAGAGCCGGATGTGATGAATGCCTTGGCAGGCTTGCCGGCATTTAATGTGCAGATTGACCCAATGCAAGTCACTTTTTTTGTGGCGCGTGCGACCATCGTTTCTGGTCCGGGTGTGTTGCCACATTGGCAGGCGATGTTGTTTGGTTGGATGAACCGGCAATCAGACAGTGTTGCCGGTTATTTTAATTTGCCCGCTAACTGCGTGGTTGAACTGGGCACGCAGGTATCGCTCTAGCTAAATATCAGGAATCAGATATTCAGCGGTTGAAAAGAATTTGCCTGCGCCATCGGCCAATAAATGCCATATACGGCTGGCAAATTGTCGAGATTAGCAGAATCCAGTAATGCGTTTGGCGCAAGAAATGGCACCAGACTGGATACGAGACGAACCTGGCTGGATGATATACGTCGCACCAGGTGATGTGGTTTTAGATCAACTGGATGTTCCAGCCCGGCAGCCGATACCAGCTCAGCCAACGCCTTGAGTGTGTTGCGTTGGAAGTTGGCAACGCGCTCGGCTTTTTGTGCGGGCACTAATGCTTGCTGACGTTGCACATCTTGCGTGGCGACACCGGTAGGGCAATGATCGGTGTGGCAACTTTGTGATTGAATGCAGCCCAATGCAAACATAAAACCGCGTGCAGAATTGCACCAGTCCGCACCCAACGCCATTGCGCGTGCAATGTCGAAAGCGCTGATAATTTTTCCAGATGCGCCGATGCGAACTTTATCGCGCAGGCCAACGCCCACTAGCGTGTTATGCACCAGCAGCAAAGCTTCCTGCAATGGGGTGCCGACATGGTCAGTAAATTCTACAGGTGCTGCACCTGTGCCGCCTTCGCCGCCGTCCACCACAATAAAATCCGGTGTGATGCCGGTTGCCAACATCGCTTTGACAATGGCAAAAAACTCCCACGGATGACCGACAGCAAGTTTGAATCCGGTAGGTTTTCCGCTGGATGTGTTGCGTAGAGTCTCAATAAATGTCAGCAAGCCCGTCGGTGAATCGAATGCCGAATGACGCGGTGGTGATATGCAGTCTTCACCCGTTTTCACGCCGCGTGCCGAAGCGATTTCTGCCGACACTTTTGCTGCAGGTAACACGCCGCCATGACCGGGTTTTGCGCCTTGCGACAGTTTTATTTCAATCATTTTCACTTGCGGCAATGCAGCAGTTTCTGCAAATTTTTCTTCTGAAAAAGTGCCATCAGCATTACGGCAACCAAAATAACCTGAGCCAATTTCCCATACCAGATCGCCGCCGTGTTCGCGATGGTGGCTGCTGATGCCGCCTTCGCCAGTATCGTGCATGAAACCACCCTGTTTCGCGCCGGCATTCAGTGCAAGGATGGCGTTGGCAGATAAGGCGCCGAAACTCATCGCGGAAATGTTGAACACGCTGGCTGAATAAGGTTGCGCGCGCGGACAATCAGGGTGTGCGCCGATGGTGATGCGAAAGTCATGTGTGGTAATAGGGGCTGGCGCGATGGAATGATTGATCCATTCGTAATCATCTTCATAAACATCCATCTGTGTGCCAAACGGTTGTTTGTCGATGACTTGTTTGGCGCGCTGGTACACCAGACTGCGTTGGTTGCGGGAAAAAGGTCGCGCCTCGGTATTATTTTCCAGCAGATACTGGCGAATTTCCGGGCGGATCAATTCAAAAAAGAAACGGATGTGCGCAAGAATAGGGTAGTTGCGGCGCAATGATTGTTTTGTTTGCCGCAAATCATTCAAGCCTACAGCAGTCAGCCCTCCTGATAACAACACCAA
>DATIDQ010000020.1:0-2791 GCA_035456205.1 Pseudomonadales bacterium
CAGCAGCGTTTTCACAACGCGCAATTTGCGGTCGATAGGCCAACAATGAATTTTGGTTACATCAACGGCGGCGATAATCCCAACCGCATCTGCGGCTGCTGTGAATTGCAGTTTGATGTGCGGCCGTTGCCCGGAATGGTGATTGCAGATTTACAGGCAGAAATTGACGCGCGTTTGCAACGTATTGATACGCTGAATGGACGCATCAGTATTGAAAGGATTCCGTTGATGCACGCCATTGCACCGTTTGAAGAAAATGAAAATAGCGAGCTGGTGAAGGCGCTGGAAAAATTGACGGGCTACGCAGCTGAGTCCACTGCGTTCGGTACGGAAGCGCCATTCTTGCAGCAGCTTGGTATGCAAACCGTCATCTACGGCCCGGGCGATATCGCACAGGCGCACCAGCCGGATGAATTCCTCGCGCTGGATCGCATCCAGCCGACAATCGACGTGCTGGCGAAATTGATCAACCAGTACTGCTATGCATAGACGCATCTGTCTGGCGTGACGATCGCGTCAAATGGTGTGCCATTTTTTCTTCCACTGTGCGACTGAATGCGCGTCGGGCGTGCCATCACGCGCAACACGCAGAGCGGGATGGTTCGCGACGACTCTGGCCAGCGCCTGTTCCTGTTGCGTATTCACATCCACCAATAACACGTGCCGACCTTTTTTGATGGAACCCATGAAACGTAACAGTGAGTGATTGGGGCGCTGGATGCCCAGCAAGCCACCTTCCCAGGTACTGAAACCTATAACAGCGATGCTGATCAGTATGAACGGAGCCCACCCCATTTGTGCTGCCAGTCCTGATGTAGAGGCCAATATGAGGATGATCGCTGCCAGTGACAGGCCGAGTGTTGAGCCAACCATTGCTGTGTGTATTGCATCGCGTTTCATCAGGTCATTAACCGGGTGCAAGTGGTGTGTCATCGCGCCAGCGGTATCCTCGGTGAGAACATGCATACGTGAAGCGCTGATTCCCGCCCGTTCCAGTTCGGTTTCGGCTACTTCCAGATCGTCCAGATCGGTTGTTACATAATAGTGGTGTTTCATGGGGAAACCCTCCTGACATCGTTGTCATTGATGGTTGTCACTACTCACTGGAAGTATAGACAAGCTGTGGCAATTGGCCTGCGGTGTATAGAGCTTTGGCCTTGTCGCCCACTGTGGTTCACCACAACCTTTCTGTTGCCTGACTTTGCTATGCTCTAGTGCTGAGTAAAAACCGGAGATGGATATGACTGACGCAAAACAGGCAGCAAAGGATGAGTCAATTGCCCGCGCGATGGATGGACGCAGTTGGGATGATTTCTGCGATGCACTGAAGAAAGCAGGGCATGACATTGTGCTGGCGCCGACTGCGCCGACCAATGCACTGGATCGTGCGGAAGGTTGGCGTTACCTCGCACGCTTGACGCGTGGTGCACTGGAATCTTTTCTGGAAGCGGCAGATACACAAGCGCCGGAATTCTCCCGCGCGGTGCATGAAACCATCAAGATGGGCATGGATAACCCGGACAATATTTATCTCGCGGCGCCAGTAAACGGCAACTACACCTATCGCATTACCGGCACGCGCGGCACGGTGCATTATCTCGGTTTTGGTGCGCAGGCTGGCGGTTATGGCAAGACTGCTTCACTGGATACTTCCGGCTATCTCGAAGCGAAAGATATGCAGATCAATGCTGACGGTTCGTTTGAAATTATTGCATCCAGCACACCGCAGTCTGGCAACTGGTTGCAGATGGCGCCGGAATCACGTTTGATTCAGGTGCGTCAGACGCGGCTCGATCACAAAAAAGAAATTCCGGCACAAGTCAAAATCGAGCGTATCGACGGCCCCAATCAACCGCGCCATTTATCCGCTGAACGGGTGGATAAAGCCTTGATGGGGGCGGGATTTTTTGTGTCAGGCTCTGCCGGTTTGTTTGCAAAGTGGGCGGAAGATTTCCGCAAGCATCCGAATACGCTGCCGCGTTTTAATCCTGATGTGGCGTTGGCTGCAGGTGGTGATCCCAATATCGCGTATTACCACGGTTATTTTTCTCTGGCCGATGATGAAGCCTTGGTGGTGGAATTCACGCCGCCTGAATGTGACTTCTGGAATTTGCAGTTGGCTAATTACTGGCTGGAAAGTCTCGACTACCGTTATTTTCCTGTGCATGTGAATAAAGGCACAGCGCACTACAACGCTGATGGTTCGGTGCGCATTGTTATTTCAAAAAATGCGGTGAACACGCCGAACTGGTTAGATACCTGTGGTCGCAACGAAGGCACATTGTGCCTGCGCTGGATACGTGCTTCCGAACATCCGCAGCCACAGGCGCGGGTAGTAAAAATTTCCGAGCTTTGAGGATTCTGTATGACTGAAGCAGCTTTTGATTTACCTACCTTGTTGGCAGAAGCCTCTGCTGCTGCAGGGCTGGATGATTTTGGCTCCGATGATTTCAAGCCCGGTTTGCAAAAACTCATCGAGACCTACACCACCAATGGTTTTGATGAGCGCGGTGTAAAGCGCAATCGCAAACGCCTGGTGAAATTGCTGCAAGTGCGTTTGCGCATTGAAGCGGCGTGGAAACAGCATCCGGAAATTCGCGAGGTAAAAATCAAGGCGCCGATGTTATTGACCGGTTTGCCGCGCACTGGCACCTCCGCGTTGTTAAATTTATTGTCGCAAGACACGGCTGCGCGCCCGCTGAAGTTATGGGAAGGTATGAGTCCTGATCCCTTGCCGGGAGATCACTCCGAAGCAAACGATCCGCGTTATGTGCAACTCAAACAGTTTTAC
>DATIDQ010000021.1:0-10519 GCA_035456205.1 Pseudomonadales bacterium
GGCCATCGCCCAGGATCGTACCAACGGGCGGGTGCTAATGGTGGCCTGGATGAACCGTGAGGCTCTGACTGAAACCGCGCAGCGCCGCGAAGCTGTGTACTGGTCGCGTTCGCGCAACAGGTTGTGGCACAAAGGTGAGGAGTCTGGCCATGTGCAGGCCGTGCATGAGATCCGGCTGGACTGTGATGCCGATGTGATTGTGTTGCAAGTGGAGCAGCGTGGCGGTATCGCCTGCCACACTGGCCGTGAGTCCTGTTTCTATCGCGTGTTAAAAGACGGAGAGTGGCAGACAGTGGAGCCGGTATTGAAAGATCCTGCAAAGATCTATGGTTCTGGCAGTGAAAAGTATGGGGCAGACTGATGACGGATGTGCTTAAAGAACTGACTGCCGTGCTGGCAGCGCGAAAGCAGGCCGCGAAAGCAGATGCTTCCTATGTAGCAGGTTTGCACGCCAAGGGGTTGGATGCCATTTTGAAGAAGGTTGGCGAGGAATGTGCAGAAACCCTGTTGGCCGCAAAAGATGTACAGCATGGAGGAGATAAAAATGCGCTGGTATATGAGACAGCAGACCTGTGGTTTCACACATTGGTGATGTTGTCGCATGTAGACTTGTCGGCGCAAGATGTGTTGACCGAGTTGGCCAGGCGTTTTGATTTATCCGGGCTTGATGAAAAAGCATCCCGCCAATAGCCGTATTTGTAAACGAGGAAAATTTTATGGGTCTTGGTAGTCCTATACATTGGTTGCTGGTTCTTGCTGTCATTATTTTGATATTTGGCACCGGCAAGCTAAAAAATCTTGGCTCGGATCTGGGGGCGTCAATAAAAGGATTCAGGAAAGCTATGAGCGACGGTGATAAGGAAGCCGATAAAGAAGCCGCCGAAAAAAAACCATTAGATGACAAGACTGACAATCAGTCTTGATGGCAGCCTGCCTCCATGTTTGATGTCGGTTTTTCGGAGCTGGTACTGACAGCGCTGGTAGCGTTGATTGTATTCGGCCCGGAGAAATTGCCGAAGGCTGCACGCACCGCGGGTTTGTGGATAGGTCGTATCAAGCGCGTGTTGGCAGATACGCGGCGTGAAGTCGAACGCGAATTGGGTGCAGATGAAATCCGGCGACAGTTGCACAATGAGTCCATCATGAAAAGTCTTAACGAGTCACCACAAGCTATCCAGCGTGTCCTGCATGAAACAGTCGGGAATGAAACAACCGGAACCGAAACCGTGGATACGCTGGATGACGTTAACCAGAAGCCGCAATCCTGACATGTCTTCCGAGCAATTACCCGAGCATGTGGCAGTGGATGCCGAACAACCGTTAATTGCGCATCTGATTGAATTGCGTTCACGCTTGTTGTGGTGCATCGGAATTATTGTAATTATTTTTTTGCCGCTCGCGTTTTTTGCCAATGAATTGTTTCAATATCTTTCAGCGCCATTGCTGCATTACTTGCCTGCAGGTACTGGCATGTTGGCGACAGAAGTTATTTCACCTTTCACTGCGCCGTTCAAGTTGGCGTTTGTTACCGCTATTTTTCTCAGTGTGCCGGTACTGTTGTATCACATATGGGGATTTATCGCGCCGGGCCTCTATCCGCGTGAAAAACGCATAGCCTTGCCGTTGTTAGTATCGAGTATCGGGTTGTTTTATGCCGGCGTTGCGTTTGCCTACTATCTGGTTTTTCCGGTGATGTTCGGTTTTATGAGCCGGATCTTGCCGGTGGGTGTGACGTACGCTCCTGATATTTCCCATTATCTCGATGTGGTACTCGGTTTGTTTGTGGCTTTTGGTTGCACGTTTGAAATTCCAGTGGCTACGATCCTGCTGGTATTGATGGGAGTGACATCGTCTGCCTCGCTGGTTGAAAAAAGACCCTGGATTATTGTCGGTTGTTTTGTAGTGGCTGCAGTGCTCACGCCGCCGGATGCCTTGTCGCAAGTGATGCTGGCCACGCCGATGTGGTTGTTGTTCGAAACAGGCATATTTTTCGCGCGATTGCTGGAGCGGCGTGATGACGCCGCAGAATAATCAATATCGTCTGCTTACGTGCACGACGTGGGAAAAATCAGCGTGCATATTGTTAATTGCCGGATCACTGGCGTACTACTGGTCAGTGTTTTTTTATTATGCGCTTGATGCAGGGCAGGCCGATGATTTCGTCGATGTGCTATGGTTCTTTGAGATTTTTCTAGGGCAAGAACACTGGCTGGATAAACTGGCGGTTATTGCATTGCCCAATCACGAACATGTCACCATTTTTAATCATCTAGTATATCTGGCGCATTACGCACTGTTCAAACAAATCAATTTTTTCCACTACATGCTGATAGGTCATTTTCTGGTGTTGGCATGTTGCTGGGTGCTGGCAGAGTGGTTGCAAAAAACTGTCGGCTGGTGGTATGCGCTGGCACTGGTTTTCACGGTATTTTTTAATCTGTTTTATTGGCACGCCAGTTTCTGGGCGATGACGGCGTTATCAAACCAGGCAGTGATATTGTTTGCTTTGCTGGCTGCCCGCAGCGTCGCCCGCAATCCGGACGCGATTGTGAAGCCGCTGTCATGGGCGTTGCTGGCTGTTACAACGCAGTTCAATGGTCTGCTGGTATTGCCCGCGTTGATTGCAAGCGGTTTTCTGGTAAAAAAAGTTGAACACGGTCAACAGAACTGGCGACAACTATTAGTATGGCTGGGCGCATTTATTGTTGTCACGGTGAGCTATATTACTTACGAAAACCCCTTCAATGCCGATCATCTGTGGCGTTATGTTGTTTATACCGATCCGCAAAATCTGAAAGACTACATCAATCCTGTTAACGAAAATGATATTGCAGGGGCTACCAGTTTATGGAATGCGCCGCTGACACTGCTATCTATGGCTGGCGCCAGTGTTGTTGATCTGACACAGTGGTGGTTGGCGGCAATGGTTGGTGGTGCGCTGCTGTTTTTCTTGCTACTAGGTGGTGTCAGACCGTCAGCGGTGTCTGATAGATTCTGGTGGGCCATTTTGTTTTTTGTCGGCGCTTCAATAGCGCTGGTAGCCATCGGTCGCGGTCTGTCTTTTGGTCCGGAGGCCGGATTGTTATATCGCTACAGGATATATTCTTTTCTGTTGTTGATCCTGCTGGTTGGCAGCACGATATCCAGAAAGCCAAACCGCATGACGGTGTGGTTTTTTCTCCTGACCGGGTTGTTCGTGCAGATTGTTTCGTTGCATGTTCTGGATGACATCGACCGGGAGCGTGTAACTGTTAAAACATCGCATTACAACTGGTTGATCGATGGGGGGATGGGGCGATCACATATGCCGTTTTACCCGCACAATCAGGATTGGCGTTTGTTCAATGCCTACGAGCGGGGGGATTACAACCCGTACAATGCAATTGATTCGCGTCATCGACCGGTGTTTGTATCTGCGGTGAAAGATGGCGCTTGCGGGCTGGATGCTGCTTCGCCGGTTGTTGAAACCGGTGTGGCTCGGGCGTGGAGCAAAAAACCCCGAGCTCTGGCAGCGGAAATAACACTGGATACGGTTCCGTCTGACACCCCCGCGCAATTATTGTTTTGTGGTAATGCAGTGAGCTATCTGTTTATGCTGGATGCACACAATATTGATCGTGATACCGGAAAATACTCGAGTTTGCTGGTATTGAAAAAACAATTACCGCCCTCACAATACCGGGTGTTATTGCAGCAAAGTGATGGCAGCTATAAGTCACTTGGTAATATTGCCTTCCCCTAGTTTTTTCTGGATCAGAACATGAAAGACGTTTTTGTTATTTGCAACCAGCATACCCAGTTTCTTGGCAAGCAGGGTCAGTGGCTTGATGAAAGCGAACCGGCCGCTGCATGGCGTTCTCCGCATCGTGATGTGGCGCTGAATCATATGATCGAAGTGAATGCCCGTGATATCGAGCAGCGCTTGACGCTATTGCAGTGCCCGCTGAATGAAAAAGACATTCCGCTGTTGGGCGATGCGACCGAGCCGCGCAAGGTGACTCCTGTGACTTATGATGAGCAGGATGTGGTGGTTGTTGAGTCACCTGAGGATGAAGGTGATCAGGATAATGATCAGGGCAGTGAAGCGCATGAAAATGAACAGCATGATAGCGAACAGCACGGTGAATGATATTTTTGCTTCACGTCTGAAGGAATTACAGAACTCCGGGCATGTCGCCATATTGCGAGACATGCGTCGCGGCATTGAGAAAGAGAGTTTGCGAGTTACCCATGATGGAAAACTCGCGCAGACGCCGCACCCGCTAGCTTTGGGTTCTGCGCTAAAGCATCCGAATATCACCACCGATTTTTCAGAAGCATTACTGGAATTTATTACGCCGCCGAGCCGGACGATTGATGAGTCCTTGACTTGGCTGGATTGCATTCACGCGTATACCTACTCTGTACTTGAAAAACAGGGTGAGAAATTATGGGTGGCCAGTATGCCCTGCATACTGGAAGGCGATGACAAGATCCCTCTTGCGCAATATGGCAGTTCATACAATGCACGCATGAAAACGATCTATCGTGAAGGCTTGGGCCACCGCTACGGTCGTGTGATGCAGGCTATTGCAGGTATTCACTACAACGTTTCTTTCCCTGATTCGTTATGGGCAATATTGCAAGAGCATGACGGTGATAAAAGTCGTCTGCAGGATTTTAAAACACAGCGATATTTTGATCTTATTCGCAACTTTCGTCGCCACATGTGGTTGCTGTTGTATCTTTTTGGAGCGTCGCCTGCGATATGCCCGACTTTTTTGCAGGGTCGCGATCATAAATTACAGGCTTTTGATGACAAAGCTCGCAGCTTGTATCTGCCATTTGCTACGTCGTTACGTATGGGTGATCTCGGTTACCAGAGTAATGCACAAGCAGCGTTGACAGTCTGCTATAACAGTTTGCCGACGTATATCAGCACGTTGAAAAAAGGATTGACTACGCCGTATCCGGCGTATGAGAAAATTGGTGTGCGCGATGCATCAGGGCACTACCGCCAACTCAATGCCAATCTTCTGCAAATTGAAAACGAGTTTTACAGTACCATCCGCCCCAAGCGCGTCACAAAACCGGGTGAAACTCCGATCGTCGCTCTGCATGAAAGCGGAGTGGAATATATCGAGGTGCGCTGTCTGGATCTCAATCCCTATTTGCCTGCAGGTATTGATGCAGACACGGCACATTTTATTGAGGCGTTTTTATTGTGGTGTTTGCTCAGCGATAGCCCGGAAACAGATGCTGCAGAATACCAGCGTCTGATACGCAACCAGAAACGTGTTGTCGAGTGTGGCCGTGATGCAGGATTATTGCTGGAAGACAGTGAGCAACAGCGGGTGTTGCCGGAGTGGGCATTGTCATTTTTTAGCGAGATTGCTGAGTGCGCAAAACTGCTGGATGCGGCATATCAAAATAGTGCGTATACAAGCAGTGTCGAAATGCAGCGTGCAAAATTACAGGGTGATAGTCTGACGCCGGCTGCTGCCGTGTTGCGTGATATGGAAGAACAGGAAAAATCATTTTTCCGCCTGGCCTGCGATCTTTCCGCACAGCATGCAGAATATTTTGCCAAACATCATCTTGTGTCAGAACAGTTGGCCTATTTCGAAGAAGCTGCCAGGTTGTCTGTGCAAAAACAGCAAGAACTGGAAGCGAAAATGCCGCATGACAGTTTTGATGAATATCTTCATCACTATTACTCCCAGTACAGTAAAGTCTAGCCAAAGCTCTTCTGTAAAAAATGCAGCATGAACGGGAAATGGCGTTCTGCATGCTGGAAAGAATGATCGCCGCCATATTCGATAATGGCTGGGCCATTGTGAAAATGCGCGGTGGCTTCACGAAAATCCAGCGTCTCGTCAGCAGTCTGTGTCAGCAGTAACAACTTGTCTGGATTGCCGGGTTTTTCAATATACAGCGAACGCAAATCATCGACATGTTGTTGTGTCAGTACGTAGCGCTCCTGTGTATGGAAGTTTTCATTTTCTCCCAGATAGCGCGCGAGGGTATCAAACGGCCTTACTGATGGATTGATCAGTACGGCCGGCATCCGGTATTTTTCAGCAAGGTGCACAGCGTAGAAACCGCCCAGCGAACTGCCGATAAAACCGGTGTTAGCTGGATTCATGTCCGCCAATGATTCCAGTTGTGCGACGGCATCCAGTGGATAGGGTTTCAATGCGGGTGTGTGCAGTGTGATTGCGGGGTGATTGTCTTGCAGCCACTGCTTGAACAGTTGCGCTTTGTGGGATTGCGGTGAACTGTTGAAGCCGTGGATATAGACAATCGAGATAGACATAATATCGATGGATGTCGTGCAGTCAGTCGTAGTCGCTGCCATAGCCGCGTGGTGCACCAGCTACACGCACCAGTTCTCCCACACGGATCACTTCGGTATCAAAAGAGCCATCAGCATGCAGTGCAAAACGTCGGTAACCGGGAGGCAAATCATCTTCAGCATAATCAGTGCTATCGGGTTTGAATTGCACGCAAGTGGATGGTGTTGACAGCAGTTGATAGTGCAGTCGATGGTGTTGTGAATCCTGGTGTACATGGCCGTTGCACACCAATCGCAACTGCGGTGTGTTGTCGAACAATGTCAGCAATTGTTCGGCGTTGGCAATCCGTTGTGGATCCAGCCAATCGCAACCGACAGGTACGAGAGGATGATGTACGAAAATGGCAGCGTGTTTTTCCGGATGTTCGAGCAGTGCTGTCGCCAACCATGTCAGTTCACTCTGGGTTACCAACCCCGCCACTTCATCCTCGACATGGCTATCCAGTAATAAAATTTGCCAGTGTTGCAGAATAATCTGTTTGGTGTGCAGCCGCTCATGCGTGGCGGTGTTGTGCATGGGTTCAATATGGTCGTGATTGCCAGCGAGCCAGAAAAAAGGCATCGGTAGACGATTCAGTTGTTCGAGCAGCAAGCGGTAAGCGCGTTCATCACCTTCGTGGGTCAGATCGCCAGTCACCAATGCCATATCGGCAGCTTGTGTACAGCTGTTGATGCCATCAATCACTTGAGTCAGGCTGTCGTAAGTATTAACGCCAGACAACAGGCGGTCGCGTTCATTGTGGACATGACAATCTGTGATTTGAATCAGGCGCACCGATTCCGTGTTATTAAAACGATAAATCATACGCAGTCTCCTGCCGTGCATGGCACAAATGCCTTCCCTGTGTTGTAACCGTGCAACAGACAATGCGTTAACCATTCACCGAGCAAGAAATTCCATTGTATTTTTTCATCCGGCTGGAACATGCGTGAGTTAGGATAATGGTTGAATGGCGCTACATTGCGTTCGCGTTGGAAAGCCAGCACCTCCGCCATGCGAGCATCGTGATAGAGGCGCACAGAAAATGATGCGCTTAATCCCCATTGTTGATGCGCACCAAATTCTGCAATGTCCAGTGTGGTGGTGTAGCGAGCTCGCTCAAAAATAAAAAACTGGAAACGCCGTTCTTGTCCTGAGCCGGTTTGTAACGAGAGATGGCGACTGTCTTCAGTGTTGAAGTCAGGTAATATTTTCAGCAAGCGCAGATAATTGGTTTCACATTCTGCGTGCAGAGCCTGCAGACTGGTGTGGTAGCGTTGTCTCTGTGCGGCGTTTGTCACCATGCTCAAGGACTCGAGAAGTTCTTTTGTTGTTGTAGCCTGTTGCGGTTTATATGCAGCCATTGCAAGGCAATTATGGTTGCGGCGTTATTTATTGCTCCGGCCAGCATAGCATCAAAAACTGTGGTGGTGGCAAAGAGCCTGATGCGAATATCCTCTGCTTCTTCAGTCAAGCCGTATGTGCCTTCTACCTCCGGGGGCAAATCGCACAGCGCGCAATACAGCTGCAGCCTCTCGTCAGTACCGCCCGGACTGCTGAAGTAACGCGTGATGGGTTGTAATTGCTCCGCATGGAGTTGCAGCCCGGTTTCTTCTGCTACTTCACGCAGCGCGACCTGCAAGCTGTTTTCGTCAGGTTTGACCATGCCGGCGACAACTTCCCACACCCAGGCACCGTCGGTATTGTCCAGACAACCGATGCGAAATTGTTGTGCCAGTGCTACGCAGTCGCGCGCGGGATCGTAAAGCAGCACGCCAACCGAATCGCCACGCGCAAACAATTCTCGCTGTATAACATTGCTCCACTCTCCGCTGAATAACCGGTGGCGTAAGCGATAACGCAGGACACGGAAAAAACCTTGAAAAACAGTTTCCGTTTTCTGGATTTCTATGTCATTAGCGGCAAACAGATTATCCATGCACTCTGATTACACCCGATGGTAAATGGCGCTGCCTGTATCACGAAATTCCCGCGATTTTTCTGCCATCTCGCGCTCTACATCAATCATACGTACAGTATCGGTTTCGTTGATATTGATAGCGAGTGTAGCAGTGCCTTCTAATGAATTGGCATAGTCGCGCACATCCTGTGAAATTTTCATGGAGCAGAACTTCGGGCCGCACATCGAACAGAAGTGTGCGACTTTCGCCGATTCCTTTGGCAGGGTTTCATCGTGGAAGCTGCGTGCTGTATCCGGATCAAGACCGAGATTGAACTGGTCTTCCCAGCGGAATTCAAAACGCGCTTTGGATAATGCATTGTCACGCAGTTGTGCGCCGGGATGCCCTTTGGCGAGATCTGCCGCGTGCGCCGCAATCTTGTAAGTGATGATGCCGGTTTTGACATCTTCTTTATTGGGTAGACCCAGGTGTTCTTTCGGTGTCACATAACAGAGCATCGCACAGCCAAACCAGCCGATCATGGCTGCGCCGATACCGGACGTGATGTGGTCATAGCCCGGTGCAATATCGGTCACCAGTGGGCCTAATGTATAAAAAGGCGCTTCGTCGCAATGGTGCAATTGTTTGTCCATGTTTTCCTTGATCATGTGCATGGGCACATGGCCGGGGCCTTCAATCATTACCTGCACATCGTGTTTCCACGCAATTTTTGTCAGTTCGCCGAGAGTTTCCAGTTCGCCGAATTGTGCGGCGTCGTTCGCGTCTGCCACCGAGCCGGGGCGCAAGCCGTCGCCGAGTGAAAAACTCACGTCGTAGGCTTTCATGATTTCGCAAATCTCTTCGAAGTGCGTGTAGAGGAAATTTTCCTTGTGATGTGCGAGACACCACTTCGCCATAATCGAACCACCGCGCGACACAATACCGGTCATGCGTTTGGCAGTGAGTGGTACGTAGCGCAACAACACGCCGGCATGGATAGTGAAATAATCCACACCTTGTTCTGCTTGCTCAATCAATGTGTCGCGGAAAATCTCCCAGGTCAGGTTTTCTGCCACGCCATCCACTTTTTCCAGTGCTTGATAAATCGGTACGGTGCCGACGGGAACGGGCGAGTTGCGGATAATCCATTCGCGCGTTTCATGGATGTTTTTACCGGTGGATAAATCCATCATGGTGTCCGCACCCCAGCGAATACCCCAAGTCAGTTTTGCCACTTCTTCTTCGATAGAGGAACCCAGGGCGGAGTTGCCGATATTGCCGTTTATTTTCACCAGAAAGTTGCGCCCGATAATCATTGGTTCCAGTTCGGTGTGGTTGATGTTGGCGGGAATAATCGCGCGGCCGCGTGCAATTTCATCGCGCACAAATTCGGGTGTAATTTCTTTTGGAATGGCCGCGCCAAATGATTGGCCGGCGTGTTGGTAATCCAGTTCCTGTGCTTCTGCCAGTTGCGCACGTTTCATATTTTCACGGATGGCGATGTATTCCATTTCCGGTGTGATGATGCCTTTTTTGGCGTAGTGCATCTGGGAAACATTCTGGCCAGCTTTGGCGCGGCGCGGTACGCGCAAGTGACGGAAGCGCAAATGGGCGAGATTGTTGTCGTCCAGGCGTTCTTGCGTGTAGGTGGAACTGGAGCCGTCAAGCAATTCGGTGTCGTTGCGTTCAAGTATCCATGCGCTGCGTATATCAGCCAGCCCTTTGCGAACATCAATGTTTGCAGTGGGGTCGGTGTAGGGGCCGGAAGTGTCATACACGCGGATAGGTGCATTTTTTTCTACGCCTTTTTCCAGTTGTGTATCGGTCAGTGTGATTTCGCGCATGGGGACGCGAATATCAGGACGGCTGCCCTCTACATAAATCTTGTGCGAACCCGGCAATGGTGCGACAGAGGCGGAGTCTACCTGCGCCGTGTCTGATAAATGTTTTTCCGCCATGTTATGTGTGCTCATAAAAATATCTCCGGTTTAACTGTACTGTTTGCCAAAGGCAAAAAAATGATTGAGGGGGCCGTGGCCAGACCATGCTTGGTCAACGGCTGCTAACAATGCTTGTTGCACAAATTGTCGTGCATATTGCACCGCTTCAGGCAGGGAAAAACCGTGCGCCATAAAACTGGCTATTGCAGCACTCAATGTACAGCCAGTGCCGTGGTGATTTTGTGTTTCTATGCGTGCGGCGGTCAGGTGTTCAATGTCCTGGCTGATAAAAATATCGGTGCAGAACCGCGTGTCGCCCGCCGTTGTCAGTTCGCTGTCGCCGCCGGTGACGAGTAATGCTACG
>DATIDQ010000022.1:0-5919 GCA_035456205.1 Pseudomonadales bacterium
AAACCCTGTGGGCGAAACAACATGGTGGCCACTAGCGCAATACCAAATAACAGCATGCGCAAGTTTTCCGGATCAATGATAGTGCGGCCAAGCAGTGCTTGTTGCATAGGTGTTGCAATATCGCGAAAAATTTCTGGCGTAATAGTGAGCAGGGCAGCGCCGAGTATCACACCGGCAATGTTACCCATGCCACCCAGTACCACCATGCACAACACCATAATGGATTCCAGTAACACAAAACTTTCAGGGCTCACAAAGCCCTGAAAGCCAGCAAATAATCCACCGGCAACACCGCCGAATGACGCACCCATAGCAAATGCCAGTAATTTGATATTACGTGTGTTGATGCCACAGGCTTTTGCTGCCATTTCATCTTCGCGAATTGCCATCCATGCTCGACCAATGCGTGAATTCTGTAACCGGATCGAAACAAAAACTACCAATGCCGCGAGTACCAGAAATAGATAGTAATAAAAATAGACCGATGTGATGCGCAAACTAAACAGTTGTAGCGGTTGTTGTATGGTAAATAATGGATCGATCAGATTGATACCTTGCGGGCCATTGGTCAGATTGACGGGGCGATCCAGATTATTCAGAAACAGACGCACAATTTCACCAAAGCCCAGTGTGACAATCGCGAGATAATCACCGCGTAAACGTAGCGTTGGCGCACCAAGTATCACCCCCAAAAATCCGGCAACCGTCGCCCCAATCGGCAAAATAATAAAAGGCGACCAGTGCAAACCAAATTGTGGCGAAGCGAGCAGGGCGTACACGTAAGCACCAATTGCATAAAACGCAATGTAGCCGAGATCCAGTAATCCAGCGTAACCCACAACAATATTCAGACCGAGTGCGAGCATGGCATACAGCAATACAAAATCCAGCACGCGCACCCAGCCATTTCCTAATGCCGCACCGGTTGCCAGTGGCAATAAAACAGCAGTCATCAGCAATAATCCATACGCCAACCAGATTTTTGCAGGCGTTTTTTTTGCGGGATTAGTAACAAATATTTTCATTACGCGCGTTCTATGGTGTTTTTGCCGAGTAATCCGGATGGTTTGAATACCAGCACAGCAACTAACACAAGGAACGCAAAAATATCCTGATAATTACTGCCCAGCACACCGCCCGTGAGATTGCCGAGATAGCCAGCACCAAGACTCTCAATAATCCCTAGTAGCAAACCACCGATCACTGCACCGGGCAGATTACCAATCCCGCCTAATACAGCAGCAGAAAATGCTTTCAAGCCCAACATAAAACCCATGTAAGGATCGGCCTGGCCGTAATTTGCCGCCACCATAAAACCGGCCAGTGAACCGAGACCGGAACCGATAGCAAATGTCGCGGCGATAACGCGGTTGATATTGACGCCCATTAATTGCGCCACTTGTCCGTCTTGCGCCGTAGCGCGCATCGCGCGGCCAAGGCGAGTGCGATTGATCAGTAGCCACAAACAGGTCAATACCACGGTAGATACCAGCACAATGGCGACTTTGGTGGGTGTCAGGCTGGCATGTAAAAAGGTAAAGGGCTGGTTGGGTAACAGATCAGGAAAGCGTTGGTAGCCGCGTCCCCAGATCATCATGGCGACATTTTGCAGCACAATGGAAACGCCGATGGCTGTAATCAGTGGCGCGAGCCTGGGAGCATTGCGCAGTGGTCGGTAAGCAATCCTTTCAATACTCATGCCCAGCAGCATACAAGCAGGAATGCTGATGATCAGCGCAATACCGAGGCAGGCAAACGGTGGCAGTGCGAGTGTTGAGGCAAGCAGGGCATTGAGTACGGCGATAGCGATCATCGCGCCCATCATTGTGACTTCGCCGTGGGCAAAATTGATCAGCCCCAGAATGCCATACACCATGGTATAGCCGAGCGCGATCAGCGCGTAGACGCTGCCGAGAATGATGCCATTGGCCAGTTGTTGTGCGAGTGTATCCACCAAAGAACAACCCGGGGGCGACGGTTACTGACCACCCGCTGTCTGCAGAAATTCCCATGCGCCATTATGAACTTTGTACAGAGAAACCGGGCTGTTGACCAGATCGCCTTTACTATCAAAGCGGATAGTGGAAGTCAGGCCTGGGTATTCCATAGCAGCCAGCACAGGACGGTACTGTGCCGGATCAATGCTATTGGCTTGCTGCATGGCCTTGGCCATCATACGCATTGCGTCATAAACATACGGTGCGTATAGCTGGATCACGCCGTATTTGGCTTCAAACCGTTGTTTAAATTCCGGACCGCCTTTCATGCTGGCCAGTGGAATACCGGGCAGGGAGCCGATAACACCTTCAGCATCTGCCCCCGCCAGTTTAAGAAACTCGGCGGTGTAGACACCATCTCCACCGATAAACGGTATCGTAATACCCAGTGCACGCATTTGTTTTACCATCGGTGCACCCTGTGCATCCATGCCACCGTAGAATAATATTTGTGCATCAGAGCCCTTCACGCTGGTGAGAATGGCGTTGAAATCACTGGATTTATCGGTAGTAAATTCACGCTTGACGATAGTCGCGCCCAATTCCAGTGCTGTTTTTTCAAATACATCGGCCAAGCCCTGACCGTAAGCCGTGCGATCATCAATAATCGCCAGCTTGTTAAACCCTAAAGTTTGCACGGCGTAATGCGCAAGTTGTTTGCCTTGCTGGCTGTCATTGGCCATTACGCGGAAAGCACCGGGGAAACCTTGTGCCGTGTAGGCAACAGCGGTGGCGGAAGGTGAGATCTCTACCAGGCTGGCATCATGGTAGATTTTGGAAGCAGGGATGGATGTACCTGAATTGAGGTGACCAATCATGCCACTAATACCGGCATCGACCAGTTTCTGGGCAACTTGCGTAGCAGTGCGCGGATCCGCCATGTCATCTTCCGATAACAACTCAAAGTGCGCAGTTTTGCCAGCGATGCTGATTTTTTCGTTATTCAGTTCATCAATAGCCAGGCGAATGGCGTTTTCATTGTCCTTACCAAGATGCGCTTGTGGGCCCGTCAACGGTGCAGCGTGCCCGATGCGGATAGTCAGTGTTTCGGGCTGGCTGGCTTGGGTAGGCAGGTTTGCGGCAGGTGCATCATGCTTGTTACAACCAGCGGCCAAAATGGTGCAGGCAGTGATGAAAACAGCGGTAATCAAACGCGATAGCATGGTAAAAGTCCTTGATTTTGCATATGTCGTGATTATCCGGATAGGTCAGGCAATGTCAAAGTATTCATCTGAAAGATATTAAACTCCCCATTTTTGATACCTATAAATCAGAAATATACAAGAGGTAGCGGCCTTTCCCTTTGCAAAAAAATAGGGGTAAAATGCCGGCTCGAAATCGGAAGATTGCTTTCTTGAGCAAACTAACCGGTCTTGATAACCCCTATTCGGAGCAAACCTGAACCATGAGCAGCATTGAAGAACGCGTTAAGAAAATCGTTGCCGAGCAACTGGGCGTCAAAGAAGAAGACGTCAAAAACGAAGCCTCTTTCGTTGAAGATCTTGGTGCAGATTCCCTGGATACCGTCGAGCTGGTTATGGCTCTGGAAGAAGAATTCGAAACTGAAATTCCTGACGAAGAAGCAGAGAAGATCACTACCGTGCAATTGGCCATTGATTACATCAATTCCCACTTGGGTTAAGGCTGGGCCGCTTAGCGGCTTGTACAAAATGATTTGATATAGAAAAAGCCGTCACTTTGCAGTGCGGCTTTTCTTTTATCTGGATTAGTTTGTCTGGTAAAGCAATGAAGGAGTCCCTTCCGTGTTAGGCAGAAGAGTTGTTGTCACAGGTCTCGGTATGGTCACGCCACTCGGTAATACCGTGGCCAGTACATGGGAAGGTATTCTGGCTGGTCGCAGCGGCATTGCGACAATCGAGCATTTTGATCCGACGCCATTTACTACCCAATTTGCTGGAAATGTGCGCGGGCTCGATATCGAACAATATATGCCGCTAAAAGATGCGCGCAAGATGGATACATTTATCCAGTACGGCTTGGTTGCCGGTATCCAGGCGATGGAAGACAGCGGATTTGTGGTGACTGAATCCAATGCAGATCGCTGCGGCTCTGCTATCGGTTCCGGTATTGGTGGTATTGGAGCAATTGAAGAGAATCGTGACATCATCACGACCAAAGGCCCACGCCGTATTTCGCCGTTTTTTGTGCCCGGCAGCATCATCAATATGGTGGCAGGTAATCTTGCGATCAAATACGGTTTGCGCGGCCCGAATATCGCCGTTACTACCGCTTGCACAACCGGCACACACAATATCGGTCTAGCTGGTCGGATGATTGCGTTGGGCGATGCCGACATGATGGTGGCTGGTGGCGCAGAAATGGCGTGTACGCCGGTTGGCCTTGGCGGTTTTGCTGCTGCACGCGCACTATCGACACGCAATGACAATCCACAGGCAGCCAGTCGCCCTTGGGATAAAGATCGTGATGGCTTTGTACTCGCCGATGGCGCAGGCATGTTGGTGCTGGAAGAATACGAACATGCCAAACAACGCGGGGCAAAAATTTATGCCGAGTTGTGCGGATTTGGCATGAGTGATGATGCCTACCATATGACTTCACCACCAGAGGATGGCAATGGTGCTGCACGTTCTATGGTGAATGCATTGCGCGATGCAAAAATTGATGCGGCGGATTTGCAATACATCAATGCGCATGGCACGTCCACGCCGGCTGGTGATATTGCAGAATGTCGTGCAGTGAAAAGTGTGATGGGGAATGCGGCAGCGCAAGTCGCTGTGAGTTCAACCAAATCCATGACCGGACATTTACTCGGTGCTGCTGGTGCTATTGAAGCTATTTTTTCTGTGTTGGCAATTCGTGATCAAGTAGCGCCGCCAACCATCAATCTCGACAATCCTGACAATGAGTGTGACCTGAATTTTGTGCCGCACCAGCCGCAATCAATGGCCATACGCTATGCGATGTCCAACTCTTTCGGCTTTGGCGGTACTAACGGCACGTTATTGTTCGGAAAAGTCTGACGCATGCGGCAGTAAGCCAATATGCATGCTGCCGCTGATATTCCATCTTCCTGGAACAGAGCCATCGCTTACGGTGATGGCTTGTTTGAAACCATACTGGTTCTTGATGGCGCTGCGCCGTTGTGGAGCTTTCATCGCATGCGATTGCAGCAATCCATCCAACGCATGAATATTCATTGCGATATAGCAGAGCTGGAAAAATCTTTCCATTCACTAGCTGGCCAACAACCGAATACCTTGGTGAAAATTATTGTCGCTCGTAGCGGTGGCAAGCGCGGATATGACTCACGTTCGGCAAATGATTCCACGTTCCATCTGCAACATTATCCTTTGCCACAGTATTCTCATAAAAGAATTACTGATGGTGTACGCCTGCATGTTTGCAATCAACGCCTGTCACATAATGCAGGTTTGGCTGGTATCAAGCATCTGAATCGGCTTGAGCAAGTAGCTGCTGCGACGGAGCGGCAGAGTGATTGGGCAGACGAAGGACTGATGCTGGATAGTCGCGGCGCAGTTATTGAAGGTGTATCCAGCAATATTTTTATAGTCAGGAATGACGTGTTGGCAACACCGCGTCTTGATTATTGCGGTGTTGCAGGCGTGATGCGAGCCGCTATCATGGATAAATTTTCACGAACACTATCCTTGTCTGTGCAAGAAACGCGTCTCACACTTGATGATATGTTGTCAGCGGACACGGTATTTATTTGCAATAGCATATTTGGACTCTGGCCAGTCAATGCCATTGGCGTGAGCTTACTGCCAATGCATTCGGGCATTATTGAACAATTGTGGCAACAGCTGAACAACCTGGGTTATGCGAGGCTTTATGGTTAAGACCGTAGCACGCTATCTTTTCCTGTTTTTCTTTTTGTCAGCTGCAGCTATTGGCATGTATTGCCTGCAAAAAATCAATC
>DATIDQ010000023.1:0-24884 GCA_035456205.1 Pseudomonadales bacterium
GGCTCGCTGTGATAACCAATATCCCCTCCCATCTGTTCAACAATCTTGCGGGATATCGCCAGCCCTAAACCGGTTCCGCCATGTTTTCTGGTTGAGGAGCTGTCGAGTTGGGTAAAAGTATTGAAAATCATCTGGTTGTTATTGGGCAATCCTTTGCCAGGATCTGTCACTTCTATTTTTAGTAATGTCTGTTGTTTATCCGCATTTTCCGTGGCAATTCGTACGACAATATTGCCCTTTTCTGAAAATTTGATCGCGTTACTGATCAGATTGGTCAGCACCTGCTTCAGTCGCAATGGATCTCCCAGTAGTTGGCGAGGCACATCACTGTAAACGATCTGCAGCAGCTCAAGCCCTTTGTCGTGCGCTCCCGGCGCAAGAATTTGCAGCACGTCTTCCAGGGTTTCATTGATATCGAAAGAAACATAATCCAGTACCAGCTTGCCAGCTTCTATCTTTGAAAGATCCAGTACATCATTGATCAAGGTCAGCAAATTTTCGGACGATTTACGAATATTTTGTAGATAGTCCTGCTGCTGGGCCGACAACGAGGTTTTTAGCAGTAATTTGCTGAAACCAATAATGCCGTTAAGTGGAGTGCGAATTTCATGGCTGGTATTGGCCAGGAATTCCGATTTTATTTTGCTGGCTTGTACTGCTTCTCGTCGCGCTAGATCCAGCTCGATGTTTTGTATCTCGATAGTTTCCAGTGTTTCACGTAAATCCTGCGTAGCCTGATCGATATTGTGCTGCAGGTTGGTTTGTTGCCCCACCAGTGATATTTGCATGTCCTCTATGGCATCACTGAGATCCTGTATTTCGCTGATATTGCTGGCAGGCAGGTCAAAATCCTGGCCCCCCTGACCTATAGATCGCGCCTTTTGTGCCAACTTTTTCAAGGTGTTTGACAGGCGATCACTGAAAGGCATCACCAACCAGAACGCGCATGCCAGTGCAACAAAAACCACAATCGTATCGATCAGTATCGTGCGATATTTATGCAGCATCAGAAAACTGTGTGAAAACTCCATTTGTACCCAGCCGATAGGCGCTGCCTGATCTGTCGCAGTGCTATTTATGTTGTTGCTAACGAATGAGCCAACCAGCCGTGGCTGGATGATGGGAACAAACAGCTGTCGATTTTCGGTGGATTCAATCTCCAGGTTTTGAGGCAAAAATAAATGGATATCAAGCGAGGTATTTTCCGGCAACTTATGCACGGGGCCAGCGTGTGCCAGTGTTTGCTGGTGTGCGTCATAAAACGTAATAGAGTGCAGTAGCGGGTATTCAAGGGCTAATTGTGCCGTGTTCTCCAGAACAGCAGTGTTCCCGGTTTGAACGGCGGAAAAAACCTGGTTCGCAATCTGTTCGCCATAGGCATTGCCCATCTGTTTTTCATATTGGGCAATATCACGCACCAGGGCATAGGTGAGATAAATACCAATCAATAATGAACAGAGAATTGCCGGCATCAGGGCAAAGAGAGCGATACGGCTACGTAGGTTGCTGCGGTATTTCATTGGATCCGCTTTGTTGTCATTAGTTAAAACCACTGTGACTTGAAATCATTGTAAAATGCCCAGCTTGTCATCTGTATGCAAGGCCGACGTTCCGATGGATTATCCCACAATCGAAAGCTGTATCGGCAATACCCCACTGGTACGTTTACAGCGTCTTGGTCAGGGTAATGGCAACACCATCCTGCTTAAACTGGAAGGTAATAACCCTGCCGGATCAGTGAAGGACAGGCCAGCCGCCAGCATGATTGCTGAAGCTGAAAGACGTGGTTATATCCAGCCAGGCGACACACTGATCGAAGCCACCAGTGGCAATACCGGGATTGCCCTGGCTATGGTGGCGGCAATCAAAGGTTACCGGATGATCCTGATCATGCCAGATAACATGACAGCTGAACGTAGGGATGCGATGACTGCTTACGGTGCCGAACTGGTGCTGGTATCACGCGAGCAGAGCATGGAGGGAGCGCGTGATCTGGCACAGGCGATGCAGGCTGAAGGACGCGGCAAAGTATTGGATCAGTTTGGTAACACCGATAATCCACTGGCGCATTACCATGGCACTGGCCCCGAGATCTGGCGGCAAACAGGCGGTGAAATCACGCACTTTGTCAGCGCGATGGGAACAACGGGTACTATCATGGGTACGTCACGTTTCCTGAAAGAAAAAAATGCCGCCATCCAGATTATCGGCTTGCAGCCGGAAGAGGGTGCGAGTATTCCCGGTATTCGCCGCTGGTCTCCTGCGTATTTGCCGGCAATATTTGATAGCACACGTGTCGATCGGGTAATGGATTTGTCGCAACAAGCTGCAGAAAATACGATGCGTGATCTTGCACGCAAAGAGGGTATTTTTTGTGGTGTGTCATCGGGTGGCGCAGTCGCTGCTGCGTTACAGTTGGCGAGTGAAGTACAAAATGCCACTATCGTGACTATTATCTGTGACCGGGGGGACCGCTATTTGTCATCCGGTGTTTTCAATTCCTGATTTTTTATTGCTGTCTCTGCGGTATTTTTTATGGTCAAGATTCGCGAGCATCATCCGTTGGAAGAAAGCGGAAAAGTTGATATAGAAGCGTGGCTGGAAACAATACGCGAAAAACATGCGTTTTCCACAGAGCAACTCGATCAGTTACGTGCAGCTTGTAATGCTAGCTATAACGCAGAACAGGCGCGTACGGAATCGGAAAAGCGCTGGGCGGATACCAGTTGTTTTCACACCGGCCTGGAAATGGCAGCCATTCTTAATGAACTGGATCAGGATGCGGAAACGCTGGTTGCTGCAATTCTTTATCGCGCCGTAAGAGAAGAGTGCTTATCACTGGAACAAGTGGCGACTGAATTTGGCCAAGGCGTCGCCAACTTGATTGAAGGTGTATTGCGCATGGCATCGGTCAGCGCCTTGCAAAGTCTCAGTGAGGAGCGGGTGTTGGGCCGTGCTGCTGATGTGCAGGTAGAGAATCTGCGCAAGATGCTGGTGGCAATTATTGATGATGTCCGTGTCGCGCTGGTGAAAATTGCCGAGCGCACCTGTGCAATCCGTGCTGTAAAAAATGCGCCAGAAGAAAAGCGTCGCCGGGTCGCTCATGAAATCATGAGTGTCTACGCGCCACTCGCGCATCGCTTGGGTATTGGTCACCTCAAATGGGAACTGGAGGACCTGGCATTCCGGTATCTGGAAGTGGACGCCTACAAACATATTGCGCGCTTACTGGATGAACGCCGACTCGATAGACAGCAATTTATTACACAAGCCCGAACCCAGTTGGAAGAAGCCTTGCGGCAAGAGGGCATCCACACAGAAATCAGTGGCCGTGCAAAACATATTTACAGTATCTGGCGCAAGATGCGCGCCAAAGGTATTGGTTTTTCGCAGGTCTATGACATTCGCGCTTTACGAGTTTTAGTGCCAACCATTCAGGATTGTTATAGCGCACTCGGCATTGTGCATGGTTTGTGGCGGAATATTCCGAACGAGTTTGATGACTATATTGCCAGCCCTAAAGAAAACGGTTATCGCTCATTGCACACAGCAGTGATCGGCCCTGAAGGTAAAGTGCTGGAAGTGCAGATACGTACTTTTGATATGCACAAGGAAGCCGAATTCGGTGTGTGCGCGCACTGGCAATACAAAGGTGCAGACAAAGCCAGTCAACAGGATAGTTATGACGCCAAGATCGAATGGTTGCGGCAGGTTCTTGCCTGGCATGAAGAAACCGGTGGCGACCTTGATCTGGTCAAAGAGCTGCGAGCGGATATTGTCCAGGATCGTATTTATGTATTTACACCGGAAGGGCATGTTATTGATCTTCCGCTAGGTGCCACTGCGCTGGATTTTGCATATCACATTCATACCGGCGTGGGACACCGTTGCCGTGGTTGTCGTATCAATGGTCGTGTTGTGCCGTTGTACCAGCCGTTACGCACGAGTGATCAAGTAGAAATTATTACTGGCAAACGCGAGGCCCCCAGCCGCGATTGGCTGACATCCGGCTTGAATTA
The DNA here is from genome assembly GCA_035456205.1 of Pseudomonadales bacterium. GTDB lineage: Bacteria > Pseudomonadota > Gammaproteobacteria > Pseudomonadales > UBA7239 > UBA7239. Next base: position 4,020 of record DATIDQ010000023.1, read on the forward strand.
TTTACACACGGCAAGAGCGCGTTCATGTGTCCAGCAATGGTTTCGCCAGCAGGCGGCAGATGAAAATATCGAGAGCGGACGCGCTATTCTGGATCGCGCTTTCCAGCGTCTTGCCGTGTCGCCCCAGTTGGATCTCGAGGCATTGGCGCGTGCATTGGAGCGTAAAAGTCTGAATGACCTGTATGTTGCTATCGGTACAGGTGAATGCAGCATGACGACTGTTTTGAACGTTGCGATGCAATCGGGCAGTATCACCGCACAACAATCGGATTTGCCGCTGGAGTGGGCGACGCAAGTTGAAGCGTTGGCGAAACCGGTCATCGGTGCGGAGGCACATGCTTTGCGTATGGCTCCTTGTTGTAATCCAGTTGAAGGAGATGTGATTGTCGGCGTCATTGATGCCGACAATGTGGTATCAGTTCACCAGCAATCCTGCGAGCAGGCTCTGCAAGCGCAACTGGATTATCCCGAGCAAATTATTGTCGTCAACTGGGGCAAAACCCGGCGTAGTACGTTTCCGGTATCGGTTGGCGTACGCGCTTATGAGCGACGTGGCTTGTTGCGTGATATCAGTTCGCTGCTGGATAGTGAGGAGGCCAATGTTATCCGTCTCGATACTGTTACGGAAAAACAGACCAATCTGGTAGAAATGAATATCACGCTGGAAGTCGAGAATTTCCAGCAATTGAGTCGCCTGTTGGAGGCCATCAATCAGATTCCCAATGTGTATCAGGCAAACAGGCAGGCCTGATTCCTATGGCAGATATTGAAAAATTATTAGTGATCATGCGCCAGTTACGTGATCCTGATAACGGTTGCCCTTGGGATTTACAGCAAGATTTCCTTTCTTTATTACCGTATACGTTAGAAGAAGTGTATGAGGTGATTGATGCCATCGAGTGTGCAGACTATCGTCATCTCTCTGAAGAGTTGGGTGATCTGCTGTTCCAGATTGTGTTTTATGCACAGATTGGTAGTGAGCGTGGTTTATTCGATATGGCCGCTATTATTGATGGCATAGCGGCAAAACTACTGATACGTCATCCGCATGTATTCCAGCGAGAAGACGATATTCATCCTGATATGCAGCAACTGCATACAGCGTGGGAAGCGCGTAAACAGCAAGATAGAGCAGAAAAAGGTATAGATAATCTTTTGGGCGATATTCCATTGGCGTTACCAGCTCTGCAGCGTGCGCATAAAATCCAGTCGCGTCTGGCGCGTGCCGGATTCGACTGGCCATCAACATCCGGAGTCATTGCTCAGGTGCGTCTGGAACTGGATGAATTGGAGCGAGCCATGCAGCAGAATGATATTGCTGCTTGCTGCGATGAATTGGGGGACGTTCTATTCAGCTGCGTTAATCTTGCACGACATTTGGATATTGATGCGGAGGTGGCATTGCGCAGTAGCAATACGAAGGTCAGTCAACGTATCGGGTGGATGGAAAAAACACTAAGGCAACGTCAAGATCGGTGGTCAGACAAGACAATGGCTGAATTGGAAGTGCTATGGCAAGGAGCCAAGCAATCGTTAAAGGGATCTATTCATGAATAATCTTCCTTCTTATATAGAGGGAAGATGTATATATAGAAGGAAGAATGATGATGGGCTTTCCCATCAATGATGGAGTGCGCTTGAGTAAGTGAGTCCGGCTGTATAATGTGCTGAATATTATTCCTTGGTTAATAGTCCATAACAGGAGCATAAAAAAGATGAGAGTGATTTTATTGGGGGCGCCTGGTGCGGGAAAAGGCACACAGGCGAAACTGATCATGGAGAAGATGGGCATACCACAAATTTCAACAGGCGATATGCTAAGAGCAGCTGTCGCAGCGGGTACGGCATTGGGCCTTAAAGTTAAAGATATTATGACATCCGGTGGACTGGTATCTGATGATCTTATTATCGCTTTGGTAAAGGAGCGCATTGCGCAAGCAGATTGTGCTAATGGATTTCTGTTTGATGGTTTTCCCCGAACTATTCCCCAGGCAGAAGCGCTGCTTCGTGAGAATGTACAGATTGATCGTGTGATCGAGATTGATGTGCCGGATCAGGACATTATTGCGCGGCTGAGTGGCCGTAGAGTGCATGAAAGTTCCGGGCGTGTGTACCATGTAGAGCACAACCCACCCAAAATATCTGGTATAGATGATGTAACAGGTGAGCCGTTGATCCAGAGGCCAGATGACACAGAAGAGACTGTTCGCAAACGTTTGCAGGTTTATCATGATCAAACCAAGCCATTGGTTGAGTTTTATCAACAGCATGGCGGAGACGGTGTATATCGAAATGTTCCTGGCGTGGGGAGTGTGGCGGATATTGGTAACAGGGTTCTTGCTGCATTGCAGTGAGAACAAAAAATATTTCCTGAACGGGCCCTCAAGGGCCCGTTTGTTTATTTGCTGACGGTAGCGAGTTATGAAACGTGCTGTGATTCTGGTTAACCTTGGTTCTCCCCCTGCCCCGGAGCCGGTGGCAGTCAGAAAATTCCTGGATCAATTTTTATCAGATCCGCGAGTAGTCGAAATTCCCCGGCTACTATGGTTGCCATTGTTAAAAGGAATCATCCTGCCTTTACGGTGCCGACGGGTTGCAAAACTATACAAGGAAATATGGACGGAAAATGGGTCACCACTGACAGCAATGACTTACCGGCAAGCGGCTTTGCTGGAAGATGCATTGCATCGAGCAGGTCAGGAAGATGTCGTCGTGCGCGTTGCTATGACATATGGTGAACCTGCCATTGCAGATCTTGTTGTTGAGCTCGGTGCCCAAGGCGTAGGGAAATTTCTTGTTCTGCCGCTGTATCCACAGTATTCAGGTACGACAACTGGCGCTATTTACGATCAACTAGCTCGGTTGACGGTAGTAAGTCGTTATGTGCCAGATGTGCAAGTGGTAAGGGATTACTGCCATCGCGAGGATTATATTTTCGCATTGGCCAAATCTATCAGGGATCATCGTGCTCAATATGGTTCTGCAGAGCTGCTTCTTTTTTCCTTTCATGGAATACCGCAGGCCTGTATTGATAAAGGTGATCCCTACTATGAGCATTGTGTGTATACGGCAGATACCGTTGCAGAGGTGCTTGGGCTTACACAATCAGAATGGAAATTATGTTTCCAATCACGTTTTGGTCGCGCAAAGTGGCTTCAGCCGTACACAGATGAGGTGCTGATTTCACTTCCAGCAACTGGTATCAGTCGTGTGGATATCATCTGTCCTGCTTTTGCATCAGACTGCCTGGAGACCCTGGAAGAAATTGAGATAGGCAGTCGTAATTGTTTCATCGGTGCTGGAGGTAAATATTTTTCGCGTATTCCTTGTCTGAATGACAGTTCAGATCATATAAAAATGCTGCAATCGATTGTTGCTCAATATGGCTTCTGAGTACCGATTATCAAAAAAATGACCGTTGACTCTTTGAATTTAGTAAAAAAATAGCAAAATTAATCAAAAAAACGTTCTTTTAAGCAAAATAATCCGGTTTTATAGATGCAAAAGTAGAAAATTTAAAATAATATCTATTCAGGCCCGTATGGGTGTAGTTACGAGCTTGTTGTATCTAACTATTAATTTATGACCATTGAGGATATGAAACATGGCAAAAGCTAAAAAGAAAGCAAAAGCCCCAGCTAAGCGTGTAGCTCGCAAAGCTGTCAAGAAAGCTCCAGCTCCTAAAGCAGTATCAGTAAAAGCAGCAGTTGCTGCTCTGGCTGCCAAACTGGCTGCTAAGGCTGAGAGTGATCTGGAAAAAGCACGTGCCAAGTTCGTCAGCAACTGGACGAAGAAGCGTGCCGCTGCCAACAAGAAGCGTCTTGCTGCTGCTGCTAAAAAAGCTGCTGCTAAAGCTAAGGTTGCTGCTAAGAAAGCAGCTATCAAAGCTCGTGTAGCTGCTAGAAAGGCTGCTGCAAAAGCTAAGATTGCTCAAAGAAAAGCAGCTGCACGAGCTAAAGTTGCCGCCAGAAAGGCAGCAGCTAAAGCAGCACGCCAACAGAAGAAAGCTGCCAAGGCAGCTGCCAAAGCTTCTAAGAAGCCTGCTGCTAAAAAAGCAAAAGCTTCTAAAGCACCAAAAAAGGCAGCTAAAAAGAAGGCAGCTAAAAAAGTAGTTAAAGCTAAAAAAGCACCTAAAAAAGCAGCCAAGAAAGCTGCCAAGAAGAAGTAATGTAGTACTGACTGTAACAAAACCCCCGGCCTGTCCGGGGGTTTTGCTTTTCGGGGGTACCTAAATGTCGAAATCTGTAAACATACTTGCGATTGATACCGCCGGAGCGTATTGCTCTGTGGGTTTGCTGGTGGGCGGTACATCATTCGTTCGATCTGAAAATACATCCCAGCGTCATTCTCGACATATTCTTGGAATGATTGACCAGTTGTTGATTGAGGCTGGCGTTCAATTGGGTGACTTGCATCTGCTTGCATGGAATGCGGGTCCTGGATCTTTCACGGGGTTAAGGATTGGGGCTAGTGTGATTCAAGCATTGGCCTACAGCTTTAGTTTACCCGTACTCCCACTATCTTCCTTGGAAGTGATCGCATACGCAGCTTTGCGTGAAGCTTGTCCGGTATTGAATGAGTCCACTGCGATTGCTGTGGCTATGGATGCTCGAATGAATGGCGTTTACTGGGCTAGATTCATTAGCGAACAGGATGTATTGAGGCGACTTGAGCCGGATCAGTTGCTAGATAAAGACCTGTTGGACGAAAGAAGAAAGCAGTGTAGTGATGTGTGTTTGATGGTTGGGGATGCTTGGCCGTTGGCGGTCGTTCCAACGGGGTTTGAAAGCATCATCGTGGATGTGTCGGCAGCCGATGTCATGGCGTTAGCAATGAAAAAAAGCAATGAAAGCTGGTTAAACAATCCCGCTGAGTGTTTACCGTATTATGTTCATAACACAATAAATTGGCAGAAACGTCGGGAAAGAGAACTTATTCTTTAGAAGAAGCGGTCAAAATAAATCTTCACTAACGCTGCCCGATTCTCCGTCAGCTGGGATTGATTCACGGCCATCTGTGCTATCAATAGATTGATTGCTGCGAAATATTTCAAATATGGCATCGGAACGATCTGCTGATGCAGGTTGCCCGGTATCAGGATCAATTCTTGCGGTAGTTAATCCGGCAGGCATTGTGCGCTCGACAATCGGCAGATCATGCAGTGCTTCACGCATGAAAGTCATCCATATAGGCAGAGCCGCAGTGCCGCCATACTCGCGTTTGCCAAGAAGCGTATTGTCGTCAAATCCCAACCAAGCCGCGGTTGTAATGTTGGGGTTATAGCCGACAAACCAGGCATCAGTGGGGCCGTTAGTAGTGCCTGTCTTACCCGCAATATCAGGGCGATTAAGAGCCGTGGCGGCGTGTCCTGTGCCTTTTCGTATGACATCTTTAAGCATGTCATCAATAATGTAGGCGTTTTGTTCATCTATTACTCGTGATGCAGGCTTTACTGCAGTTTCTGGAAGCTCTTGTTTTGTGTCACAAGCTGGGCATACGGTTACAAAATCTTGTTGATACACAGTATTGCCTTTAGCGTCTTCAATACGTTGCACAAAAAAAGGCTCTACTCGATAACCGCCATTGGACAATGCCGTGTAGGCGCTTGCCATAGTTAATGGAGTAAATGCATGGGAGCCTAGTGCAAGGGAAAGATTGGGCTGCATATTGGTGGTATCAAAACCAAATCGAGCCAGGCTTTTTATCAGATTTTTGACGCCAATATGTTGCAGGATGCGGATAGACACCATGTTCATTGATTCATACAGTGCGCGCCGCATCCGGGTTGGGCCATTGTATTTGTCACCATGATTTTCTGGCCGCCAGGCTTCCGCCATTCCTGCTTCCTGAAAAACTATCGGTGCGTCGTTGATAATCGTAGCGGGGGTATAGCCCTCTTCAAGCGCTTTGAGATAAATAAAAGGCTTGAAGCTGGAGCCCGGTTGACGAAGGGCTTGAGTGGCTCTGTTAAATTTACTGTAATTAAAGTCACTGCCTCCAGCGAGCGCGATAATAGCCCCAGTTTGGCTATCAAGAGATGCTAATGCCGCCTGCACGCGTGGAATCTGGTCAATTTCCCAATAGTTACTTTCTTTTTCCCTAACTCTGATGACATCGCCAACTTGAAACAACTGAGAGGGGGTTTTAGCCTGGGCACCCAAATAATCCTCTGTTTTGTAGGGCTGTAAACGCTTTGATAAATTTTGGTTCCAGTCAAACTCGATAGTGTTACCACTTCTTAACACAGCGCTAAATGTGTTTTTTGTAATATCTGTGACAATGGCGGGTTCGAGATCGCCAATTTTATTGATGTCTTTTACAGTGAGAGCCCAGTAGTTAGGGGCAGCGGGGGGATTGGGTAGGGATAAGTGTTTTTCCGGGCCGCGATAACCATGGCGGCGATCGTAATCGAGTACTCCCTCCCAAACGGCTTGCTGTGCAGCTAGTTGTAAGTGTGAGTTGATGCTGGTGTAGACACTGTAACCATCGTTGTAAGCGTTTTCTCCCAGTTTATCCAAAGTGAACTGCCGAGCCATCTCTGCAATATAGGGAGCATCAATGTCCGTTTTTAGACCGTGGAAGCTGGCGACTTCAGGTTCTGCAATGGCTACATCATGGGCATTCTGGTCGATAAACCCTAGTTTTAGCATTCGATCCAAAATCCAGTTGCGTCTTATTAAGGCGCGTGCAGGATTGACTATCGGATTGTACTTGGAAGGCGCTTTAGGGAGGCCGGCCAACATGGCCCACTGGGCCAGAGAGAGTTGATCCAGATTTTTACCATAGTAGACATAAGACGCTGACTGCACGCCGTAAGCTCTGTGGCCGAGGTATATTTTGTTGGCGTAAAGCTCGAAGATTTTCTCTTTCTGCAATAATCGTTCTAGCTGGATAGATAGCAAAATTTCATTAAATTTACGTATAAATGACTTTTCCGTACTCAGGAAGAAGTTTCTAGCAAGCTGCATTGTGATAGTACTGCCGCCAGATTGGATATGTCCTGTTTTAGCCAATTCAGACCCGGCTCGTAACAAGCCGCTAGCGTCGACCCCTCCGTGAGAGAAAAAACGGTCATCCTCTGCAGCTAACACTGCATTAATAAATAAAGGAGGGAGGTCTGAGTAAGCTAAAGGTTGGCGACGAGTTTCGCCAAATTCTCCAATTAAACGCCCATCAGCACTCAAAATACGAAGTGGTGTCTGTAATTTCAGGTCAAGCACTGCATCTATTTTTGGCAGTTGCGGCCCAGAATACAGAGTGAATCCACTGATAATGCACGATAAAGAGCATATTAGTAGGAAAATTCCAAGGATGACAAAGCGCAATAACCAGAGGATAAATTTCATTTAATTTCTTTAAAATCAATTAGTTATGCTTTTTTGGGGTGGTGATCGAGTTTAATGGCACATTATAAGTGCTATTTTGTGATTCAGGTAACGATTTGGACGCTTGCAGAAATTAGTTAAAGTAATATAACATCACTCCGTCGTAAGTATCGGATGCAGATAGGAAAATGGCCATTTCAGAACTGTTCCAGAAAAAACAACATGCAGTTATAGGCTTGGATATCAGCTCTACGTCGGTAAAGCTGATGGAATTGAGTCGCAGCGCTGCTGGATTTCGGGTCGAAAGCTACGGGGTGCGTCCACTGCCACCTAGTGCTGTCGTGGAGAAGAATATAGCTGAGCAGGATGCGGTTGCTGAGGCAATCAGGCGTGTTGTTCAGCAATCGAAGAGCAAGCTGAGGCATTCAGCGGTGGCGGTTGCTGGATCGGCGGTTATTACCAAGATTATCGAAATGCCCGCAGGGCTTGATAGTGATGCAATGGATGACCGGATTCGCATGGAGGCAGACCAATATATTCCATACCCGATAGATGAAGTGGCTCTTGATTTTGAGGTGCTTGGCCCTTCACCTGGCCAAGCTGATCGAGTCGAAGTGCTTCTTGCTGCGTGCCGTAGTGAAAATGTTGATACTCGTAAGGATGTTCTTGAAGATGCCGGCCTAATAGCCTCCGTTGTTGATGTTGAAGCATATGCAATGGAAAGGGCTTTCACTCTTATTCTCCCGCAGTTGGGAGGTGGAGAGGATTCCACTGTGGCAATAGTGGATGTCGGCGCGACAATGACAACCCTTAATGTGTTGCATGGCGGAAAAATTATTTATACCAGAGAGCAACTGTTTGGTGGCAAGCAGCTGACAGAAGAAATTCAACGCCGATACGGTCTATCAAATGAAGAGGCTGGATTGGCAAAAAAACAGGGCGGTTTGCCTGATGATTATGATAGTGAGGTTTTACAGCCGTTCAAGGACGCTGTGGTTCAGCAGATAACGCGATCGTTGCAATTTTTCTTCTCATCTAGTGAGTTTAATGAGGTGGATTATATTGTTCTCGCTGGTGGTGTTGCATCCATGGACGGTCTAAGTGATCTGGTGCATGAAAAACTGGGAACGCCTACGACGGTCGCTAATCCATTTGCCAATATGTCAGTTGCTTCTCGAATAAATGCAGTGGATCTGAGTAATGACGCTCCGGCTCTAATGATCGCAACTGGATTAGCGTTGAGGAGTTTTGACTAATGGCGACAAAGATTAATCTTCTGCCTTGGCGGGTAGAACTAAGGGCACAGAGAAAAAAGGAATTTTTAACAATTTTGGCAGGTTGTTCAGTAGTCGGCCTTCTTATCTTTGCTATTTGGTATGCGTCTGTGCAGTCGCTTATTGATTATCAGACGATGAGAAATGAGAAGCTGCAGGGTGAAATTTCTCAGCTTGATGCAAAAGTTCAAGAAATTATTACTCTGAAAAAGCAGCGAGCTGAAATGATTGACCGAATGAAGGTTATTCAGAATTTACAAGGTACCCGTCCATTAATAGTGCATGTTTTTGATGAGATTGTTCAGAAGCAGCCAGACGGTGTTTATTTTACAAAAATTGAAAGAAAAGATAACCGGATATTTATTACTGGCACAGCAGAATCAAATAACCGTGTATCAACTTTAATGAGAGATCTTGATAAGTCGGTTTGGTTTGATAATCCACTTTTAACAAAGGTTCAGGCTAACCCTGCTCTTGGCGAGCAAGGCACTGATTTCAATCTAGCCGTGGATGTGGTTTTGTTTGAAGATCAACAAAAAGAGGGTGGAAAATAATGTCACTCCAGGAAAAATTTGAAAAGTTGCAGAGTGATTTCAGTAATCTTGACCCGGATAATATGGGGGCGTGGCCGCGACCAGTAAAGGTTGTATGTTGGCTGTTGGCCATGGTTGCTGTCATTGCCCTGTCATATCAACTCGTTCTTAGAGATCAGCAAGCAGTTTTAGACGGAGCGATCCAGAAGGAGGCTACTTTGCGTACTGAGTTTGAGCAAAAGGTGCAAGAGGCAGCAAATCTGGACGCTTATCGTGCTCAAATGAAAGAAATGACCGATTCTTTTAGTGCTTTGCTCCTTCAGTTGCCAAAAGATACCGAAGTTCCGGGTTTGCTTGATGATATTTCTAATAATGGCCAGCAAAGCGGCTTGAACTTTGAAGCCATTGATTTACAACCAGAGAAGAAATCAGATTTTTATATAGAGTTGCCGATTAGTATTAAAGTGAAAGGTGGCTACCATGATTTTGGTGCATTTGTCAGCGGTGTTGCTGGATTGCCGCGAATTGTGACATTGCATGATTTTACAATTGTTCCGGCAGATGCTCAGTCGGGTGCTCAGAAAACTGGTGCTCAGAAAACCAAAGAAGAAGATCGGGCTAGAGGTAGTGAAGAGCTTTCAATGACTATTCTGGCAAAGACATACCGATATAAATCTGCAGAAGATGCTGAGAAAGATCAGCAAAAAGATCAGCAGAAAGGAGCCGTGAAAGGTAAGGGTGGTGGCAAATGAAGACTAACGATACAGCTATTCGGTTTAGGGCTTTAAGTGTCGTCTTGCCAGTTATATTTTTAATTGTTGGTTGCAGCAGGGATATGACTGATCTGGATAGTTATATGCAAGAAACTCGACAGAAACCCTCTCCACCAATTGAGCCCATTCCAACTTTTCCACAGTTTGACGCGTTTTTATATGGGGCAGCAGGTAAACGCAGTCCATTTGAAAAACCTCAGGCTATCCAAGAGATACTTATTGAAGGTAATAAGGTTGACGGTGTGGCAATGATCAAGCCGGACGAGTTGCGTCCCAAAGAAGCGCTTGAGGAATACAATATCAGTGCAATTGTGATGGTGGGCACTATTGTAAAAGATGGAGCAATGTGGGGATTAGTTGATGATGGAACGGCTAATATTCACAGGGTTCAGGTAGGGAACTACATGGGCCGCAATCATGGGAAAATTTACTACATAGATAACAATCGAATTGATTTGAAAGAAATAGTGCCCAATGGGCCGGATGGTTGGCTGGAGCGTCCTAAGACGCTGCAGCTACAAGAAGCAGCAGAGCAATAAACCAGGGCGGTGGGCAAAAATTATGACATATCAGTCAAGCATAACTGGAAAGGAAAGGGGTGGTCTTGTGAAAAGTGCGATTAAAACGCTGGTAGCTGCGGTTTCGCTTTTGTTGCCAACTTTGGCGTTAGCGGCAGGATCTGCAACATTGAAAAATGTTGCCTTTTCCTCATTGCCTGGAGATAGATTTGAAGTCCGCATGGATTTTGATTCCAAGCCGCCAGAGCCAAAGAGCTATACCATTGACAAGCCTGCTCGTCTAGTCATGGATTTTGAAGGTGTTAATAGCGATCTCAAAGAGAAGAAGTTTCCGTTGTCGTTTGGCAGTGCCAAGAGCGCAAATGTTTTGTCTGATGGTGGTCGCACAAGATTGATTCTTAATATGGTTGAACTTGAAACTTACAAGTCTCGAGTTGACGGAAATAGCTTTATCATGACGGTCGGCAATAGTGAAATGCACGAAGTCAGCAAAAAAGGCTCGAGTTTGGCGGATAAAATAACATCCGATGTCTCAACGTACGGAAATAGTATAAAAGATGTTGATTTTCGCCGCGGTGAAAATGGAGAAGGAAAAATTATTATCTCCATGTCTGATCCAAACACCAGTGTGAATGTTGAGGATGCAGGCGATCAAATCACGGTAAATTTTTCCGGGACACAGTTGCCGGTTGCCTTGAGACGGAAACTGGATGTAGCTGATTTTGCCACGCCGGTACAAGTTGTTGCCTCGGACTATGATGGTGGTAATTCAGTTATCAAAATCAAATCATCCGGCGATTATGACTACATGGCGTATCAAACTGACACTGAATATGTTGTGAGCGTCAAACATCTGACGGCCAAAGAGCAAGAAGAAAGGGTGCAGAAGTTTAGTTACGTAGGACAAAAATTGTCGCTTAATTTTCAGGATATTCCTGTGCGTTCAGTTTTGCAGTTAATTGCTGATTTTACTGATTTGAATCTTGTAGCCAGCGACACAGTAGAAGGAAAAATCACACTAAGGCTTGATAATGTTCCCTGGGATCAAGCATTGGATCTTGTGTTAAAAACGAAGGGTTTGGATAAGCGTCAAGTTGGAAACGTACTGATGGTTGCTCCTGCTGCCGAGATAGCAGCAAGAGAAAGGGAGGAGTTGGAAACTGATAAGCAACTGCAAGAACTTGCTCCGTTGAGAACCGAGTTCGTACAAGTTTTGTATGCTGATGCCAAAGATATTTACAAAATGCTTAGTCCTGCGGGTGGTGGTGGATCTACTGGTTCTGCAACAGATTCAACACAGAGTTTGTTGTCGGAACGAGGGTCTGCGCTGGTCGATGAGAGAACAAATTCCATTATCATCACTGAAACCGAGTCCAAAATTCAGGCGTTTCGTGATCTTGTGAAGCGAGTAGACATCCCTATTCGCCAAGTTTCGATTGAGGCAAGAATTGTCAAAGCAACCTCAGGCTTTCGTGAAGATCTCGGGGTCATGTGGGGGCTTGATGCAAATACAGGCGATCTTTTTGCTAATGGTTCTATTAATAATGTCTTGAGCCAAAATGCTAGAGTGTTTCGTAGTGGAGGGCCAGATATTGGTGGTACTCTCATTGATGACGGCGATTTGGATATTATTAGTACTCCAACTGGTGCGGATTCAATGGTTGTAGATATGCGAGCTAAGCCGGAAGCTGGAGATCCGGGGTCGTTTGCAATCGGTTTGTTAGGTTCGGATGGTTGGTTGTCGGTTGAATTGTCTGCGATGGAAAAAACTGGCAAGGGTGAAGTGGTTTCGCAACCCAAGGTCATTACTGGTGATAAGCAGAAAGCTATTATTAAAAGTGGTGAAGAAATTGGTTATCAAGAGGCGTCATCAAGTGGTGCATCAACAACATCATTTAAAGAGGCTGTTCTTAAACTGGAAGTTACACCTCAAATTACCCCAGATGACCGCATCATTATGGATCTAATTATTACGAAAGATAACATTGAAAGATTTGTTGCCGGCATTCCTGTTATCAGTACTACGGAACTGACAACGCGAGTTCTGGTTGATAATGGTGAAACCGTGGTATTGGGTGGTATTTTTGAAAATGATACGCTTGATGAAATTAGTAAAATTCCATTTTTAGGTGATTTGCCTTTAGTGGGGAGGTTTTTCCGTAATACAGTTACAAAAGACAGTAAAACAGAGCTGTTAATTTTTGTGACGCCGCGTTTGTTACAGGATCCACTCGCTGATAAGCGCTGATGCAGGAAGAGGTTGGCCGCAAGCCGAATGTATATCTTGTTGGGCCTATGGGGGCAGGCAAGACAACAGTCGGCAAGTTGCTTTCTGATGCGCTGAATCTTGAATTTGTTGATATTGACAGAGAAGTAGAGTTGCGCGCTGGCGCGGATATTCCCTGGATTTTCGATGTTGAAGGGGAAGAAGGTTTTCGCATTCGTGAATCACGAGCCCTGGAAGAAATTGCATTGAGGGCGGGGCAACTGATTGCTACTGGTGGTGGGATTGTTCTTTCTCCCTTAAATCGCGAGATTATTAAGCAAGGCTTTTGTATATATTTGAAAGCAGAGCTTCCGCAAATTATTGCCAGGATTGGCAAGGATAAAAAAAGACCATTACTTCAGAAGGGTGATCCTCGAGAGGTGTTAAAAAACATACTTGAGACGAGAGATCCTCTTTATAGGGAGGTGGCAACATGCATAGTTCAAACCGATGCAAGGCCGATGCGCCAAGTGGTGCGAGAAATAGTTCGTTTATTCAAGCCGCATAGCAAACTCTGAAACATATATGATGTAGTGAATGGCTACAAATTTGAGAGAAATGTTCTGTTATGCAAGTTTTGTCCGTTAGCTTAGGTGATAGAAGCTATCCCATCTATATTGGAAGCGCTCTGCTAAACCAGTCTTCGTTGTTGAACCGACATGTTAAGGCAAGTCAGGTTCTGATTGTTACTAATGAAACCATTGCGCCTTTGTATCTCGCACAAACTCAAAAGCTTTTTGCTGATTTTTCTTGTAGTGTGGCAATATTGCAGGATGGTGAATGCTTCAAGTCACTTGAAGTATTAAATTCTATATTTGATAAGTTACTTCAGGATAAACACAGTAGGGCTACTACATTGGTGGCGTTAGGTGGTGGAGTAATTGGTGATATGACGGGATTTGCTGCTGCGTGTTACCAGCGTGGCGTTGCATTTATTCAAATTCCCACAACGCTTCTGGCGCAGGTGGACTCCTCTGTTGGTGGTAAAACAGGCGTAAATCATCCTTTAGGCAAAAACATGATTGGTGCATTTCATCAGCCATCATGTGTGCTGATTGATGTTGAAACGCTGGATACATTGCCTGATCGTGAATACAGGTCTGGACTGGCAGAAATAATAAAATATGGATTGATAAATGATAGAAAATTCTTTGATTGGCTTTATGAAAATATGGGTAGATTGTTGAATAGGGATAGAAACTCTTTGATACATGCAATTGCCACATCTTGCTCGAATAAAGCAAAAATTGTTGCGGAAGATGAAAGGGAGTCTGGCGTAAGAGCGCTTTTGAATTTTGGCCACACTTTCGGACATGCAATTGAGTCATGGCAGGAATATAAAGGGTTTTTACATGGTGAAGCAGTAGCTATAGGCTCTATTGTTGCCGCTGAGTTGTCATGCCGTTTAGGTTATTTATCTCGTGTTGATAAAGACAGAATTTACAATATGTTTCTTGCTGCTGGGTTACCCGTATTTGTGCCAGATGATATGGATTCATCAACATTTTTTGATTTTATGCAGCGAGACAAAAAAGTGATTGATGGACGGTTGCGTTTGATATTGTTGAAATCAATTGGCCAAGCTGTTATTAGCGAAGATGCGTCTAATGATCAGATTATTGCAGCAATTGATGGTTGTCGCAGCTCTGTTTGATGTGGCTTTATTGGAGCTGCTGAGTGAGCAATTTACTTGATATATCAATACATGGCCCTCAACGAGTGAGGATTGTTGAGCAATTGGTTCATGTTTGCCGGTATAGCCCGGGATTGGTTTTGTTGGAGGGCGATGCGGGTAAGAGCCCCGTTAACTTTCTCCGTGATATGGCTAATTTATTGCGGGATGAATTGGATTTTGCGCTGCTTGATAATGACTGCTGTGATGCGCTAGGTATTGCGGCTGAGCTTGTCTCTCAGTGGTACATCTATCAAGTAGCAGAGCATGAGCAGACCGATGCTCAGTCTGTTCATCATTATCTTGATTTGGGATTGCAGAGTGGGCGCCTAGCGCTAATTGTCGTCGAGAGAGCCTCGCTGCTCACTGATGAAGCTGTAAGTTTTCTAGTGAATATGATGGCAAGACACAGTCGATTGACTGTTTTGTTTGCAGGCCTTGTCGATCCGCGCCCTCTTCTTCGAAAGGCTCAGCAGGCTGAAGTGCCTGTATGCCGTATAGATTTACCGGACACCACTTCACTATCCCAACCTGCGCAGGGGGGGGCTTCTGGTTTTGACCATACATTTTCTGATGATAGTTACGAGCTGCCGGATGATGAATTAGAAGATGATTGGCACGCTCGAGAAGATTTTCTTGCAGTGACCCAGTCTTCTATACGTGTTAACACTGCTGATTCTGTATTTGGCGCTAGCATCCGGTTAGCTGCCTCCCGTGCATGGGCAGTTGAAACACTGGCGGGAATAACTAAGGGGCGCTCGGCGGCTGGTATTGCAGTGCTTCTGGTAGGGTTCTTGGTATTGGCTGTGCTGCTGGTATTGAGAGTGCGCTATTCCAATATGGGGGTAGATAACAGCAGTGGTAAAGAGTTAGCAGTAACCTCGGCGGCAGTGGCTGTAGATGCTGCTGCGAATCATGCATTGGTGCCTCCTTCGTTTCCGGTTCAGTCTGTTATAGGTAGTGCTTCCACATCTCCTTCTGCGAATAGCACTTCTACTCCAGTTGAACTTTCTCAAACAGAACGGCCATCAATGCCAGAAGTGCGTGAACAGCCCCCAATTCCTGTTTCCCCGACCGAGATTTCTTCCAAGCCTGCAGTGGTCAAACCGGAGCGTATTAAGGCTGAAAAAACAGCAAATAAACCTGAAAAACAGTGGCGAGCTAAACCGGATAACTACACTGTTCAGGTGGCAGCGGCCCATGGCGAAGTCAATATTCGGAAGCTTGAAGCAAAACTGCCGGTCGGTCAGCCGCATCACCTATACCGGACAGTCAAGAATGGAAAGCCTTGGTTTGTGCTGGTTTATGGCTCGTTTTCCAGTAAACAAGCGGCAGTGTCTGCTCGGGATGCTTTGGGTGCCGATATTAAAAAAGACACCACCCCCTGGGTTCGTAAGCAGAGTGAAATATTTGCCCAATAGGTTTGCTTTGCCTATATTTTAGCTGTAATTGTTGTCCCCGTAGGTCGCTTGATTTAGGGGGGCGCTTCTTCCCAAGTGCCTGATATTTTTGTTAAAATGTCTGGCTTACTTCGATATCTGTCGAACCAAACTCATTCAAGCAGTGGAGAAAGACTATGCCCGTGCATGGTTTGTATAGCCCGTCGAACGAACATGATGCCTGCGGCATTGGTTTTGTAGCCCATATCAAGGGTAATAAGACCCATTCTATCGTCCAGCAAGGCTTGCAGATTCTTGAGAATCTTGAGCACCGCGGTGCCGTAGGTGCTGATGAATTGATGGGTGATGGTGCAGGTATCCTTATCCAGATTCCTGATCAAAATTACCGTGAAGAGATGGCTAAACAGGGAGTGGAATTGCCACCAGCCGGTGAGTATGGCGTCGGTATGGTTTTCCTACCAAAAGAAAACGCTTCTCGCATTGCGTGCGAACAAGAAATAGAACGCGCGGTTCGTAGCGAAGGTCAGATCATTTTGGGCTGGCGAGATGTGCCTGTTGATCTGTCAATGCCAATGTCTCCCACCGTGCGTGAAAAAGAACCGGTTATTCGCCAGATTTTTATTGGCCATAGCCAGGATGTGCTGGTAACCGATGCACTTGAGCGCAAGTTGTATGTCATCCGCAAATCATCCGGCCACGCGATTCAGGAACTGAACCTGATCCATGGCAAAGAGTTTTTCGTGCCGTCTATGTCTGCGCGCACAGTGGTGTACAAAGGTTTGTTGTTGGCGAATCAGGTGGGTGTGTATTACAAGGATTTGCAAGATCCACGTTGTATTTCTGCGCTGGCACTTGTGCATCAACGTTTTTCTACCAATACATTTCCGGAATGGCCTCTGGCGCACCCGTATCGCATGATTGCGCATAACGGCGAAATCAATACTGTTAAAGGCAATTTTAACTGGATGCGCGCCCGCGAAGGCGTAATGAAATCTGCTGTGCTTGGTGATGATTTGCAAAAATTGTTTCCCTTGATTTATGAAGGTCAGTCAGACACAGCATGTTTTGATAATGCGCTTGAATTGCTGGTGATGGCTGGTTACCCGATTGCACAAGCAATGATGATGATGGTACCTGAAGCGTGGGAAAATCATACGTTGATGGATGAAAGTCGCCGGGCGTTTTACGAATACCATGCTGCCATGATGGAACCGTGGGATGGTCCTGCGGCGTTAGCATTTACGGATGGTCGTTATATTGGTGGTACCTTGGATCGAAATGGCTTGCGTCCTGCTCGTTTTATCGTCACTGATGATGATCTGGTTGTCATGGCGTCTGAATCCGGTGTTTTGCCTATTCCTGATGCAAAAATTACCCAAAAATGGCGTTTGCAGCCAGGCAAAATGTTTCTGATCGATCTCGAAGCGGGTCGCATCATTGACGATAAAGAATTGAAAGACACTTACGCAAATGCTAAGCCATACAAGGCGTGGATTAATTCTGTGCGTGTGAAGCTGGAAGGGTTGAAAGCGGTAGATACTCAGACTGAGTCATCTTCTGCTTCTCTGCTGGATCGTCAACAAGCTTTTGGTTATACGCAAGAAGATATCAAAACGATTCTTGCACCGATGGCAACAACCGGTGAGGAAGCAACCGGCTCGATGGGTAACGATTCGCCATTGGCGGTGATGTCCAATAAATTGAAGCCGTTATACAGCTACTTCAAACAGCTTTTTGCGCAAGTTACCAATCCGCCAATTGATCCGATTCGTGAAGCAATGGTTATGTCGTTGGTGTCTTTTATTGGCCCGAAACCCAATCTGCTGGATACCAATAATATTAATCCGCCGTTGCGCCTTGAAGTGCCACAACCTGTGCTGGATTACGCGGATATGGCGCGGTTACGTGATATTGATGCGTTGACAGGTGGAAATTTCAAATCGTTTGAATTGAATATCTGCTATCCGGTTGCTTGGGGCAAGGAAGGTGTTGAGGCGCGTCTGGCTTCTTTGTGCGCAAAAGCGGTGGATGCAATTGAAGATGGTCGCAACATCCTGATTATTTCCGACCGAAAAATGGATGCTGATCATGTCGCGATTCCTGCATTATTGGCTACATCAGCGATTCATTTACATCTGGTTCGCAAAGGCTTGCGCACATCAACAGGTTTGGTTGTCGAAACAGGTTCTGCAAAAGAAGTGCATCATTTTGCATTGTTGGGTGGTTACGGTGCCGAAGCTGTGCATCCGTATCTTGCTATGGATACATTAGCGGATATGGCTAAAACTTTGCCGGGTAATCTCTCGGCAGAGAAAGTGGTTTACAACTTCAAAAAAGCTATTAATAAAGGTTTGATGAAAGTGATGTCTAAAATGGGCATCTCCACTTACATGTCATATTGTGGCGCCCAGATTTTTGAAGCGATTGGTTTGAATCGCGCACTTGTAGACAAATATTTCAGCGGTACGCCATCCAATGTAGAAGGTGTTGGTCTTTTTGATGTGGCAGAAGAGGCAATACGTCTGCATGCACAGGCTTTCAGTGCGGATCCGGTGTTGATCAATATGCTGGATGCCGGCGGTGAATATGCGTATCGCGTGCGCGGTGAAGAGCATATGTGGACGCCGGATGCGATTGCAAAATTGCAGCATTCTACAAAATCTAATAGCTATAGCACGTATCAAGAATACGCACAGATCATCAATGATCAGAGCAAGCGTCATATGACGTTGCGTGGCTTGTTTGAATTCAGAATGGATGCAGCTAAAGCCATCCCGGTGGAAGAAGTGGAGCCTGCAAAAGAAATAGTAAAACGTTTCGCCTCAGGTGCAATGTCCCTGGGTTCTATCAGCAGCGAAGCGCATGCAACGTTGGCTGTTGCCATGAACCGTATCGGTGGTAAATCCAATACTGGTGAGGGTGGTGAGGATCCAAAACGTTATCGTCAGGAACAAGCGGGTATTGCTATTAAAGATGGTGACACCATTGCTTCGATTATCGGTAGTGACCGTATTGTGGCAGACATCCCGCTGAAAGCGGGCGACTCGCTGCGTTCGCGCATCAAGCAGGTTGCTGCGGGCCGGTTTGGTGTGACAGCTGAATATTTGAATTCGGCTGACCAGATCCAGATCAAGATGGCGCAAGGTGCAAAACCTGGAGAGGGCGGGCAATTGCCTGGTTCTAAAGTATCTGAATATATTGCGCAGTTGCGTTTTTCTGTGCCGGGCGTGGGTTTGATCTCGCCCCCTCCGCATCACGATATCTATTCGATTGAAGATCTGGCGCAACTTATTCACGATCTGAAGAATGCCAACTCACGCGCTTCTATTTCTGTGAAACTGGTTGCTGAAGTCGGTGTGGGCACGGTTGCTGCTGGTGTTGCGAAAGCAAAATCGGATCACGTTGTTATTGCAGGTCATGATGGTGGAACCGGCGCATCACCGTTGTCATCGGTCAAGCATGCAGGTGCTCCGTGGGAACTCGGTCTCGCTGAAACTCAGCAGACACTGGTATTGAATGGCCTGCGCAGCAGGATTCGTGTACAGGCTGATGGCCAGATGAAAACTGGTCGTGATGTCGTCATTGCCGCCATGCTCGGTGCGGATGAAGTCGGTTTTGCTACCGCGCCGTTGGTAGTGGAAGGCTGCATTATGTTACGTAAATGCCATCTGAATACTTGTTCAGTTGGTGTGGCGACACAGGATCCGGTATTGCGTGCTAAATTTGCAGGCAAACCAGAATATGTCGTTAATTATTTCTTCTTTGTTGCTGAGGAAGCGCGTCAAATTATGGCGCAGTTAGGCATTCGTACGTTTGATGAATTGATTGGCCGTACAGATTTGCTTGATAAGTCTGCTGCAATTACACATTGGAAAGCTAAAGGCCTGGATTTCAGCAGGCTGTTGCACCAGCCTGATATGCCTTCTTCTGTTTCGCGTTATCACATCGAAAATCAGGATCACGGTCTGGAGAAGGCGCTGGACAATACTTTGATTGCAAAATCAAAAAATGCGCTAGAAAAAGGTGAAAAGGTATCGTTTGTTTCGCCGGTGAAAAATTTGAACCGTACGGTTGGAACCATGCTTTCCAGTGAAGTCGCAAGACGTTACGGGCACGATGGTTTGCCAGATGACACGATCCACATTGAACTGCAGGGCACAGCAGGCCAATCCGCAGCGGCGTTTCTTGCGCACGGTATCACGCTGGATCTGGTGGGTGAAGGCAATGATTATGTCGGCAAAGGTCTGTCTGGCGGGCGCGTTATTGTGCGCCCGAACAAAGATTTTCGCGGTGCTGCTGCCAATAATATGATTGTGGGCAATACGGTTCTTTATGGTGCAATTGCTGGTGAGGCATTTTTAAGTGGTGTGGCTGGTGAGCGCTTTGCAGTAAGAAACTCCGGAGCTGCTGCTGTTATTGAAGGTGTTGGCGATCACGGCTGTGAATACATGACAGGCGGAACAGTGGTTGTGCTGGGTGAAACGGGGCGGAATTTTGCTGCCGGTATGTCTGGTGGTATTGCTTATGTATACGATCCTGCTGGTGATTTTTCCAAGAAATGTAATATGGAAATGGTCAAACTGGAGTTGGTATTAAGCGTTGCCGAGCAAGAGAAATCCATTGATCGCTCAATCTGGCACAGCGAACAGCGCGATGGTAAAAGTGCCACCGATGAAGTCATTTTGAAAAGTCTGATTGAGCGTCATGCACAATACACAGGCAGCGAGCGAGCTAAACAATTATTGGCTGATTGGGGCAATAGTCGCAGCAAGTTTGTCAAAGTGTTTCCAGATGAATACAAGCGTGCCTTGGGTGAAATCAATGCTGCACCTGCTGTAGAGGTTTGTTATGGGTAAAGTTACCGGCTTCATGGAGTTCGAACGTCAAAAAGACGCTTATCTTGATGTGCAGTCTCGAGTTAAGAATTACAAAGAATTTGTAATTCCAACGTCAGACGAGAAAGCTACTATCCAAGCTGCGCGTTGCATGGATTGTGGAACGCCTTTTTGTACAACTGGCTGCCCGATCAACAATATTATTCCTGACTGGAACGATCTGGTTTACAGAGGCAATTACCGTCAGGCACTGGATACGTTGCATTCGA
>DATIDQ010000024.1:0-2722 GCA_035456205.1 Pseudomonadales bacterium
AATGAAGTGGGTGCAGGCACACAAACAGATGTTTTACGTGCTCGTGCATCACTTGAACAAGCCAAGCTGGTAACGGCGAATGCGGCAGGGATGGCACGAACCACTCGCATATTGTTGGCATCTTTGTGGGGAAATTCAGAGCCGGATTTCTTGACCGTATCCGGCGATTTACTAGCTGTTGGTTCGCAAGAGCCTGTCAATGCGTTATTTGATCGTGCGAGCAGGAATCCCTCTATACGTGTACTGGCTAGCGATATACGTCTGCGCGATGCCGAAATGCGCGTGGCACAAGCAAATAGTTCGCGTGACATCAATTGGTCTGCGGGTATCCGTCGCTTTAATGAAACTGATGATACGGCGTTGGTTGCAGGCATGAGTATGCCTTTGTTTTCTGGGCAGCGTAATGCCGGTGCTCTGCAAAGCGCACAAGCCGCAAGAGACGAGGCCGCGTTGCAGCAAGAAATTACATTGCAACAATTGAAAGCACGTTTACAGGTGCTGCATGTGCAACGACAACAATCCCTCGATGCGGTGCGCTCACTGAAATCCAGCGTCATTCCTCTGCAAGAGCAGGCGCTGCAATCAATTCGTGCAGCATTCGCAAGTGGTCAAACAGGTTATCAAGAGTGGCTCTTATCACGACAGGAGCTGCTATCTGCGCGTCTTGCATTATTGGATTCCGCTGATGAATCACATCGACTGCGTATAGAGATCGAGCAACTTACAGCGGAGCCATTATTGGCTGTTCGGTAACGTATTCAATTGATTCGGTGGCCGAGCTGCATGTTAATCCATGACTTGATCAGCTTCTGTTTCTAACATTACTAGCGAGAAAAATTATGAAATCCTATTTTGTACTACTCAAAAATCCATTACGTCTGCTTGTTATTTTATTTGCCATAACACTGACCTCAATCACTGCACATGCCGAATCTGATCATGACGAAGATCATGACAAGGAGCACGGCGGGCAACATGAAGAAAAAAATGGCGAGGCACATGAGGGTAAGCACGGAGAAAAACACGATGAGGAAGAAGGGCTTATTGCATTATCGGCAGAGCAATTAAGTAATGCTGGTATAGAGCTGGCGCAAGCCGGAGCCATAAAGATTCGTGAAGCGTTGCCACTGTACGGCGTAGTGGCATTGAATACCGAACGCATGCAGCGTATCTCTGCACGGTTTCCCGGTGTGATTCACACGGTGTCGCGTCAGGTCGGCGATCTGGTACAACCCGGTGATGTGCTGGCCACGGTTGAGAGCGATGAAAGTTTAAAAAGTTACAGCCTCACAGCGGCCATTCGCGGCGTTGTGACAGAACGTCACGCCAATGCAGGCGAAAAAACCGGCGATGCACCTTTGTTTGTGATTGCGGATTTATCCACTGTATGGGTAGAGCTATCCCTATTTCCTCGTGATGTATCCAAAGTACAGACAGGACAAAACGTTCGTGTTTATCAAACATCAGCACAGTTATCTTCCGAAGGAAAACTTTTTTATCTATCTCCTGCTGCCAACAATGCCAATCAATCGTTGATCGCGAAAGTGGCGCTTGATAACAGTGCGATGCAATGGGTGCCAGGACATTTTGTGAGCGCTGAACTGACGTTGAGTGAAACGCCAGTGGCATTGGCTGTTCGTAATGCCGCGCTGCAAACGCTGGAAGGCCGCACGGTCGTTTTTGTTCAGGAGAAAGAGGGATTTGAAGCGCGCCCTGTGCAACTGGGTAAAACAGATAGCGAATACACTGAAATACTCAGCGGCATTAAAGCCAATGAAAATTACGTAGCAAAGAACAGCTTTATTCTGAAATCTGAATTGGGCAAAGAGAGTGCAGAACATGGACACTAATCATTGCGTTTTATTGAATCTAATAATGAAGGAGAACGCTCATGATTGATGCTCTCCTGCAATTTTCGATTACCCGCCGTTGGTTAGTAATGTTTCTGGTGATGGTCATTGCCGGTGTTGGAATGTGGAATTACCAGCGCTTGCCTATTGATGCCGTGCCAGATATTACCAATGTGCAAGTACAAATTAATACGCAGGCAGACGGTTATTCACCACTGGAAGTGGAGCAGCGGATTACCTATCTGGTGGAAGTTGCCATTGCTGGATTGCCGCATGTTGACAGCACACGCTCTTTGTCACGCTACGCTTTATCGCAAGTGACAGTGGTGTTTGAAGACGGGACGGATATTTATTTTGCCCGCAATCTTATCAACGAACGTTTACAACAGGCCAAAAGCCAGATGCCTGCTGGTATTGAACCGGAGATGGGGCCAGTAGCGACAGGTCTGGGTGAAATATTTCATTACGCTGTGCATGCAGATAAAAATGCGTTGCAAGCGAATGGCCAGCCTTACGATGCAACAGCTCTGCGTACTCTGCAAGACTGGGTGATTCGTCCGCAGTTGCGTCTGGTGCCTGGTGTAACGGAGGTCAACACCATTGGTGGATTTGAAAAACAATTTCATATCACGCCTGATCCCGCCAAGCTGCTAGCCTACGGTGTTACTTTTGATGACATTGTGAGTGCATTAGAAAAAAACAATGCCAACATTGGTGCGGGCTATATCGAAAAAAATGGTGAGCAATATCTGATACGCGCACCGGGTCAGGTAATGGATATTCCTGCACTTGAAAAGATTATTGTGACGCACAAGGATGCCGTGCCAATTACGATCAGTGATATTGCCACAGTGGAATTTGGCAAGGAATTA
>DATIDQ010000025.1:0-5698 GCA_035456205.1 Pseudomonadales bacterium
CCCGCCGCTACCTGCCACCGCAATCCACAGTCCTTGCGAAACAATACAACCGCTGTAGAACCCAGTTTGAAGCGCCCCATTTCTGCACCTTTACCCAGCTGTACCGGATTCGGCAGCGACACAAAATCCTGTGTTTCAATCTTGCGCTGACGCGGCGCCACTTGCCCGCTCCATACCGTTTCGATACCGGCAACAATCATCGCACCCACCAACACTACAGCCATCTCGCCATACCGGGTATCAAATACAGCCACCAACCTTTCATTGCGGGAAAACAGGCGCGGCACATTTTCAGCCGTGGTGGTATTGACGGAAAACAGATCCCCCGGCACATAAATGCTGCGCAATAATTTTCCGGCTGCTGGCATGTGCACGCGATGGTAATCACGCGGCGACAAATAGATTGTCGCAAATAATCCATCGTCAAACTTTTGCGCCAATTCAGCATCGCCACCGAGCAATTCCAGCGCGCTGTAGCTTTGGCCTTTGGCCTGGAATATACGGCCATATTCAATATTCCCCAGCTGGCTTACCTGACCATCGGCTGGGCAGGCCACGCCATCCGCAACAATGGTCCGCACACCCGCAGCCAATTCACGGGTAAAAAAACTGTTGAAGTTATGGTAAAGCTTGTAATCCGGTTGTGCGGCTTCATTCATATTGACGCGAAAATGGCGAATGAATTTTTCAATCAGGAAATTTTTCAGCCACGGCGTTTCATTTTCTGCCAGCAAACCTACGATGCGCGATAACAGATGTTGCGGTACAACATACTGCAAGACGATAAACAGTTTATCTTTCCAGCTGGTGTTGTCTGAAAACTGTAATGTGTTCAAGGTAAAGCTCCATTTTTGACAGGAAGGTTATCCGCATTGCCCCACTCGGACCAGGAGCCTGGATAGGCACGAATATTCCGGTAGCCGAGACTTTTGGCTGCCAGATAAGTCAAGCCAGAGCGGCGATGCGTCTGGCAGTGAGTAACAATGTTTTTATCTGGCGTGATGCCTTTTTCTTGCAAATAATCCGCAAGATCTGTACGCAAGCGCAATGCGCGATTTGCATCCAGCAATGTCGTCCATTCACAATGGATTGCGCCGGGAATATGGCCGCCGCGCGCTGAAAATGCTTTTTCACCGGTGTATTCATCCAGACTGCGCACATCCCACACCAGAAAATTTTTCTCGCCCAGCTGCGCAAGAATTTCCTCTGCATCCGCTATGAAGTGCTTATCAATGTTCAGTTGGCGCAGTGGTGCAGACTGCGGAAAATTTTCTTTTGTCTGCAATGGAAAACCATCCGCTACCCATGCTGTTTTGCCGCCGTTGAGAAAGGAATAGTTTTTGTGGCCGATCACATCCAGCGTCCAGATCAAACGACCTGCCCACGGCCCACCCTCGTCGTCATAACACACGACATGCGTGTCCGGCGTTAAGCCGATGCGCGAAAATACGGCAGAGAGCTGCTCAGCAGTTGGCAATAGACCGGGCGCAGGTTTGCTGCCGGCAATCAGGTCCGCTGTATTTACATGAATGGCACCGGGAATATGGCCAGCGTGATATTTTTCTGCATTGCACAAATCCACAATCAGCAAATTTGCAATCGCTAGATTCGTGTGCAATTCAGACGGTTCAATAATGAGTGGTAATGTATTCATTAGCGGAAGCAACGTATTAACAGGCTCGCATTGTAATCTAGCCTGCACTCTCCGTATCGTTGGACAGCAAGCGTGCCATATCGCGTGTGGCGCGGATCAACGCATCGGTGATACCCGGCTCCGATGCCGCATGCCCTGCCTCACGCACGATATGCAATTCTGCATCCGGCCAGACGTTGTGTAACGCCACGGCAGCCTCCAGCCGGCACAACATGTCATAGCGACCATGCACAATAATGCCGGGAATGCCGCGCAATTTATGTGCATTGGCGAGAATCTGGTTTTCGGCAATAAACGCGCGGTTCACAAAATAATGGGTTTCGATGCGTGCAATCGCTGTCGCATTATGGATATCCGTGAATTGTTCCATGATGTCGTGACTCGGATGCAAGGTAGCGCAACGCGCTTCCCACAATGACCAGGCTTTCGCCGCTGCCATCCTGGTCAGCTCGTTGTCACCGGTAAGAAGCTCGTAATAGGCTGCCACCGGATCACTGTCTGCCAGAGGGTGATCGCACAGCGGCCGCATGAAATCCTCCCAGTAATCGGGATAAAAACGGTTCATGCCGCCATCGCGGTACATCCAGTCGATATCACTCTGCCGGCACAGAAAAATTCCGCGCAGAATCAACCCCGATACCTGTTGCGGATACTGCTCGGCGTACAGCAGCGCCAACGTCGAGCCCCAGGAGCCGCCAAACACCAGCCATCTGTCGATACCCAGCCGCTGGCGAATGGTCTCGATATCTGCGATCAGATGCGGTGTGGTGTTGTGATGCAGTTCAGCATGCGGCATCGAGCGGCCAGCGCCGCGCTGGTCATAGAGAATGATGCGGTACTTGTCGGGATCAAAAAATGTCCGGCTCTGACGCGCGCAACCGATACCCGGGCCACCGTGCAGATACAGCACAGGAATACCGTCAGCATCACCGCATTGCTCCAGATACACTTCGTGCAGCTCATCCAGCTTGAATCGTTCGGTGTGGTAAGGCTTGATATCGGGATAAGCAACAAACATGTCAGATTCCTGCGTTAGAATCACATCACTGTAGACTCATTTGTCATATTACTCCGGATTATAGTCAATGCTTGCTGCGCTCGACCTGGGTTCTAACAGTTTTCACATGCTGATCGCTGAAAAAACTGGCGACAGTTTTCGCGTGGTGGAGCGTTTCAGCGAAAAAGTACAGCTCGGTGAAGGTGTAGCCACTACAGGAAAAGTGTGCGAAATCGCGCGTGCACGCGCCGTGGTGTGCCTGGTCGATTTTCGTGAAGCCATAAACCGCTATCCGGTAACAGCCATTGCTGCGGTCGGCACCAAAACTTTTCGCACAGCCAGCAATATTGCACCGTTACTGCGCGATGCAGAAGAACTGGGTTTCTCGATTGAAATTGTTTCCGGCGAGCGCGAAGCGCAACTGATTTACAGCGGCGTAGCCCACTCACTACCGGATGATCACCAGAAACGCCTGGTGATTGACATTGGCGGTGGCAGTACCGAACTGGCTATTGGCCTTGATCGTACGCCCCTGTTATTACGCAGCCTTGATCTCGGTTGCGTGAGCTGGCACGACCGATTTTTCAGTAGCGGCACAGTAGATGAAGATGATTTCCGCGAAGCCATGATTGCAGCGCGTGAACACATTTATCTGCACAGCCGCGAACTCAATGCGGTGGGCTGGAAAAATGTCTACGCCTCTTCCGGCACCGCAAAAATGTTGTGCAATATTGCGAAAGAACAGAAATACACGGATGGGACATTGACGATGGAAGCTTTGAAAAAAATCCGTAACGATGCCCTCGCTTTTCCACGTGTGCACCAGATCGAATTACCGGGATTGAAAAGTTCGCGCCAGAATGTTTTGCTGCCCGGCCTGGCTATCATGATCGCCATCATGAAAGAGTTACAGATTTCGTCTATACGTTACAGCAAAACAGCGCTGCGAGAAGGTGTGTTACTGGAACTGCTGAATGGCGGCGGGCAACAAATTCGTCTGGTCTGACTTATCCATTCACAATATTTACCAATTCACCAGACCGGAATAGGCCGTCAACAAAATCAACACACCAAACACAATGCGGTACCAGGCAAACACTGTAAAATCGTGACGTTGGATATATGCCAGCAAACCGCGCACAGCCAGCATGGCAAATACAAATGCACTGATAAAACCTGCTGCGAAAATATCCAGATCTTCTGCATTAAATAACTTACGGTACTTGAATACTTCATAGCTGGTGGCAGCCACCATGGTCGGTATGGCCAGAAAAAAAGAAAACTCGGTAGCCGCCTGGCGCGACAGACCAAACAGCAGACCGCCGATAATCGTGGCGCCTGAACGTGACACGCCGGGAATCAGGGACAGCGCTTGCGCAAAACCGACTTTCAGCGCGTCACACCAACGCATATCCTCCACTGTTTGCACCGTAACAGTGTGTTCACGTTTATCTGCCCACAAAATCACGAAGGCGCCAGCAATAAATGCACAGGCCACAGCAGTCGGATTGAATAAATGTAATTTGATGGTTTGTATAAACAGAAACCCGAGCAGGGCGGCAGGCAGGAACGCAATAAAAATATTCAAAACAAAACGCTGCGACGTTTGCGTCTGTAATGTTGACGTCACTTGCCACAAGCGCATGCGATACACCCAGCACACCGCCAGTATCGCGCCGAGCTGGATAGCGATGCCGAAGACATCACGCCGGTCTTTATCAAGAAAATCGAGCAAATCACCGGCAATAATCAGATGGCCCGTGCTGGAAATAGGCAGGAACTCTGTCAAACCTTCTACAGCGCCCATGACCAAGGCTTTCAACATCAACAACACATCCACAGCCTTGATTCCCCACTACTCGTATTTTTATCAAACAAATTCCGGTTATGCCGGCTTCAACACCTGCGCAGTGTGACGCGCAATCATCAGCTCTTCATTGGTGGGAATCACCCACGCCGATACGCGACTACTGGCTGCAGTGATGCGTGTGCTGCCACTGGCATTGGCATCAGCGTCGATCTTCACACCGAGCCATGCGCAAGCGGCGAGAATGCGTTCGCGGATTACCGGTGCGTTCTCACCGATACCCGCCGTGAACACCAGCGCATCGAGACCACCGAGCGCTGCAGTGAGCGAACCGATTTCACGTGCGATGCGGTAAATAAACAACTCGACAGCAAACTGTGCCGCCGGCTCAGCAGATGCGAGCAGGGCGCGCATGTCGCTGGATATGCCGGACACGCCGAGCAAACCCGATTGCTGGTACAACAATTTTTCAATGGCGCGCGCATCCATTTTCAGTTCATCCATGAGATACAACAACACGCCGGGATCGAGACTGCCGCAGCGCGAACCCATCGGAATACCGTCGAGCGCGGTGAAACCCATCGTCGTCGCCACGCTTTTGCCGCCGTGCAACGCACACAGACTCACGCCATTGCCGAGATGCAACACAATCGTGCGCTCCTGTGCGGCTTGCGTATCAATAGCCGGCAGCGCAGATGCAATATATTCATATGACAGCCCGTGAAAACCGTAACGGCGCACACCTTGGCTGGTGATGGATTCTGGCAGGGCGAGGGTTTTCGCTACAGCGGGCTGCGTGTGATGGAACGCGGTATCAAAACATGCCACTTGCAGTAAATCAGGTTTCGAATTCAACAACAGCTGGATCGGCTTCAGATTATGTGGCTGATGCAACGGCGCTAGCGGACACAACTTTTCCAGCTCTGCCGCCACAGCACTCGTCAATTTTACCGGCGCTGCATACTGATTGCCGCCATGCACTACGCGATGCCCTACTGCCAGCAATTGGTAATCACCCGACTGCTGGCGTAAAAATTCTGTAAGAAAGGCAATGGCACCGTCGTGCCCCAGCGCTTCTCCTTTTGGCCAGTTTTTTTCTCCCAGCAAAACACCGTTTGCATCTTTTGCTTTGAAATGTGGCGCGGTATACAAACCTTCCAGTTGTCCACCAAACAACAATGTCGGCGAATAATTCTGCACAAGAAAAAGAGAAAATTTGAGACTGGAAGAGCCAGCATTA
>DATIDQ010000026.1:0-7580 GCA_035456205.1 Pseudomonadales bacterium
CGCAACCTGGCTTCCCTGCAGTTATTCAATGACCCCAATCATGTGTACGTGCAATGCTGGGAGTGCAGCTCCAATATTCGCTAACCTGTTGAGTAAAACAGTATTCAATACACCGGTAATTCAATTCCGGAAAACAACGCATCAATATCATGATGATCCTGGTGCTCGAACGCTGCTATCACCAATTCTTTTTTAAGGTGCGGTGCAAATGCTTCGATAAAATCATACATATAGCCACGAACAAACGTGCCGCGACGAATACCGATACGCGTCACACTGGATTCAAATAAATGACTTGCGTCCAGCGCCACCAGATCGCTGTCCATCGCGGGCTCGTAGGCCATATGCGCCACAATACCGATACCTAATCCCAAACGCACATACGTTTTAATAACGTCTGCATCCGTTGCAGTAAACACCACACGCGGCTCCAAACCCTGTTTGATAAATGCATCGTCCAGTTTTGAACGGCCAGTGAAACCAAAAACGTACGTGACTATCGGATAGCTCGCCACATCCTTCAGTGATAAACGCGATACCTGACACAGGGGATGATCTTTCGGCACGAGAATGCAGCGGTTCCAGCGATAGCAAGGCAACATAACCAGATTATTGAACAATTCCAGCGCTTCCGTCGCAATTGCAAAATCTACCATGCCATTAGCCGCCATCTCTGCAATCTGCATCGGCGATCCCTGATGCATATGCATGGCAATATCCGGGTAACGCTTGATAAAAGATGCCATGACAGCCGGCAAGGCATAACGCGCCTGGGTATGCGTGGTGGCAATACTGAGGCTACCTTTTTTAGGATCACTGAATTCCTGTGCAATCTGTTTGATGCTCTCTGCCTTACGCAATATTTCACCTGCACTCTGCAAAATAGCCTCACCTGCTTTGGTGATATGCGTGAGATGTTTTCCACTGCGCGCAAACACTTCTACGCCCAATTCATCTTCCAGCAAACGAATCTGTTTACTGATACCCGGCTGCGATGTATACAAACTTTGTGCAGTGGCCGACACATTCAAATCATGGTGAGCCACTTCCCAGATGTAGCGCAATTGTTGTAGTTTCATAAGCTCCCTTCTCCAATCCTGTTATTCATTCGCTACGCCATGCGGCACATGGCCCGTTGGCACATGGCGTGATGCCGATAAACAATGTCCCTGCTGATCATCAAAAAAAACGTCTGCTCCATACGCTTTGAGAAATTCACCCTTGTCGAGACCACCCAGAAACAGGGATTCATCGATACGGATATTCCAGGCCCGCAATGTACGAATCACACGCTCATGTGCCGGCGCAGAACGCGCAGTCACCAATGCCGTGCGTATCGGGCAATCATCACCTGAAAACTCCGACTGTAGACCATGCAACGCTTGCAGGAACGGCTTGAATGGCCCGCCACTCAGCGGCTCACGGGCGAAAGCCTGTTCACTGGCTGCAAAAGCATCCAGTCCGCGGGTTTTATACACACGCTCAGCTTCGTCTGAAAATAGCACTGCGTCACCATCAAAAGCAAAGCGGATCTCGGGGGTATCACGCTGCTGGCTGGATGACGGCAACAAAGTCGCCGCCGCCAGGCCATTCTCCAACGCATGGCGTACATCATCGGCTTCAGTTGATAAAAACAGGTGACAACCAAAAGCGCTGGCATAGGGATAAGGGGAATGGCCACCACAAAACGCAGCACGCAAAATCGGCAATTGGTAATGCTGGATGGAATTGAACACGCGCAAACCGGTATCTGCTGTATTGCGTGATAGCAGGATCACCTCCACCCGTGGCTCGCCATCCAGCAAAGTATTAATACCCAACAGCTTCTGCACCAGTGGGAAAGCATCGCCAGGTTCAAGCGGGTTATCTTCGTTTTCAACCTGATAGGCAGCATAGGATTGCAAACCCTGCTGCTCATAAATGGCATGGCTGGCATCCAGGTTGAACAGTGCCCGCGAAGAAATGGCGACCACCAGTTTGTTGCCAAAGCCTTTCGGCATCCTGTATCTCCTTTATTTTGCTTTTACGCACTGCTCGTCAGTCTAGCAGCAAGTCGCTATCATTGAGCTTCACCTTTGTCCGCAGTTGTCATCTGCCAGTAGATTGCATGAAAACCCGCGCCATTATCAAGCTCGCCGCCATTACCCACAATCTGGATACGATCCGCACACTGGCACCCGATAACAACGTGATTGCAGTGGTAAAAGCAGATGCCTACGGTCATGGCGTAGCAGGTCTGTTACCCATACTGAAAACTCATACAGAAGCACTGGCTATCGCCCGCATCGAGGAAGCGCAAATCCTGCGCGCTGCAGGTTACAAAGGACGCATGTTGCTGCTCTGCGGTGTCGCCAATCCATTGGAAATCAATGAGGCGCAGTCATTACAACTGGATATTCTGGTGCATGACATTACACATCTTGCGCTGCTCACCAGTTATTCATCACAGGCTCAACACAAAACGACATTCTGGTTAAAAATGGATACCGGCATGCACCGGCTTGGTTTTGCACCACAAGAATATGCCGGCGCTTTTCACACCATAAAAAAACTACCATGGTGCGAAAATATCATCGGCATGACACATTTTTCCAGCGCCGAAGAATGTGATGACCAGAAAACTGCACAACAGATTCACTGCTACCAACAACACACAGCTGGCCTCGCGCTGGACAATCACAGCCTTGCCAATTCGGCAGGCATTATTGCATGGCCTGAAGCACGTCGCGGCTGGTTACGCCCGGGCCTGATGATGTATGGCATCAATCCTGTTGGCAATATCAATGCAGATTTGCAACCTGCCATGCAGCTGGAAGCGCAGATCATCGGCATGAAAACTATCGCCAAAGGTGAACCTACTGGCTATAACGAAAACTGGCGTGCAAAACGCGAAAGCCGCATTGCTTTTATTGCTGCAGGTTATGCTGATGGCTACCCGATTACTGCGCTGAACAAAACGTTTGTTGCTATTAACGGCGTTCGTGTTCCGGTGATAGGACGCGTCTCCATGGACACGACTATCATTGATTGCACCGACATTACCGCTCCCACAGTGGGCGACTGGGCAGAATTATGGGGCGACACTATTAACGTGAGTGAAGTCGCCAACGCTGCAGGCAGTATTCCTTACCAGCTGCTGACATCCGTGTCGCAGCGTGTTACCCGTATATATCAGTGAAAATTTTTATTTCAAAACGCAACGAATTCCGCCGGGCGCTTCAATCAATCCTGCGCACTGGTTGCAGTGAGTACATCCGTTGACGTAACCGGCCTCAGCCTGCGCATTTTTCACAAAATCCGGATCAAACAATAAAGGACGGCCGAGCTGGATAAAATCAAATCCACTGCCCATTACTTTTTCAATGCTTTCGTTACTGGATACACCACCGATATAACACACATTACCTTTCTTCACCCGATCACGGATACGCAAGGCATTCTCTATCAGATAGGTTTCATGGTAGGGGTAATTGCGAAACAGTTTCGGCCCGATCATTTTCAAACCGACTTTCATTAATGGATTTTTTTCGTGTTCAACCAGACCCGGTTGAATACTGTCACCACGAAATAACAGCATAGGATTCATGGAACTGGTGCCGTCACTGGGAATCACGCAATCCAGGCCACCGTCATCCAACATACCGGCCATTTCTACTGATTCGGCATAGGTCACACCACCGCGCACACCATCCGACATACTGATCTTGCCGAGTAATGGAAAATCGTCGCCCACTGCCTTGCGCACGGCAGCCAACACTTCCAATGGAAAACGCATGCGATTAGCAACACTGCCGCCGTATTCATCTGTACGGCGATTGGTGATCGGCGACATAAACTGGCTGATGCCATAACCATGACCAAAATGAATTTCTATAGCATCAAGACCGACAGATTTCATAAAAGCTGCTGCACGACCAATCGTCTGTACACGTTCACGAATTTGCGGGCGCGTCATTGCCGCACAGAAAAACTTCCCATACGCCATGCCAAGCATATTCGGGCCGAAGGACGGACCACGTGACATCCAGCCGTCCATCTCCTTGTTCTTGGACATTGCCCCCGAATGGCACAACTGTGCAGAAACACGCGTGCCGGTGGTCTTGATCGTTTCAATCATCGCAGACAGCGGCTCACGTACATACTCGTCCATGTACATCATGTCCGCATGCAAGCGTCCGTTATTTTCTGCAGCGCAATATGCAATCGTTGTCATCGCTGTGCCGCCTTCACCAATGCGGCGATGCAGCTCTGTCAATTCCGGCGTCGGCAAACCTGTCGGCGTCTTACCTTCAAAAGTACCGGCTTTAATGATCCGGTTACGCAGAGTCAGCCCATTCAGCTTTGCCTCAGAAAAACATTTTTGTGTTCCTGTCATATCCGTCATCACTCACCCGTCAACTCAAGTTCTCTTTGTTCCAGTGATTCCTGTAATTGAAACCATTGGGATTCGTTATCATCGTGTGCTTTTCGTAACGCAATCTGTTCTGCTAACAATGCCTGCAAAATACTTTTCTTGTCTGCCTGATAAATATCAGGATCAGCCAGTTTCGTTTCCATTTCCATTAATCGTGACTGCTGCTCAGCGATAGTCTTTTCCAGTTTTTCAATCTGCTTTTTCAATGGCGCTAACTGTTGGCGAATTTGTGCTGCTTGCTGGCGCTGGACTTTTTTATCCACCACTATTGTCGTCGTGGATGATGCAACAGATTGGCCACCCTGCACAACAAGCTGTGCGACCACAGGCATCTTGCTCAGTTGATGATAGTCTTCCAGTGTGCCATCGAACACCTCAACCTTGCCATCATGCACACGCCAGAATTCATCAACGGTATTACGTAGCAAGTGTCTGTCATGTGAAATCACCACAAGAGCGCCCTCATATCCCTGAAGCGCTTCGGTCAATGCTTCACGCATTTCCAGATCCAGATGGTTGGTTGGCTCGTCCAGTAATAACAGGTTTGGACGCTGCCACACCACCATTGCCAGGGCCAAGCGTGCTTTTTCCCCACCGGAAAATGGTTCGATAGGCTCCAGTGCTTTATCCCCGTGAAAATCAAAACCGCCGAGAAAATTGCGGATCACCTGCTCGGAAACAGAAGGCGACAGTCGCTGGATATGCAGCAATGCACTGGCATGGATATCCAGTGCCTCCAGTTGATGTTGGGCAAAATAACCAATCGCCAAATGTTCTCCTGCTACACGTTCACCAGCCAGCAGTGACAAATCCCCTACTAACGCTTTGATCAAAGTCGATTTACCTGCACCGTTAACACCTAATAAACCGATACGCGCCCCGGGCTGCAAATTGATATTTACTTTTTTCAATAATGAAGTCTGGCCGTAACCAATAGCTGCTTCACGCAAGACCAGTAACGGTGACGAGATTCTGTCGCTTTCACGAAAATTGAAATGAAACGGTGAATCCACATGCGCCAGACTGATCTGCTCCATGCGCTCCAGTTCTTTCAATCGACTTTGTGCCTGTTTGGCTTTTGTTGCCTTGGCACGAAAGCGACGGACAAAATCCTCAATCTCGGCAATGCGACGCTGTTGCTTTTCATAATCCGCTTGCTGCTCGGAAAGCCTCAACGCCCGCAAACGTTCAAACGCCGAATAATTTCCGCGATAACTGTTCAGCTGTGCATTTTCAATATGCACAATTTCATCAACAACATTGTCAAGGAAATCCCTGTCATGTGAAATAATCAGCAAAGTACCAGAATACGATTTCAGCCATTGCTCCAACCACAACGTCGCATCGAGATCCAGGTGATTGGTGGGTTCATCAAGCAGCAACAATTCCGAACGCGCGATCAGGGCTTGTGCCAGATTAAGCCGGATACGCCAACCACCGGAAAAACTGTTTACCGGTAGATGGCATTGAGACTGTACAAAACCCAATCCATGTAATAACTGTTCTGCGCGATATTCAGCATCGTAGCCATGCAGCGTTTCCAGTTCGGCGTACATTTGCGCTAAACGGTTGTTATCGTGTTGCGCATCCGCCAGTGCAATTTCACGCTGCACGCGCCTTAATTCTGTATCACCATCCAGTACATATTCCAGAGCGGTTCTATCACTGGACGAAACTTCTTGCGCCATATGAGCAACGCGCCAACTGGATGGTATCGACAGATCACCACCATCCAGCTGCACATGGCCTAGTAGCAACTGAAAAAGGCTGGATTTACCACTGCCATTGCGTCCAATGACGCCGACATGACGACCCGGATTGATGGTGAGAGAAGCGTTGTCCAGTAACCGCTGCACGCCACGCAACAAGATAATGTTCTTTAGTGAAATCATGCAGATCTATGTCAACGTTATGACTGGCAGTGCTTATTGTATCGCTCTATTCGCCAGAAAAAACGCTGTTCACAGAGTGCAGGCTTGATAACAATGCCGGCTGCGGAAACCCGCAGGTTCACGGCTCCTGTTTCTGCAGTATTCAACATCTGCATTCCTTTCTCATGGTAACGGCTAACAATTGCTGTTGCAGGATGTTTGAAACGGTTGCGGAAACCGGAACTGACAATCACTGTCTGTGCATTCACCGCAGTCAGAAACGCCGGTGAGGAAGAGGTTTTACTACCATGATGCGGGGCCAGCATGACATCCGCATGGATATCCTGCCCGCTGCCCAATAATTTTTGTTCCGCTTCACGCTCTATATCGGCAGTCAACAAGATGCGCCTGACGCCATTATCTATCAGCACAACACAACCCCGATTATTATCGCTAGTGGAGCCTGTAGAATCAGGCCACAACACTTTGAATATCACACCATCCCAGCGCCACTGCATACCTGCCCGGCATGGCAAATAGGATTCTGCGTCAGATAATTGCTCCGGCGTACCAGACCATAATTGGCTGGCAGAAAACTCCTGTAAAAGGCCTTTTCTACCACCGGCATGATCGCTGTCTGCATGGCTTATAACCAACATATCCAGACTATCAGTACGAAAATTTCGCAACGCCGCCGTAACAATATCCCGGCCCGCATCAAATCGATCAGAGCGACGATCACCCGTGTCATATACGAGCGTATGCCGTGCAGTTCGTACGATAGTCGCCAATCCTTGCCCGACATCCAGCACGGTGACTTCAACTTCTGATGGCTGCAACTTAATATGATTCGGCAACAACAGTGGTAAGCACAAAAAAATCCCGCAATAGCGTAATGGCAAATCTTTTGGCACAAGAAAAACAAGACACAGACCAATAACAACCAGCAACAACTCGACGAAATTCACGCCTCCCATAAATAATTGCCAATCCTTGCCGACATCAATGCCCCACTGCATAACCTGCCAGTAAACATCCAGCGTCCAACCTGATAATTGCAATAACCAACCTGCCAAAGTCTGTGAAACAGGATAAATAATTAAAGCGGCAAACCCCAAGGGCAGCGTCAAAAAACTCACCCACGGTACCGCCAATATATTTAATGGTAGTGATAACAATGGCAAACGCCCATATACATACAACAGAACAGGCGCCATCAATAAAAAAATCAACCAATGTAAACGCAATGATTCAAAAATAAATATATGCCTTGGCAATGGCGAAGTTCTTATATA
>DATIDQ010000027.1:0-53754 GCA_035456205.1 Pseudomonadales bacterium
TCACTGACAGCAGGCAAAGTATGAATAACATCCCCCATGGAGGATGTCTTGACGACCAATACCCGCTTCAAGCACCAATCCCCACTGCTTGCGGCAAATTTGATAACGCCACTAACACACGTGAAGGCGGCAATGTATTCAGGCAATTCAGATGGCCTAACGGACATTCGCGTTTGAAACATGGGCTGCAGTCCAGCCCCAAGCGGACAATTTCTACTGTATCGGAAAGCGGCGGAGTAAATTGCGGCGATGACGAACCGTATACGGCAACCAGTGGTCGATTTAATGCGGCAGCAATATGCATCAAACCGGAATCATTACTCACCACAGCATTTGCACAGGAAAGCAAATCAATCGCCTCAGCCAGTTTTGTTTTACCGGCAAGATGATGGCAGTGCGCGCGCTGTGATTCCGGCAAAGCATTCCTGATTGCCTCAGCCACCGGCGCGTCTTTGTCCGACCCAAAAATCCACACCTGCTCTCCGGCAGCAATGCGTTCTGCCGCCACTACAGCATAATGTCTTTCCGGCCAGCGCTTGGAAGGACCAAACTCGGCGCCTGGACACAATGCCAATACCGGACGATCAATACCGAGTTGATATTTTTGTAAAGCTGCCTTTCGTTCATCATCGTTGATAAGCAGTGCCGGATGTGGCAATTTTTCCGGCAGCGCTGTACTTTCCGGAAAGGCCAGTGCGGCGAACCGCTCGATCATCAGCGGATATTTTTCCTTATCCAACTGGCGAATATCATTCAACAAGCCGTAACGCATTTCACCGCACCAACCCGTGCGCTGCGGTATGGCTGCAAAAAATGGTACCAATGCAGACTTCCATGAGTTGGGCAGCAAGATGGCCTGCTGATATTTTCCACGCAGCGAGGAGCCAATATTTTTGCGCGCACCAAACCCGAATTCACCATGCTGCAAGGGCAAATCAAAACTGGCGCGCACTTCCGGCATTCGCGCCAGCAACGGCGCACTCCATGCCGGCGCCAATACATCAATGGCAATATCCGGTTGTTGCTGTTTCAACACACGAAACAATACTTGTGCCATCACCATGTCACCGACCCATGCGGGACCGATAACAAGAATGGCATTTGCAGAAGGCATTGTGTGGAGTCGCAGGCTCGGTTACGCCACCGGCGTCAGCCACTCTGAAAACTGCGAGCGACGACCCTTGACCTGATCAAAATACAGACTCTGCAATTTCTCAGTGATAGGGCCACGCTTTCCTGCGCCAATAGCGCGACCATCCAGCTCGCGAATCGGCGTTACCTCTGCAGCAGTGCCTGTAAAAAATGCTTCATCGGCAATATAGACCTCATCGCGAGTAATGCGTTTCTCTACCACTTCACAGCCGATTTCTTTTGCAAGGTGGAAAATAGTATTGCGCGTGATACCGTTCAGGCACGCGGTCAGCTCCGGCGTATACAGCACACCATCTTTCACCAGAAAAATATTTTCTCCGGAACCTTCAGCAACATATCCCTCCGGATCCAGCAACAAGGCTTCTTCCGCGCCACCAGATAGCGCTTCATTCAGCGCCAACATGGAATTGATGTAGTGACCATTGGCTTTTGCGCGCGTCATTGAAATATTAACGTGATGGCGTGTATATGAACTGGTGCGAACCTTGATACCGCTCTGCAGCGCTTCGTCGCCCATGTATGCGCCCCATGACCAGGCAGCAACAATCACATGCACCGTCAAACCTTTTGCACGTAAACCCATAGCTTCCGATCCATAAAACACCATCGGACGAAGATAGGCCGAAGGAAGATGATTTTCACGCACTGCAGCACGTTGTGCCTCGTTAATTTCTTCTTTAGAAAACGGGATCACCATATTCATGATTTTTGCGGAATCAAAAAGACGATTGGTATGTTCCTGCAACCGGAAAATAGCTGTACCTTTCGATTCGGTTTCGTAAGCGCGCACGCCTTCAAAAACACCCATGCCATAATGCAGTGTGTGCGTAAGAACGTGAACCTTGGCATCACGCCACGGAACCATCTTGCCATCAAACCAGATCAGACCATCGCGATCCGCCATACTCATAATATATCTCCGTAATTCACAAAAAAATTCAAAAAACAGTTTAAAAAATCATGTCTGCAGTGAACTGAATACCTGTTGCCAGACTTGCTGGATCAAAGCGCGCTCAGCAATCAATTCACTAGCAGGCAAACGCGCGGGCAATCCGAGTAAAACACAACGATGGCCGCGGCCGCGCAGCACGCGGTACGCTTCCATTAAATCCTCTGCTTGTCTGAGAGACAGGGCATTGCTAGCTGCCAGCTGTTCGAGGATACGGATATTGTCAGTCCATATCAGTAAGTCAGGGTACGCATGACCCCACGCCAAGACCGCATATTGAACCAGAAATTCCAGATCGACGATACCGCCGACCCCCTGCTTCAGATCGAATACAGCAGGATCCTTACTGTCGAGTTGCTCACGCATCTTGTTGCGCATATCCACCACTTCACGCGCTAACTGTGCAGTATCCCTTTGGCGACCCAGTACACGTGCGCGCACAGCTGCAAATTTTTCTGCCAGGCTCGGGCACCCCGCTACGACACGTGTACGTACAAGCGCCTGATGCTCCCATGTCCAGGCATCATTTTCCTGATAACGCTCGAAGCTTTTCAGACTTGCCACCAGCAAACCGGAATTACCTGACGGGCGCAGACGCATATCCACTTCATACAGGATGCCATTCACCGTGCGAGCA
This sequence comes from Pseudomonadales bacterium, assembly GCA_035456205.1. Classification (GTDB taxonomy): domain Bacteria; phylum Pseudomonadota; class Gammaproteobacteria; order Pseudomonadales; family UBA7239; genus UBA7239. Next base: position 2,739 of record DATIDQ010000027.1, read on the forward strand.
TTAAGAATGTGGATAATTTTCTGACCAAGACGCGCAAAAAAAACACTATTCTCGATAGTCACCTGACCCATTGCGCTGTCCGCTACTGTTTCACCACTAACAGCATCATGAATAAATACCAGATCCAGATCAGAGCCATGACCAAGCTCCAACCCCCCAAGCTTTCCGTAACCGACAATGACAAATCCCGGGTCACAAGCACTGCCGTCTTCATGCTGTGGCACACCATGTTTTTGTGTCAGTGGTTTCCATACCATCTGCAATACATAGGCCAGAATGACTTCAGCAAGAAACGTCAGATAATCACTGACTTTCATCAGAGATAAACGCCCTGTCACTTCGCAAGCTGCCGCCCGCAAACTATGCGAGCGCTTGAAATGACGCAATGCTTCCATCTGTGCTTCCAGATCATCTTCCGGAATATGTGACATCTGCGCCAGCAATAAATTTCGCAGTTCTTCACGCGAAGGAGCGATATCGCGATACAGGTTGCGTGGATCAATCAATTCATCCAGCAATACTGGTGCAGCTGCTAATTGTTCGGCAATCCAGCTGCTGGCAGCAACTAACAGCACAAGCTGCTTGAACGCATGCGCACTTTCAATCAACAACACAAGATACGCCGAGCGACGCAACACCGCGCGCAATAACGGCAATAATCTTGCAAATACCACATCCGGTTGAGGCGAATTTGACAACTCTTTCAACAACAACGGCATAAAACGATTCAGGCGTTCACGGCCCTCTGTTGGCAAAACCATCAAGGATTTATCACCATGCCACGCTGTCAGTAACGGCTGCAACAGTGCAGCATTCTGGAAACCCAGATTTTGCAACTCTATGGACGTAACTTCACCATCCCCTGCACTTTCCCATAAATACTGCCACTGGTTTTCCTGCTCTGTATTTTTTTCTTCTGGCAGTGGCGCAATCACTGCAGTAAAAATACGTTGCACGTTACTGCGATGTTCTTGTAACGCTTTATAAAAATTATCCCAACAAGAAAATCCCAATAACCAGGCCAGTCGCCATTTCTGTTTATCGTCGCGCGGCAACATCTGTGTTTGCTCGTCTCGCCATGCCTGTAAAAGATGCTCTGTATCACGCAAGAAGTAGTAGGCATTTTTCAGACATGCAACATCGTCCGCTGCCATGAACCCTTTGCTTTCAAGCTGCGACAACATAGGAATCACAGGTGCTGGCTGTAAATCCCGATCACGCCCACCGTGAACCAGCTGGAACGATTGCACAATAAATTCAATTTCGCGAATACCACCCTGGCCGAGCTTGACGTTGTCGTTCATCCCACGCTTGGCCATTTCGCGTTCGATCTGGCACTTCAGGTCACGCAATGCTGCAATGGCAGCAAAATCCAGATAACGCCTGAATGTAAACCGACGCAACATGTCCATCAAAGGCGCGGCCTGTTTTTCGTTGCCAACAATCAGACGCACCTTGATCATGGCATACCGCTCCCAGTCGCGGCCCTGCTGCTGATAGTATTGTTCCATGGCATCATAATTTAACGCCAATGCACCACTGTCACCGTATGGACGCAGACGCATATCTACACGAAAAACAAAACCATCCACTGTAGGTTTATCAATAACAGCAATTAATTTCTGGCCCAATCTGGTGAAAAAATCCCGATTCATCACGGGCCTTCGGCCATTGGTCTCGCCGCTTTCATCATAGGCAAAAATCAGATCAATATCCGAAGACAAATTAAGCTCAAATGCACCGAGTTTTCCCATGCCAAGCACAAGAAAAGATTGCGGCTGGCCAGATTCACTACAGGGCTCCCCAAGCTCGCTGCAAAGACGAGGGTAAAGAAAATCAACTGCACTGCGCACGCTGATATCAGCTAACGCGGATAAAGCTGCTGTAGTTTCCAGTGTCACTGCACGACGCGTAATATCGCGCCAGATAATCCGGATCATTTGCTGCTGGCGAAATAGTCGTAGCACACGCATCAACGCTTCTTCGCTATCAACTGTCGATAACAAAACACCAAGTTCTAATGCAAGTACTTTTTCTAACGGCTGCCTGTCAACCAGCAAAACACCAGTAGATGATTCTTCAAACAGCTCTCGCAACCATTGCGGTTGTCGACAACACCAGTCAAAGACAAACTGGCTTCCGATCCACACGCGCGCCAGCTCGGATATAAAAACAGAATCCTGCTGTTTTTCTGAAAACCAGACACGATTTTCAGCATCCAGTTTGTCTATAAATGTTTGTTGCAAGCGCAAGAATTCGCCTTGCTCTTCTTCCGGCAGTAACAGTACAGGGTATTCCATCAAGTAAATCTGTCCAGTGCAGGTGCAACACGCATCACTTCTTCAATAGTCGTGAGACCGGCTGCCACTTTCTGGGCGCCTGAAAGTCGCAATGTCCTCATGCCGTCACGCATAGCCAGTTGACGCACTTGCACCAGATCTGTTTTGTCGCTGATCAATTCTTTTACGCTGTCGGTAAATTGCAGGATTTCATAGATGCCTTCACGCCCCCTGTATCCCGTGTTACGACATTCCAGACAACCCACCGGTTTGTATCCGCGCGCCGGTGTCGCCACTTTCCAGGGAGTTGTCAGCGACTTCCACGCATCTTCAGTAATTGTAGTTTCTTCTTTGCAATGCACACACAATCTACGCACCAGTCGCTGCGCCATCACCCCCAACAAGGAGGAACGCAATAAATACGCAGGCACACCGAGATCCAGCAAACGCGAAATGGTGCTGGGCGCATCATTGGTATGCAGCGTCGACAACACCAGATGTCCTGTCATCGCAGCCTGCACCGCCATATCTGCAGTTTCCTGATCGCGGATCTCACCGATCATGATAATGTCCGGATCTTGCCGCATCAGCGTGCGCACTCCTGTGGCAAAATCAAGATCAATACTGCGATTCACCTGCATCTGGTTAAAAGCTTCTTCTACCATTTCGATCGGATCTTCAATAGTTGATACATTGACATCCGGTGTAGCAATCTGTTTTAACGACGAATACAACGTAGTGGTTTTACCTGAACCCGTGGGACCCGTGACCAATAAAATACCGTTGGGTTGATTGATCAAACTCGTCCAGCGTTTTAAATCATCACCGATCAATCCAAGTTCCGGAAATGTTTTAACCAGAATTTCAGGATCGAAAATACGCATCACCAGTTTTTCGCCAAATGCAGTTGGCAATGTCGACATCCGCAGCTCTACTTCACTGCCATCCGGTTTTTGTGTCTTGATGCGGCCATCCTGTGGTTTGCGTTTTTCCGCAATATTCATGCGACCAAGTATTTTCAGGCGACTTGTCACCGCAATCATGACGCGCGCAGGCAATTCATATACCTGATGCAAAACACCATCAATTCTGAAGCGTACGTTTCCTACTTCCCGACGAGGTTCAATGTGGATATCACTCGCCCGTTGCGCAAAAGCATATTGCAACATCCAGTCGACTATATTGACGATATGCTGATCATTAGCTTCCGGATCTTTCAGTTCTGATAACTTCAGCAATTGCTCGAAATTACCAATCCCGATATTGTTGCCATAATCCATATCACTCGCATCAGACACAGATTTCGCCAGCGAATAGAATTCCACTGTAAAGCGTGCCAGATCGCTAGGTTTGACAACGACCCGGCGAATCTCACGTTTCGCGGTATGCTTCAAATCCGTTTCCCAGGAATAAATCCACGGCTGTGTGCTGGCAACAAGAATTTCATCCTTGCCAGCCTGCACACACAGAATCTGATGCCGTTTGGCAAATGCAAACGACATCACTGCAGTTGTTTTACTCACATCAATCTTGAGTGGATCAATGTTGTAATACGGCTGCCCGGATTTCTCGGCCATCCAGTTTGTCAGTCGCTCTTCATCCAGCAACTTGCCAGGACGAAGCTGGTCCTGCAGATTGCTTTTGGCAATAAAAGCCAGCGGATGCAGCAGGGCGTTTTCACGTGAGCGCGGCGAACCTGCGAGAAAGTTAGCGTCGCGTTTATCCAGCAGGCCGTCGGCCACCAGTTCATCCAGGGTGTTGCGCAGGTCAAGCAAACGCTCCGGCGGCCTGGCTTTGGCTGTGTTGTTCATGAAAACCCCCTGGATGCTACAGAGCGATTGTAGCCTCTTACAACGTCCACAAACAAAAACGCCCCGTTTCCGGGGCGTCTTCTAATAGCGTGCAGTAATTTTATTTACCAATCTTGCTCAACATATAGTCAACGGCACCTTTCAGTTCGTCATCCGAACAGGCAAAACACAGACCTTTAGCTGGCATACCATTAAACCCGTTTTCAGCACTTTTATAGAGACCTTCCTTGCCTTTAGCAGCAAAGCGTGGACCCCAAGCCGCAGCATCGCCAACTTTGGGAGCGCCGGCAGCGCCCGTGGAGTGGCAGCTGGTACAAGTTGTGTTGAACACCTGCTCGCCTGTCTTGGCAGCACCGCCAGAACTAGCCGCTGCAGCAGAAGCACAAGGCTGCCCCTGCAAGCATGTCTGACCGACCGGGGCGGTATTGGCCGCTGCGTTGTCCTCCGCCTGCGCAGAAAAAATACCAGCTATTGCAGCGCTGGCCACCAGAACAGATAGAGTTTTAGCAAATAATTTCACAAGTATCTCCCAAGACGGACGGTAACGGCACAATTATAACCTTATCGGTCTTCAAAGAATGATTTCATGCTATCAAACCATGAAGATTTTCTGGGGGAGTTATTGGAGCCCTCGGTACTCGCCTGAAACTGCCGCAGGATATCTTTTTGTTGCTTGTTCAATTTAACAGGGGTTTCTACTGCCACCTTGCAGATAAGGTCACCCGCAGCCCCTCCCCGTACAGGCACTACCCCCTTCCCGCGCAAACGAAACAGCTTTCCGGTCTGGGTTTCTTCCGGCACTTTCAGCATCACTTTGCCATCCAGCGTAGGAACCCCGATCTCGCCACCCAAGGCGGCATCCACAAAGCTGATTGGCACTTCGCAGTAAAGATTCTTGCCTTCGCGCTCAAAAATCTTGTGGGGCCGCACGTTGATCTGCACATACAGATCGCCACTCGGGCCACCCGCTGTACCCGCTTCCCCCTCGCCTGCCAGACGAATACGGTCACCATTATCCACACCCGGCGGAATTTTTACTGATAACGTTTTTTCTTCTTCCGTACGTCCATTGCCACGGCAACTGGTACACGGGTCGCTGATAATCGTGCCGCGCCCACGGCACGTGGGGCAAGCTTGTTGTACGGCAAAGAACCCCTGTTGCATGCGCACCTGCCCGACACCACCGCAGGTATTGCACGTAACAGGTTTGGAGCCGGGTTTGGCGCCCGTACCTTCGCAAGGTTTACAAGCAACCAGTGTAGGAATCCGGATTTTAGTGGTGGTGCCGTGTACTGCTTCTTCAAGATCCACGTCCAGGTTGTAACGTAAATCTGATCCACGCTGTGGTCCGCTGCGTGAACGCGAACGTCCGCCACCGCCAAAAATATCGCCAAACACATCACCAAAAATATCACCAAAGCCAGCACCGGCACCGCCACCACCCATGCCACCCTGTTCAAAGGCTGCGTGACCCATACGATCGTAAGCGGCGCGTTTTTGTTCGTCGCTCAATATCTCATAGGCTTCTGACGCTTCCTTGAATTTTTCTTCGGCATCCTTGTCATCCGAATTGCGGTCAGGATGGAATTTCATGGCAATGCGACGATACGATTTCTTGATTTCCGCTTCGTCTGCGTCACGCTTGACACCGAGTACTTCGTAATAATCCCGCTTGGCCATTTCGCTATCTCTTTTCAACCATCTTTATTTTAAAAATAAATTGTATAAACACAAAAGCGCGGAAAAACCGCGCTCTGTGTTTTCTTTCTCATATCAAGAAATTATTTATCTTTGACTTCTTCAAACTCTGCATCAACCACATCGTCACCGCCTCTTGCCTGCTCTCCAGCATCACCAGACTGCGCTGCCGCATCGGCATACATTTTCTGGGCAAGACTGCCGGATACTTCTGACAATTTTTGCGCGGCAGATTCAATGCGCTCCTTGTCTTCCGTTTTTACCGCCTCATCCACTTCCTTCAGAGCTGCTTCGATAGCCGATTTTTCTTCGTCTGATGCTTTGTCACCGGCTTCTGCCAAAGTTTTGCGCGTAGCATGCGCAAGGCCTTCTGCCATATTGCGCGCAGTGACAATTTCTTCAAACTTTTTATCCGCTTCAGCATTCGCTTCCGCGTCACGCACCATCTGCTGGATCTCGGCATCACTCAAACCGGAAGACGCTTTGATCACAATGGATTGCTGCTTACCCGTTGCTTTATCTTTCGCGCTGACATTCAGGATGCCGTTAGCATCAATATCGAACGTCACCTCGATTTGCGGCATACCACGAGGTGCAGGCGGGATATCGCTGAGATCAAAACGACCGAGCGATTTGTTTTGCGATGCCTGTTTGCGCTCACCCTGCACAACATGGATAGTCACTGCTGCCTGATTGTCGTCAGCTGTTGAAAAGACATTGGATTTACGCGTCGGGATCGTGGTGTTTTTCTCGATCAATGGCGTGGCAACACCACCCATCGTTTCGATACCCAATGTCAACGGCGTGACATCCAGCAGCAACACGTCTTTCACATCGCCAGACAGAATTGCACCTTGATATGCAGCGCCAATCGCCACCGCTTCATCAGGGTTTACATCCTTGCGTGGTTCTTTGCCGAAAAAGGCTTTCACTTTTTCCTGCACCAGTGGCATGCGTGTCTGGCCGCCGACGAGAATCACATCTTCAATGTCAGACACTTTCAAACCGGCATCAGCCAGAGCAATTTTCACTGGTGCCATAGAGCGATCAACCAGACCTTCTACCAAAGCCTCCAGTTTGGCGCGTGACAATTTCACCACCAGATGTTTCGGGCCAGTGGCATCCGCCGTGATGTAAGGCAAATTTACTTCTGTCTGTTGTGAAGAAGACAATTCAATCTTCGCTTTTTCAGCGGCTTCTTTCAGGCGCTGCATCGCCAGCGGATCACCTTTCAGGTTCACGCTATTGCTTTTCTTGAATTCCTCTGCAAGATAATCAATCAATGCCAAGTCGAAATCTTCACCGCCGAGGAACGTATCACCATTAGTCGATAACACTTCAAACTGGTGCTCACCATCCACTTCTGCAATTTCGATAATGGAGATGTCGAACGTGCCGCCACCCAGATCGTACACAGCAATTTTGCGATCACCTTCCTGTTTGTCCATACCAAAAGCAATCGCAGCAGCGGTTGGCTCATTGATAATACGTTTTACTTCCAGGCCCGCAATACGGCCAGCGTCTTTCGTAGCCTGGCGCTGCGAATCATTGAAGTAGGCCGGCACGGTGATAACCGCTTCTGTCACTGCTTCGCCAAGATAATCTTCGGCTGTTTTTTTCATTTTCTTCAATACTTCGGCAGAAATTTGTGGTGGCGCTTTCTTGTCACCCTTTACATCCACCCATGCATCGCCGTTATCAGCAGCCACAATCTTGTACGGCACCATGCTGATATCTTTTTGCACGACATCATCTTTGAAACGACGACCGATCAGACGCTTCACCGCAAACAATGTATTGGTGGGATTGGTGACGGCCTGCCGTTTTGCGCTCTGGCCGACCAGCACTTCGCCGTCGTCGGTAAACGCAACAATCGATGGCGTGGTGCGATCACCTTCCGCATTCTCGATCACTTTCACTTTGTCGCCTTCAAGAATCGCCACACAAGAATTGGTGGTGCCGAGGTCGATACCGATAATTTTACCCATGATATTTCTCCACATGCGCCGCGAGGCGACTTTCAATTACCCAGGTGTTAACACTGGCTTGGTAGGTATATTGGTCTGATAAAAAAAAATTCAAGGCGTCGCCTTTGCAACCGCCACCATCGCGGGACGCAGCAGGCGGCCATTGATGCTGTACCCCTTCTGCATTACATCCACCACCGAATTGGGCGCGGCCTGCGGGGCATCCAGCATGGCGATAGCCTGGTGCCATTCCGGGTTGAATATCTCACCCTGCGGGTTGATCAGGTTGACACCATGTTTCTCCAACGCGGCCAGCAATGACTTGAGGGTCAATTCCACGCCTTCACGGTTGGCCGCTTCCCCCTCAGGGATAGCCGCCAGTGCACGCTCCAGATTGTCCACCACCGGCAATAACTCGCCGGCAAAGCGCTCCAGGGCAAACTTGTGCGCCTTTTCTACATCCTGCTCGGCCCGCCGCCTGACATTCTGCATTTCAGCACTGACACGCAGCACCTGTTCACGCGCGGCGACTACCTCGACCTGCAGCGCATCAAGCTGTGCTTGCTCCGTACCTGCCTGCTCCTGCGCTGCACCGGCCGGCTCAGGGGCTGAATTGTCAGGGTCAGTATTTTCAAGGTCAGTACTGGAAACAGGGTCAGACACGAAGCCTCCTCATCTTTGGATTTACGCAGCGAAACACACCACAGGCGTGGTATATGGGGATGGAAAGGCAGGCTTCAAGGCAGTATTCGGCCATCATTCACCGTTGTGATAAAGTCGCCCGACAAACCGCTAACCACACGCCACTATGCCCCCTGCATTACCAGACCACCTGCCAGACTTCCTGCCCAGCCCTGGCGCGATGCTCTTTAACTCGTTCGAGTATCTGCTACTTTTCCTGCCCCTGACCGTCAGCATCTATTTTGTACTCAATCGCCGCATTGGCGTTCTGGCTGGAAAATTGTGGCTGGTGACTGCCTCCCTGTTTTTTTACGGCTGGTGGAGCCTGTCATACCTGTGGTTGATCTGCGGCTCGATGCTGTTCAATTATCTATTGGGTGGCGGCATAGCACACTGGCGAGAACAACGTGGCAACAGGGCGCGCCTTTTGCTGACTATTGCCATCGTCGGCAATCTGGCATTACTGGGTTACTACAAATATGCCGATTTTTTTATCAGCAACATTAATTTGCTGCGTGACACCCCTTCGCCACTGCTAAACATTGCATTACCACTAGGCATCAGCTTTTTTACCATTCAGCAAATTGCTTATCTGGTCGATGTCTATGAAGGCGTTGTAGTTGAAAAATCCATCATCGATTACGGCCTGTTTGTAACATTTTTCCCGCATCTGCTAGCTGGGCCTATTCTGCATCACAAAGAGATGATGCCGCAGTTCGCCGATAAAAACTCTTCTATTATTGACTGGGAAAATATCTACATCGGGTTATTTATTATCGGGATAGGGCTATTAAAAAAAGTACTGCTGGCAAGCTCACTCTCATCTGCCAGCGATGCGGGATTTAATAGCGCATCGTCTCTTGCGTTTCATGATGCCTGGATAACCAGCCTGAGCTACTCCATGCAAATTTATTTTGATTTCTCTGGCTATACGGATATGGCTATTGGTGCAGCACTGCTCTTTAATATTCACCTGCCAGAGAATTTCAATTCGCCGTTCAAAGCAATCAATCTACAGGATTACTGGAAACGCTGGCACATTACCCTGACCAGATTTATCACGTCATACATCTATACACCATTGGTGCGCTATACCGCTGGATCAATCAATTTCCAGAAATCCATGATCGCAACTTTCTTTGCGATGTGTGTAGCCGGTCTCTGGCATGGTGCCAGCTGGCACTATGTCTTGTTTGGCGTCATGCATGGCGCCGGCCTTGTCGTCAGCCACACCTGGCATCGATTAAAATTCAACACACCAAATTGGCTTGGATGGACGGTGACATTTTTATTTGTAAATATGGCATTAGTAATATTTCGTGCGGACAACATGGTGACAGCAAGCAATGTGTTAAAAAGCATGTTGGGGTTAAATGGCTTTGACATCAAAAATGATCTTGCCATGTGGATTAGCGGATTGGCGGATCCCGGCACATGGGATCCGTTCAGTGACATAGGATTCTATCCAGCCAGAAAAATCCTGATTCTCCTTTCAGCAATTTTAATCGTGTTTTTTGCACCGAACACACTGGAAATCTGCAGAAGCAAATATATATCATCGTCAAAATATGCATATTTATTGACAGGATCAGCCATTGGGATAGGACTTTTCTATATGCTTTTCATGACATCCGGCATCCATACTTTCATATATTTCTATTTTTAATCATGGAAAACACATTCCGGAACAAAGCAATAAAATCTTTATGCCTGGCCATAGGGATATTTGTTTTTCTTCCATCCATGTTTGTTTTTATGGTAGATCCCTGCCAGATATTTCATCGTCCATTTCCGGGATTCTTAAATCATGGTTTTTTCGGGATGGCCATCTGCCAGAATGCAGGCCTTATCAATACCTATCTACAAGACCCCGATGAAGGCTATGACTCTATATTGATAGGAACATCATTAAGCGGCAACTTCTTATCAAAAAATATTGCACAGAAAACATCCTGGAAAAAAACACTGAAACTCACAGCGCCAGCATTAAGCCCTCTGGAACAAAAAAGCATTGCGGAACGCGCGCTAGCAACCGGAAATATTACGCATGTTTTCTGGGAAATATTTCCATTGAAATATTTCCAGTTGCAGAACGCGGACCCGGAAAATAATATGTATGGTGATTTTCCGATATATTTATATAACAAGAGCAGGCTTGATGATTATAACTATATCTTCAATATGACCACGCTGGCAGGCGCATTTTCAAGCCTGTCTGATGACGAGTATTCCAACATTGCAAGCATGGACAAGATTAACTACTGGGATAATGACTGCAAAACAGACAAAACCTGCATCCCGTTTCGCACTGCCGGGAAAATCGCGGAAATGAAATCTGCGTATATCCATGCACACAACGAGATACCCGCTGCCGATGAGGTCAATGCAATAAACTATAGCGCAGCAGACTTGAATCTTTTGCCGACACTCCTGCATCACTGCAATGACAATACCCGTTTTGATTTATTTTTCCCTCCCGTATCCATGTTATGGCTGGCAACTCAGGAAAAAAATAGTTTTAACTACAATGTATACCTATTACGCCACATTGTGGGCAAAGTAGCATCCTGCAAAAATATTCGCGTCTACGCGTTCTATAACGAGTTATGGATTACAGGTGATCTGGCGCGCTACTCCGATACTGTTCATTTTTTCGGAGATGCACAAGACTACATCATGGAATCAACGGGAAAAGGCAAGCACATCATCACCATGGATAACATTGAAGAATACGAAAAAACTCTTATCAAAAATGTAAACAGCTATACACCTTGGGCTAGCACAAAAGAAGAACTGCACAACAGCAGCCACTAATTGCGTTTAATGCCAATTCTGCACAATATCCAGCATGCGATTGGCGTAGGCCCACTCATTATCAAACCACACCAGCACTTTGACCAGTTGGCCGCTGACGCGAGTCTGGCTGGCATCGACAATGCCGGAATGCACATCGTGATTAAAGTCACAAGATGCAAGCGGCTCTTCTGTGTACGCCAGAATATTTTTTAATTCGCCGTTGGCTGCATTGCACAGCGCACGATTCACACTCGCCACATCAATTGGTTGTTTCAACAGCACCGATAAATCCATGGCAGAAACATTTTGCGTCGGCACGCGCATGGCTTGCGCTTCAAATTTTCCGTGCAAGTGTGGCAGGATACGCTCGATACCACGCGCCAGCTGTGTATTGATTGGAATCAGGGAATGCAGAGCTGCGCGCGTCTTGCGCAGATCGGTGTGGTGGTAGGCATCCAGCACCGGCTGATCATTCATCGCCGAATGAATCGTGGTGATCACACCATTCTCGACACCAAACAAATCATCCAATACCTTGATTACGGGCACGATGGCATTAGTAGTACAAGAGGCAGCCGATACAATTTTTTGCCGCGCCGACAAAACAGCGTTATTCACACCGCAAACAATCGTCGCATCAATATCATTATCTGCCGGCTGGGAAAACAATACGCGCACCGCGCCGGCCGTCAGATGCTTTTCCGCCATTGCACGACAAGAAAAAGAACCAGAGCACTCCAGCACAATATCAACGTTGTGTTTCTTCCAGTCCAGCGCATCGAGCGATTCATGGGCAGACAGCGCAATGCTGTCACCATTGACGATCAGCGTATTGCCCTGCAATTCTACGGAACCAGGAAAGCGTCCATGGGTGGAATCGTAACGCGTTAAATAGGCGATCGCTTCTGCATCGGCCGGTTCATTGATGGCAACAACCTGACAAATATTACGCGCACCGTTTTCATACAGCGCCCGCAAAATACAGCGCCCGATACGACCATAACCATTAATGGCGAGGCGTATCGTCACGTTGTTTTACCAGACCAGGCCTTTTGCGGCAGTCACAACATGCTCCACCGTAAAACCGTATTCCTTGAACAGGGCACCGGCTGGTGCTGACTCACCAAAACGGTCAACGCCAATCACACAACCATCCAACCCGACAAATTTGTGCCAGTAATCCGGATGTGCAGCCTCTATCGCTACCCGTGCGCGCGTGCCAGATGGCAATACAGTTTCGCGGTAGTGTTGATCCTGCGTAACAAACAATTCTGCGCAAGGCATGGATACCACGCGCACACCATCTCCCAACTCAGCGGCTGCCTCCACTGCCAGACCCACTTCCGAGCCAGTGGCTATCAGGATCAGATCCGGCTCACCAATTGAATCCTTCAGGATGTAACCGCCTTTTTCGATGTCCGCCACTTGTTGTGCATTGCGCGATTGATGCGGCAGATTCTGGCGTGAAAAAATCAAGGCGCTCGGCCCGTGTTTGCGTTCGAGCGCGGCTTTCCAGCTTACAGCTGATTCCACGGTGTCACACGGGCGCCAGGTATGCAGATTTGGCGTAGCACGCAATGCGGACAATTGTTCAACCGGTTGGTGTGTAGGGCCGTCTTCACCGAGACCAATCGAATCGTGTGTATAAACAAACAACACACGCTGCTTCATCAACGCCGCCATGCGTACAGCGTTGCGTGCGTATTCCATGAACATCAGGAATGTTGCACCGTAAGGAACAAAACCACCGTGCAGTGCGATGCCATTCATCATCGCACTCATGCCGAATTCGCGCACGCCGTAATACATATAATTGCCGCTGGCATCTTCCGCACTCACACCTTTGCAACCTTTCCACATCGTCAGGTTGGAACCGGCAAGATCCGCCGAGCCGCCGAGGAATTCCGGCAACAATGGACCAAAAGCATTCAAGGTGTTCTGGCTGGCTTTGCGGCTGGCAATGGTTTCGCCTTTTTCCTGACACGCAGCAATGTAGGCATTGGCTTGTGCAGAAAAATCGGCGGGTAAATCACCATTGATGCGACGCTGGAATTCTTTTGCCAGTTCAGGATGCGCAGCTGCATACGCAGCAAAGTTTTTATTCCATTCGGCTTCGCGTGCAACGCCTGCAGTTTTTGCATCCCAACCCGCGCGAATATCAGCAGGAATTTCAAACGGTGCATGCGGCCACTTCAGTTGTTCACGCGCCAATGCAATCTCATCCGCACCCAGCGGCGCGCCGTGACAATCTTCCTTGCCCTGCTTGTTCGGCGAGCCAAAACCGATAATGGTTTTGCAAATAATCAGTGTCGGTTTTGCAGTTTCCGCTTTGGCTTGTTCAATGGCTGTTTGAATAGCAGCAGAATCATGGCCATCAATCGGACCGATCACTTGCCAGTGGTACGCATTAAAACGCTGCGCCGTGTCGTCAGTAAACCAGCCCGGCACGCCGTGCGCGCCGGCCACTTCACCGTCGATGGAAATACCGTTGTCATCGTAAAACGCAATCAGTTTTCCCAGACCCAAAGTGCCGGCCAGGGAACAGGCTTCGTGCGAGATGCCCTCCATCAAACAACCGTCACCGAGAAAAGTGTAAGTATGGTGATCAACGATGTTGTGATTATCACGATTGAATTGCGCAGCCAACACTTTTTCCGCCAGCGCCATGCCGACTGCGTTGGTGATGCCCTGCCCCAATGGACCGGTGGTGGTTTCAACACCCGGCGCGTAACCGTATTCAGGATGCCCTGGTGTTTTGCTGTGCAGCTGGCGGAAATTTTTCAGTTCGTCGAGTGCCAGATCGTAACCGGTGAGATGCAACAGACTGTAAATCAGCATCGAACCGTGACCGTTGGATAGCACAAAGCGGTCGCGGTCTGCCCACTGTGGGTTAGATGGATTGTGCTTCAGATGGCTGTTCCACAACACTTCAGCGATATCCGCCATGCCCATCGGCGCACCGGGGTGGCCGGAGTTGGCTTTTTGCACAGCATCCATAGAGAGTGCACGGATAGCATTGGCAAGTTCACGGCGAGACGGCATAGCAGAACCTCAAAACGGAAATATATAAAACTGAAATGTGTAGCGTTAAAAAACTGGACAAGCAGCCTATCAGTGTTGCATGCCCAGTTTTTTCTCAAGATAGTGAATATTGACACCGCCGCGAGCAAAAGCATCATCGCGCAATAAATCCTGATGCAAGGGAATATTGGAACGGATACCGTCAACCACGGTTTCATCCAGCGCTGTGCGCATACGCGCAAAAGCGGTAGCGCGATCATCACCATAACTGATCACTTTTGCGATCAGCGAATCATAAAACGGCGGAATGGTGTAGCCATTATACAGATGCGAATCCACGCGAATACCGGGGCCGCCAGGCGCGTGCCAGTGATTCACTTTCCCAGGACACGGAATAAAAGTTTTCGGATCTTCGGCATTGATGCGGCACTCGAATGCATGGCCACGAATCACCACATCTTTCTGTTTGAACGATAAAGGCAAACCACTGGCGATACGCAACTGCTCTTTCACGATATCGATACCGGTCACCATTTCAGTGACTGGGTGCTCCACCTGCACACGCGTGTTCATTTCGATGAAATAGAAGTTTTCATTTTCGTACAGAAATTCAAATGTACCCGCGCCGCTGTAACCGATATCGATACAGGCTTTCACACAAGCAGCCGACACTTCATCGCGCACTTTTTGCGGAATACCCGGAGCCGGTGCTTCTTCCAGTACTTTCTGGTGACGGCGCTGCAGGGAACAGTCGCGATCACCGAGGTGGATCGCATTACCTTTGCCATCCGATAACACCTGAATTTCTACGTGGCGCGGATTCTGCAGAAATTTTTCCATATACACCGTGCTGTCACCGAATGCCGCCCCGGCTTCAGTGCGCGTCAATTGCACTGCGTTAACCAGATGCGCCTCTGTGTTCACCACACGCATGCCGCGGCCACCACCGCCTGCAGCGGCTTTGATAATCACGGGATAACCCACCTTGCGGCCGATCTTCAGCATTTCTTCCGGATCATCCGGCAATGCACCATCGGAACCCGGCACTGTCGGCACACCGGCTTTTTTCATCGCATCCTTGGCAGATACTTTATCGCCCATCAAACGGATAACGTCTGCGCTGGGGCCGATAAAAATAAAACCGCTTTTGGCAACCTGTTCGGCGAAATTCGCGTTCTCTGCCAGAAAACCGTAACCAGGGTGCACCGCTTGCGCGTCAGTGATTTCCATCGCGCTGATGATCGCCGGCACATTCAAGTAACTGTCTGTGGATTTGTTCGGGCCGATGCACACCGCTTCATCTGCCATACGAACGTGCATCAATTCGCGATCCACTTTTGAATGCACAGCTACCGTCTTGATACCCAGCTCTTTACAAGCACGCAACACGCGCAAGGCGATCTCGCCACGGTTTGCAATAACGACTTTATTCAGCATATTGTTGACTCAATCCAGCCAGTTCAGGCAATGGTGAACATGGGTTGATCGAATTCTACCGGCGCGCCGTCATCCACCAGAATGGCTTTCACCACACCCGCTTTATCCGATTCGATCTGGTTCATCATTTTCATGGCTTCAACAATGCACAACACATCGCCCACTTTCACACTCTGCCCCACTTCTACAAATGCAGGCGAATCCGGTGACGGTGAGCGGTAGAACGTACCTACCATCGGTGAGCGCACAGCATGACCTGACACCACCGCCGGTGCTGGCGCTTCTGCTGCAGCAACAGGCGCAGCAATCGGTGCTGGCGCTGGTGCGTGCGCAGCGTAAGCCATCGGCGCTGCCATCATCGGCATCACACCATTGCGTGAAATGCGCACCGTCTCTTCGCCTTCACGAATTTCCAGTTCACCAATATTGGACTCTTCCAACAGTTCAATCAGCTTCTTGATCTTGCGAATATCCATAGTGTCAGCACACCCTCAGAAAGTGTTTTTGATAAACATGTTTATAAAAGAAACTTATTTCGCGGCCAGTTTCTTGATGGCGGCCTGTAATGCCAGCTCATAACCCACAGCCCCCAGACCGCAGATCAAGCCATCAGCAATGTCGGAAAAGAACGAGTGCTGGCGAAACTCTTCACGCTCGTACACATTCGACAGATGCACTTCGATGAATGGAATGCCCACGGCCAACAGCGCATCGCGCAACGCTACGCTGGTATGTGTAAAGGCAGCCGGGTTGAAAATAATGTAATCGACCCCTTCACGGCGTGCATCATGGATGCGGTTGATCAGTTCGTATTCGGCATTGCTCTGCAACACTTGCAGGTGATGGCCAGCAGCCAATGCCAGTGCCGTCAGTTGTGAATTGATGCTCGCCAGAGTATCCGCGCCATAGACATCCGGTTCACGGGTGCCTAGCAGGTTCAGGTTGGGGCCGTGCAACACCAGCAGGGTAGCCATGGCAGATCCTCAAATCTTCGGGATGACAATGGGCGCAGTTTGCCGCAAGGTGGAGGGACTGTCCATGCACAATTGCGCCAACTTGCTGCAATTGTCTGCAAATAGCCGCAAGTTGGTCTATCTATTTAATGGCTTTTCTATTTAAGAAGGCGCCGCATCGCCCACAGCACCAGTGGCGCCAGCGGCGCCGTGAACAGCCTGACCCAACGCAAGCGCTGCTGCATATCCCGCTGGTAATCGGCAAAGCTGTGGTTCTGGAACTGCAGGATATCCTGCGTCTGTGCCGTGTCCATCCACGAGGTGTAATAACGCTCGGTACCCAGCATATCGCGTGGCAGCTGGATGCCCAGCGCATTGATTGCCGCGCTGAGAAACCGGTGCTGGGTCACGCGGCAGTCACCGCCACCGCCAATCAATAGAATCCGGCCCACGGCGCGAGGATTGTTGATGGCATTGACCATCGCAGTGGCCACATCACAGGGATGCACGTATTCCAGCGGGTTGTCCGGAGCCACCTGGAACAACTTACGCATCATCTGCAAATCTGCCCCCAAGGTACGGGAATCCACTGACACCCCTACCCGCAATACAGCCCAGGGAATAGTGCTAGCCGCCAGTTGCTGCTCGATTTCCACTTTATGGCGCGTGTAGTTATCGCTGGACGCTACCGGATCATTCGCTGCCATCAGGCGGTCAGAGGGTTCCGGCAAACCAAACACCGTCACTGAAGAGGGATACACCAACAAGGGCTTGTTCACCCGCCCCTCTATATCTGCCATCAGACGCAAGGTCGCTTTGACGTTGATATCGTAAGCCAGCTCAGGTGCCCGCTCGGTCACCGGTGGCAGTACCGCCGCCAGATGAATGACAGCGACGCACCCCTGCAATAACGGTTTGAAGTCGACACTGCGCAAATCACCCCAGGCCAGTTCGTCATACACAGTAGAGAGCTGACCAGCCAGTGTCCGGTTGCGCGGGTTATCGAGATCCATAGCCAGCACGCGATAGCCGTGCTGTTTGAGTTCTGCCAACACCATCTGCCCGAGATTCCCGAAGGCGCCGGTGACGAGCACAGTTCTTGATACAGTCATAGTCAGTAATATTTATTTTTGGGGATGCGAGCATGAATTTCTTCGGCGAGCTTTGCAAGTTACGTTTATGCTAGGGCCATGCATAATCATTTTGCCCACCAGCACACTACACAGGCCAGCCAACAATACGGCAGCACCGTGACCATGAGCGCCGAACACCAGCGTCTTTTGAAACTGGCCAGTGCGGCAGCGGTTATCGTGGCCGTGACATTGATCGCATTGAAACTGTCGGCCTGGTTGATGAGCGGCTCAGTCAGCCTGCTCGCTTCGTTGGTAGATTCGACGATGGACAGTATGGTATCGATCATCAATGTCTTCGCCGTGCGCTACGCCATGACACCCGCAGACAAGGAACACCGTTTTGGCCACGGCAAGGCGGAAGCCGTGGCCGGATTAGCGCAAGCTGCTTTCATTGCCGGCTCTGCCGGATTTTTGTTTCTGCACGCTATCGACAATATTCTCAAGCCGCATCCCGTTAGCCATACCGATGCAGGCCTCATCGTGATGGGTATATCCATCGCGCTGACTATCGCGCTGGTGAGTTTGCAGAAATACGTCGTTAAAAAAACGCACTCGAATGCCATCGAAGCCGATTCAGTGCACTACCTCAGTGATATTCTCGCCAATGCCAGTATCATTGTTGCACTGCTACTATCGCAGTGGGGTTACAAACATGTTGACGCGAGCCTCGGTATTATCATTGCGGTTTTTATTTTGCACAGCGCATGGCAGATCGGCTCCAAATCATTACGGCTGTTGCTGGATGAAGAGCTGGGGCCGGAAGTCTGGCAGGTAGTGGATGAAATTGTTGCCGAAAATCCCGCAGTGCGCGGTTATCATCAACTACGGACGCGACAGGCAGGTCATATCATGTTTGTACAAATGCATCTGGAACTGGATAAACACATGCCACTGCTGGAAGCCCATGCGATTACCGAAGAAATTGAACAGGCAATCTGTGGTTATTTCCCGAATGCCGATGTATTGATTCACACCGATCCCGTCTGAGAATCTAGCGATGGAAGAAGATCTGACTATCACACTGAAGCGGTTGCGCGAAGAACACCGTACGCTGGATAACGAAATTGTTTGCCTGCAAGAAAAAGCGTATTGCGATCAGCTATTGTTGCAGCGTTTGAAGAAACGGAAATTATGGTTGAAAGATGCCATGGTGCGTATCGAAAGTCGCCTCATCCCTGATCTGGATGCCTGATCTGGATGCATGGCTTTTGATACCGGAAATCAATTAGCAATAAATTCCATTTCCGGAGAAAAAACACGGTAGCAATTGTGTTCTTTTTTCGCCACGTACATAGCGCGATCTGCAAACACCCGCAACTTTTCCTCATCGCTCGTGTGCCCCGGGTACATGGCAACACCGACACTGGCGCCAATTTTCACACTGGCAGGCAAACCTTCGTACGGCTTGTTGATTTCAGCAATCACACGTCCGGCCACAATATCCACACCGGGTGGTGTTATCACATTTTCCAGAATCACCGCAAATTCATCACCGCCCATGCGGGCAATGGTATCGGTTTTGCGCAACAGGATTTGTAAACGCTCGGATATTGTTCGCAAAACCAGATCACCTGCATCATGACCGTATTGATCATTCACCGGTTTGAATCCATCCAGATCAATCATCATTAATCCGACGATATTATGGTTGCGATCGCAATTGGCCAATGCGCGCGTGAGCTGGCTGTCAAACATGGAACGGTTTGCCAGACCCGTGAGAGGATCATGCGCCGCCAGATACGCATAACGATCGCGCTCTGCATCGCGCTCCTGTTTCAAACGATGCGTAATCGATTCAAAAATCAACATCAGGAAAATAATAGCAAAATAGGTTACCACCCAGTGCATCAGGTGATGCATCGTCATGTAGGCAGTATCCAGCAATTGTGGAAAACGGAATAACCACTGGTTGATAGCAATCATCAACAGATGTGTCGTCGCCACAATGCACGACCACTTCAGACCGCCATGACGCGTACTCAGGGAGAAAGCGAGAATGATGGGGATAACCATGATAGGCGTGGCGGGCGAATCAATAGGACCACCCGATGTTGCAATACCAAAAACCGTACCGGCGTAGGTAAAAAATATGACGGCACTGATACAGCGTTCGTAATTATTGCTGTATTTCAACAGATACAGGACGTACAGGTAGCCGCCTGTCATCGTCAGCAGCAAGGCCATGGATACTGCGATGTTGCCGCCAGACAGTGGAGCAAAAAACAGGATGTACCCGCATGTCACCAACATCAGCATGATATACATCGAGACAATGCCCGCCAGAATGCGCGCCTTGTACAAGGTTTCCTGATCGTTCAGATAACCACTGTTGACCATCCGGTCAAACAGTCTGGCCAACTCCTTGCCACCTGTCATAAGGTTTCCCTTTTTCGTTTTATTCCTGTACTTCTATAATTATTTTTTTAATTGTTTTTTATATTTACAGATTTTCTATATTTTTTATATTTACAGAGTTTCTAGATGTAGCGGCTGGTTCTTGTCATCAATCGCGATACCAGTGTCATACCTTGTTTGATCGGTTGCGGAAATTGCACGCCGCCAGCGGCCAACGCTGCGTGACTGTGATGCGCTTCGTCTTCCAGCATTTTTTCTACAATCACGCGACTTTTGTCATCGTGTATCGGCAGTGTCTGTAAATGTTCTTCCAGATGTTCACACACCTGATCTTCAATCGCGGATACAAAACCCAGGCTCACTTTATCGCCCACTAAACCTGCGGCAGCGCCCAGACCGAATGACATGCCGTACCAAACGGGATTCAGTAAAGATAAATGTCCGCCCAATTGTTTGACGCGTTCTTCGCACCACGCGAGGTGATCAACTTCTTCTTCCGCTGCACGCTCCATGTCGGCGCGCACCGTCGGCAATTTCGCAGTTAGTGCCTGACCTTGATACAGCGCTTGCGCGCACACTTCGCCGGTGTGGTTCACACGCATCAAACCTGCTGCCAGTTTTTTTTCATCCGCCGTCAATGAACACTCTGCTTCCTGCCGCGCGGGAGACTGGCGCAAGGCCGGCTGTGTGTTGCCGGTTAGTGTGCGCAGTGCACGGTCTGCCGTCATCAACACGTGGTCAATGCCGGTGAGTTGGCGCTCTGTTGGGTAGTGCGACATTGGAATCCCTTGCTCTCCTGCGGTTTAAAGGCACAGACTATATATGGATAAAACTCCTATGGACGATACATGAAAGAGCACCACAAACACAAGAAAGGCTGGATACGCCATATTCGCCATCATGCCGGCGGGCCACCGCATGCTGTCTCGCACCACAAGCGCGGTATTGCGCGCCAATTTGCACGCTTCCGCACAGCGGGCATTGGCGGTATCACGGCATTTCTTGCTGTACTCGGGCCGGGCTTACTTGCCGGTTTGTCCGACGATGACCCGGCAGGTATCACCACCTATTCTGTACTCGGCACCGATCACGGTTACCGTTTATTGTGGATTATTCCCGCCTCCACCATTTTGCTCGTGCAATTCCATCTGATGGCTGTGCGCATAGGTGCGGCGAGCGGCAAGGGTTTTGTCGGCATCATCCGTGAGCGTTGGGGCAACGTCATGGGCTACATCGCGGTGATCGGTTTGTTGTTTGCCAACTTCGGTACGATCTGCGCGGAGTATGCGGGTATTTCAGCAGCGGGATCACTCGTCAACATCCCTTCATTTATCAGCGCGCCAATTTCCGGTTTGTTGATTTGCGGAGTCGTTGTGCTGGGATCATTCCACCGCATTGAACGCGTGTTGTTGTTTATTTCCTCCACGCTCGCGCTTTACATTATCGATGGCATTCTTGCTGCGCCGGATTGGTCTGACGTGTGGCATTACTCCATCGTACCGCACATGCCAGTGAATGAAGCCGGCTGGATTGCACTCGCCGCCACACTCGGCACCACACTCGCACCGTGGGGTTTGGCATTCATCCAGTCGTACGCAGTGGATAAAAAAATTACCGTCGCCGATTTACGTTGGGAAGGTATGGATGTGGTGATCGGATCTTTGCTTACTGGCATCATCGGTATCGCAATCGCCGTGGCATGTGCTGCCACACTGAATCGCGCTGGCATCCATATTGAAGATGCAGCAGATGTCGCAGCTGCGTTAAAACCACTCGCCGGCTCTTTTGCAACGACATTGTTTGGCGCTGGATTATTAGGCGCATCATTACTGGCTGCTGCGATTGTGCCATTGGCAACGTCGTATTCGATTGCAGAAGGCATCGGTGCACCAGCATCGCTGGATCTCGATTCGCATCACTTCCAGTATTTTTATGCTGCGTTTGTCGGTTTGAGTGTGGCGGCGATGAGTGTTGTTTCACTGCCTGGCTTGCCGCTGATTCCGTTGATCTACACCAGCCAGGTGGTGAACGCGGTGATGTTGCCACTGCATGTGATTGCGTTGCAATTACTGGCACGAGATCGTTCGATTATGGGCGACGCCGCATCAGGAAACAAAACACAGATTGCCGGCTGGACCAGCATTGCGCTGATCATCATGTGCGTCAGCGCGCTGGTGGTAAGTTGGATTAACGGACTGGTGTAACAATATTGTTTTTATTCCGGCTGCAGCTGCAAATTCCACGTCATATCAACAGGACTATACTGGCCTTTCAGTTCATGGATAGGCACCAGTTGGTATGTCGCCTTGATGTCTGAGGCATTCTGGAAAGGCAGTTCAATCGAGTGAAAAAAAACAGGTTCACCGGTACCAAAAAACAGGTTGGCGAATGTTTCATCCTGATAAGGACCGGAGCGGGAATTCACACACCGCAGTGGTATCGGTTTTAACGCAACCAAGGCAATAAACATCTTGTACTTGCTGGTCGCGTAATTCAGGTCAAGCGTGCCAGTGCCATTCATAGGCACTTCAGTCGGCTCGGCAATTTCACACGTCCATGTGCTGATCTTGCCATCAGAATCTGGCATGGAGTTTTTGCCGGTGACACTCCATTGTTTGATCAATGCTGTTGAACTCGGCGTTTTCACGTCATCCAGTTCAGCCATGGCGCTGGTTTTTTTGCGGTTAGTAATCGGCAGGCGTGTTTTTACCTCGGCGCTAAAACGCGTCTGTATGTACTCACCTAATTTCGCACCCATAATGCTCACTGTGCCGTTGTAAACACCCAGCTTCTGCTCATCTGCTTGCGCATCACTCATCAGACAAACCAGGACCATGGCCATAAACTGTAGCGTATGTTGCTTGCAAAAATTTTGCATTACATTGCCCGTGTGAGAATCGATATTCTTCAATTTTATTTATTAAAAATTTATTGTGGTTGCAGCTTTAAATCCCACGCCATATCGACAGGACCATATTGGCCTTTCATGGCGTTAACCGGCACCAATTGGTAAGTCGCTTTCAGGCTGGATGCATCTGCAAATGGCAGTTCAATCCACGGCACAAGATCCGGTTCGTTGGTGCCGAAGAAAAAACCGGTAGCTATTTCATCTTTGTACGCACCGGAGCGGGAGTTCACGCATTTGAGTGGAACCGATTTCAGCGCTACCAGCGCGATGAACATCGAGTATTTTTTCGCACTGTAGTCGATGTTGAGTGTGCCTTGTGCATTCATCGGCACTTCAGTGGGCGCGGCGATTTCACAAGACCACGTAGTGATTTGCCCATCGGAATCCGGCGAGCTGCCTTTGGATGTAGTGCTCCATTGTTTGACCAGCACCGTCGCGCTCGGCGTTTCCACATCACCCACGTCTGCCATGGCTGTAGTGTCATTGCGGCTGGTCAGCGGGATGCGTATTTTCACTTCCCCACTGAAGCGCGTCTGCGAATTCTCACCCAACTCCTCACCGGAAATATTGACCGTGCCGGTGTAGACACCCAGGCTTTCATCTGCCGCTTGCGCAACGCCTGCCATGCCAGAGAGAGTGATTACAGCAAAAGCCAATGCCTGAATTTTATGTACGTGCTTCATATCCTTTCCTTGATTTGTGATTGCTGCAAAAAATACTACCATGCCCGTAGAGGCATCCCCTTCACCTGCGCCTTATTCAATTTCTGATACTGCTCCATAAACGCCACATCCGGTTTTTTATTGTCATGCAGCGCAGCCAGATCTTTTTTCATCTGGATAAACAGCTGCGCTGTCATGCTCGCATCAGCCAAGGCGCGGTGATACTCGCCTTCCGCGCGGATATTGTGCAACTCCACCAGCGTTTGCAAGCGATGGTTATCTGCCCACGGATACAGACGCCGGGCAATTAACAACGTACAGAGAAAAGATGGCCGCTGACGAATACGGATTCTGGCGAGTTCATGCTCCCAGAATTTTTTATCAAAACTTGCGTTGTGCGCCACCAGCGTCGCATCACCCACAAACTCGGCCGCTTCCGCCATGACCTGTTTTGGCGACGGCGCATCCCGCACCATGGTCTGGGTAATGCCGGTAAGTTGCGTGATAAACGCCGGCAACGGAATACCGGGATTCATCAGGCTCTGCCAGCTCTCGCGCACCTCGCCGTTCTCGACAATGACAGCGGCAATCTCCAGCGCCCTGTCACCCTGCAAGGGAGAAAGACCGGTGGTTTCAAAATCGATAACGGCATAGCGGCTCATCCGGCCAGAGTAACACTTTACAAAATCGTCTATCCACAATGGCTTTTCCCTTGCCTTTGCCCAACAATCCTTATTCGCCCACCCGCAGTTTATGAATGACTCCCCATGCCTCACACAGACGCCCACTCCACCCGCAACGGCTATATTTTCGGCTTCATCACCGTGTTGCTGTGGGCCGGATTTGTGTTGCTCTCGCGCACGGCGGAAGCCAATGGCCTGAACGGTTTTGATCTCACCGCACTGCGCTTCGGCACCGCTGCCATTTTTCTGCTGCCAGCGTGGTTGTTCTGGCACCGCGTAGCATTGTTCAACCTGCCGATGCTGGCACTCACAGCCACCGGCGGTATCGGCTATGCCGTGTTCGTGTACTCGGCCTTCCACTTCGCGCCCGCCTCACACGGCGCAGTGCTGTTGTCGGGCATCCTGCCGTTTTTTGTGACATTGATGGCCTGGCTGGTACTCGGCGAGCGCCCCAGCCAACATCGGGTCATAGCGTTAGGTGTCATCGGGCTAGGCGTGCTGTGCCTCGGCGTGTACAGCATCGACAACCTGAGCCAGAGCTGGCCGGGCGACCTGCTGCTGATTGGCTCTTCCTGCCTGTGGGGCTTGTATACGGTGCTGGTCAAACGCTGGGGTAAAACCCCTTGGGATATCACCATCGGCGTAGCACTGCTGTCTGCACTCATCTACCTGCCGGTGTACTGGCTGTTCCTGCCCAAAGGTCTGTTCACCGCATCCTGGCACGCCATTTTGCTGCAAGCCTTTTTTCAGGGCGTGTTGGTGGTGATTGTGGCGATGCTGTGTTTCATGCAGGCGATGGAACGGCTGGGGCCAACACGACTCGGTGCAGTCATGGCTACCGTGCCCGCGTTTGCCGGCATTGGTGCTGTGTTGATTCTCGGCGAACCGTTTTCATGGCTGTTAGTGGCAGGATTGCTACTGACGTGCGGCGGTGCGTGGCTGGGTTCACGCGGATAAATTGCGTTTGCGCGAACACATTTGCTGCAGCACAAAATAATGACAGTTGCGTTAAATACTATATTTACAGTGTTTTTTGCATTTTAGAGCGCACATTCCAATTTAATCCACGATGATGTGATCTCGCTATAACAGCGAAGGTGAATCGTCATGAAAGCTGTATTACCGGTATTATTTTTTGCAACATTGGGTGTGCCAGGCGGCATATTCTGCGCCGTTATTTTTGCCCTGATTGCATTCTGGGCAGTGAACGGCAAAGCGGAAAGCGCAGAAGACGACGAGTAAAAAACATCGCAGCATTGCTCAGGCAGTGCCGCAATGTTTGGCAGCAGGCAGTGATCTAGCAGTCCAGACGCCGCACTTTGAACGCGCGGCCCTTTATTTTTACGCTCTGTAATTTTTTCACCGCATCCTGTGCAATAGCGTAATCCACTGCCACAAAAGATTGCATATCAAAAATAGCGATCTTGCCGATCTGCGCGCCAACAAAACCTGCATCACCCGTTAACGCACCAAGAATATCGCCCGGACGCAATTTGTCTTTACGCCCACCGCTGATATTGATCGTGGCCATTTTAGGCAAGGGCATCACTGCGGGCGCCGCTGTTGTCGGCAATGCACTCCACTGCAATTTTTGTTGTTGATAATCTTCAATAGCATTGGCGCGATGCACTTCACCCGCGGTACACAAGCTCAGCGCCAATCCTGTTTGCCCGGCTCGACCGGTGCGACCTATACGATGGATATGCACTTCCGGATCATGCGATAGTTCAACATTGATGACCGCAGCGAGATCCTTGATATCAAGCCCGCGCGCGGCAACGTCGGTCGCCACTAGCAACGGGCAACTGCGATTGGAAAATTGCACCAATACTTGATCGCGTTCACGCTGTTCCAGATCGCCGTGCAATGCCAAGGCGTGAAAACCTTGTGCACGCAAACTCTTGGCAATCTGGTCGCATTCCATTTTGGTATTGCAAAACAATACCGCTGATTCCGGCTCCGCTGCCTGATACAAATAATGGTGCAACAAAGCCTCCACTGCCTGCGCACGTTGACCGCGTTCTATTTCAAAAAAATGTTGCTCGATCTGCGTGTCTGCATGTACCGATTCCACCGTCACTTCGACAGGATTTTTCTGGAAACTGCGCGACAACTTTCTGATCTCATCTGCATAGGTGGCAGAAAACAATAATGTCTGGCGTTTCGGCGGCACAAAATTCACCACTTCCACAATGCTGTCATGGAAACCCATGTCCAGCATGCGATCCGCTTCATCCAATACCAGCGTGTTCAGCTTATCCAGTACAAGAGAAGTTTTTTGTAAATGTTTTAACACGCGACCCGGTGTACCCACCACCACATGCGCACCGTGTTCCAACGCGCCGATCTGCGGCCCCAATGGCATGCCGCCGCACAAAGTCACTATCTTGATATTGTCTTCAAAACGCGCCAGCCGCCGTAATTCCTTTGTCACTTGATCCGCCAGTTCACGCGTGGGGCACAGCACCAGCGCTTGCGTGGCAAATAAACGTTGATTCAGTTTATTCAGCAAGGCGATACCGAAAGCTGCTGTTTTGCCACTGCCTGTTTTTGCCTGCGCGATCACATCACTGCCTGCTAACAGGTGATGCAAACTCTCTGCCTGGATCGGTGTCATGGCGGTATAGCCCAGCGCATCAAGATTCGTCAGCTGAGCGGGAGGCAGGGGCAATGTAGAAAAAGCAGTGGTCACGGTGTTTGTCCGGCTTGAGTACGGAACAGTGTAACACCCCGCTGCAGAGACCACTCCAACAAAACACGACAAACCGTTACGATAGTGCGACTACCACAACAACAATGCACAGATGATTGAGCACGGTTCTATCTGGGAACATTTTCTTGCCGGCAAACCGTTCGTAAAACGTGACGGCCAACAACTGACTCTGCAATTCAGCCCAGCCAGTATCCAGAGCCAGTTATGCCTCGATGAACCCAATCGTTTGCAACTGGGTTACACACGCACTCTGTTGGGCTTTCTGTTATTCGCGCCACGACCACGCCATATCACCATGATCGGACTCGGCGGTGGTTCACTGCCAAAATACTGTTACAACGCCTTGCCTGATACTCATATTGAGGTTATCGAAATCAATGCCGATGTCATTGCCTTGCGCAACACCTTTATGGTGCCGAAAGATAACGAGCGATTCATTGTGCATTGCGCAGATGGCGCGGACTATATTGCAGGCACCAAAAAAACTGTGGATGTGATTGTTGTCGACGGCTTTGATGTAGGCGGTCAGGCACCGACACTCTGCACGGAAGAATTTTACAAAAATTGTTATCAGGCACTCGCAGACAACGGCGTGATGGCTGTCAATCTGTCTGAAAACGCCAAACAACACAGCACCTTTATTGGCCGTATGCGGCGTGTATTTTCTGATGCGGTATTTGTAGTTAGCGCGGAGGATTGCACCAATAAAGTGGTTTTTGCCGTCAAACGTGACGGCGCAAACTCACACTCGGAACAATCGTTGTTAGCTCAGGCTGCCATGCTCGACAAACAACATCCCGTATCCTTTCGCCAGATTATCGAGCGCATGGCCAGCAACCGCCATAACAAACTGTAACGCTATTACAAATTTGCGCTGTTACGCAGTGCTTCAATGCGTTTTTCCAGTGGCGGATGACTCATGAACAATTCGCCCATGGTTTTCTTGCCGGTGTTAATACCAAAAGCCGTTAACTGTCCCTGCAATGTGCTTTCGTGTGAGACCTTCAAACGCTCCAGCGCAGCAATCATTTTTTCACGACCTGCGAGCGAAGCACCGCCCGCATCTGCACGAAATTCGCGGTAACGTGAAAACGCCGCAACAATCATGCTGGCGCCAATACCAAACACCATTTCCAGTACAAACACTGTCGCCATGTACGCCAATACACCACGATCCCTGTCGCCAATGAATTGTGCAATCAAACGCGCCAGAAAAATGACAAAAGTATTTACGACACCCTGGATCAGGGTGAGTGTCACCATATCGCCATTAGCGACGTGAGTAATTTCGTGCGCCATGACTGCTTCGGCTTCATCACGACTCATCGCACGCAATAATCCGCTGGACACAGCAACGAGTGCGTTATCACGACTCATGCCGGTGGCAAACGCGTTGATATCTGGCGAATCATAAATCGCCACATCCGGCATACCGATACCTGCAGCACGCGCCTGACGTTTGACGGTATCCACCAACCAGATTTCATCCGGGCTGCGTGGTTGTTCAATAACCTGCGCACCGGTAGCACGCAAGGCCATCCACTTTGATATGACGAGCGAAATAAAAGAGCCGCCCATGCCGAATACGCACGCCAACAGCAGCAAGTTACCAATGCTGCCATTTCTCAGGCCGAGGTAGGATTGCAGGACGCTGAGCACAATCCCCAACACCAGCATAACTGCCAGGTTGGTTATCAGGAATAAACCTATACGTTTCATGGGAACCCTCACTGTTAAACGCTTACCCGGATATGGGGGGCATCCGGCACATTTGCAAGTCGCGCAATGCCGATGCCCTTATTTCCGAGCCTGTTACTAGGACACGTCTAACCTTCAAAGTTCCTTACACAAAACCCAGAATTAGCGATTCAGCACGTCATCCTTGACACTGAGGGCAATTTTGGCCACTTCGCCAATATCGTCATCACCCACACCCAGCTCCTTCAGGGTGGCCGCCAGATTTTCTACCACCGCATCAAAATGGGTTTCATTCAGGGCTAAATGGGCATGACCTGCACGCATATCGCGCCCGCTGTAGTTATGTGGGCCACCGAACGCCATGGTCAGGAAGGCCTTCTGTTTGTTGGCTTGCGCCACCATGTCCAGATTTTCAAAAAAGTGGTTGATGCGTTCATCTGCCATCACCTTACCGTAAAAGATGTCAACAGCAGCATTAACGGCAGCTTCGCCACCAAGACGTTCGTACAGTGTGCTCATCGTTTTCTCCTCGGGTTACCTTCTTAAAAGATGTAAAAATAATATATCTTTAATAAGCCAAATACAAGCCCCGGAAACACAAATGCAGGCCTGAGCCTGCATCCGGACGATTCTGATAAAGCGAGGAATGGTTAACGGCGCCGAATCAGGCCACTGTTTCTTTTATCGTCTTCGGTTTCTTCCATGCTGAATCCACCGGCTGAACCGAGCGCGCCAGAAGAGTTTTCCTGTGCCAGCTTGATCATCAAACGCAAATCATTTGGAGAGTCTGCATGCAACAAGGCATCGTCGTAGGTGATTTCACCCGAGTCATACAAATTAAATAATGCCTGGTCGAATGTCTGCATACCGAGTTCAGTGGATTTCTTCATCAATTCTTTCAAGCCATGTATTTCGGCCTTACGAATCATGTCCGAAGCCAAGGGCGTATTGAGCAGCACTTCGATAACCGCACGTCGACTATTGCCATCCGGTGTTGGCACCAATTGCTGCGCCACAATCGCTTTCAGGTTCAGCGATAAATCCATCCATAACTGGCTGTGCCTATCTGCCGGGAAAAAGTGAATGATACGATCCAGCGCCTGGTTGGCGTTGTTGGCGTGCAAGGTGCAGAGACACAAGTGGCCGGTTTCAGCAAACGCAATCGCGTGATCCATGGTTTCCCGCGAACGCACCTCACCGATCAGGATAACATCCGGCGCCTGCCGCAAAGTATTTTTCAACGCCACTTCAAATGACTCGGTATCAATACCCACTTCGCGCTGGGTGACGATACAGCCAGCATGCTGGTGAATAAATTCAATAGGATCTTCAATTGTGATGATGTGGCCTTTTGAATTGCGATTGCGGTGACCGATCATGGCAGCCAGTGATGTAGATTTACCCGTACCGGTTGCACCCACAAAAATAACAAGGCCGCGTTTGGTCATCGCCAGTTCCTTGATGACTTCCGGCAAGGCCAGATCATCTACACCCGGAATCTTGGTTTCAATACGGCGCAATACCGCACCGGCCAGATTGCGTTGGTAGAACGCATTGGCGCGAAAACGGCCGATACCGCGCGCAGACACCGCAAAATTCAGCTCAAGCTTTTGCGTAAATTCGTCACGCTGTTTTTCGTTCATCAAACCGAACACCACTTCCCGTGTTAATTCCGGTGTGAGTGGTGTGTTGGTCACCGGCACTACCTTGCCGTTCAGTTTGATGGAGGGCGGAATACCTGCGGTCAAAAAAAGA
Source organism: Pseudomonadales bacterium (assembly GCA_035456205.1). Classification (GTDB taxonomy): domain Bacteria; phylum Pseudomonadota; class Gammaproteobacteria; order Pseudomonadales; family UBA7239; genus UBA7239. The sequence continues at coordinate 33,289 of DATIDQ010000027.1, forward strand.
TCCGAAGCACCTTTTTCTACCATTAACGCGAGCAGTTTACTGATATCCATTTTTCCAATGCCTGTAAGAAGTTTTCAGATTATCTGTTATATAAATTCTTAGAAGTTTTCCGGAGATTTAGCTTTTTCGCGCGCTGCTTCCCGTGTGATCAACCCTTTGGAAACCATATTGGTCAAACATTGATCCAACGTTTGCATGCCGATAGAACCGCCTGTCTGGATGGCGGAGTACATCTGGGCAATCTTGTCTTCGCGAATCAGGTTACGGATAGCCGCTGTGCCGCGCATGATTTCATGTGCTGCCACACGACCACCACCATTTTTCTTCAACAGTGTTTGTGAAATAACGCCTTGCAGCGATTCCGACAACATCGAACGCACCATGGATTTTTCTTCTGCCGGGAAAACGTCAACCACGCGGTCAATGGTTTTTGCAGCAGAGGTGGTGTGCAGTGTTCCGAACACCAAGTGACCGGTTTCCGCAGCGGTCAATGCCAGACGGATTGTTTCCAGATCTCGCATCTCACCCACCAGAATGATATCCGGATCTTCCCGCAACGCTGAACGCAGCGCTTCGTTAAAGCCGAGTGTATCGCGGTGAACTTCGCGCTGGTTCACCAGACATTTTTTACTCTGGTGTACAAATTCGATGGGGTCTTCTACGGTGAGTATGTGTTCGTATTTATTATCATTGATGTAATCGATCATCGCTGCCAGCGTGGTGGATTTACCGGAACCTGTCGGGCCGGTAACCAGAATCAATCCGCGCGGAATATGGCACAGATCCTTGAACACCTGCCCCATCCCAAGTTCTTCCATCGTCAATACTTTTGACGGGATGGTCCGAAACACCGCACCGGCACCGCGGTTCTGGTTGAAAGCGTTAACACGGAAACGGGCAACACCCGGAATTTCGAACGAGAAATCTGTTTCCCAGAACTCTTCGTAGTCCTTGCGCTGCTTGTCATTCATAATGTCGTAGATCAGACCATGAACCTGTTTATGCTCCATCGCAGGCAAGTTGATACGGCGAACATCACCGTCCACGCGTATCATCGGCGGCAAACCTGAAGACAAGTGAAGATCCGACGCGCCCTGTTTTGCGCTAAAAGCCAGCAGTTCAGTAATATCCATAAAAAAAGAGACCCGTAGTGATGTTTACGCTTCGGACACCGCCGCCTACTGCGACCCTGCATCCATGACAACTATCCCCGTCAATATAGCCAAGGTTCAGCACCGTATACAACAAGCAGCAACAAAAAGCCGTCGCGATGTGAGCGATATCACGTTGATGGCTGTCAGTAAAACACAATCTGCCAACGCCATCGCCGAAGCACACCTGCAAGGCGGCTTACAGCATTTCGGGGAGAATTACGCACAAGAGGCCGAAGACAAACTGGTCACACTCAAACACCTTCCCCTGATCTGGCACTTTATCGGCCCTCTGCAATCCAACAAGACGCGTCTGGTAGCCGAGCAATTTCATTGGTGTCACAGCCTGAATCGGCTAAAAATTGCTGAGCGCCTGCAAGAACAACGCCTAGTCGGGTTACCACCACTCAATGTCTGCGTGCAGATCAATATTGATGATGAACAGAGCAAATCCGGTTTGGCACTGACGGAAGTACCAGCATTGATCCATGCTTTGCAAAAAATGGATCGCCTGGCTGTGCGCGGTCTGATGGTGATCCCCAAAGCAGACCAGCCCGCTGCTGCTACGCTTGCCAGCTTCCAGCGCACTGCCGCCTGCTTGCAAGCGCTGCAACAGCAATTTCCTGCACTGGCGCTGGACACACTCTCGATGGGCATGTCCGCTGATCTGGAGCTGGCCATAGAAGCTGGCAGCACTATGGTGCGTATAGGCACGGATATTTTTGGTAAGCGCTTATAATCGCGGCCTCACTGGAGACAGCTTCATGACAAATCCCCCAATCGGTTTACAAACAAGAGTTGGTTTTATCGGCGCTGGCAATATGGCCACCAGCCTGATCGGCGGACTGATTGCCAAAGGCTTCGATGCAAGACACCTGTTCGCCTCCGATCCGAATAGCGACGCATTGCAAGCACTCGCCCGACGCACCGGCATTACTGCATGCCCGGACAATAACGCTGTCATCACACAAGCCGATGTACTGGTACTGGCTGTCAAACCACAGGTAATGAAAACTGTACTCGCTGATATGGCGACTACCGTACAAACCCGCCAACCGTTAATTATTTCTATCGCCGCCGGCATCAGTATTGAAAATATTTGTGCGTGGCTAGGCGCTGAAATGGCTGTGGTGCGCTGCATGCCCAATACACCCGCACTGGTGCAACTCGGCGCCAGCGGTTTATACGCCAATAGCAAAGTGAACGCACAACAACGCGAGCAGGCACAAACTATTCTTGCTGCTGTCGGTATTGCATTGTGGCTGGATAATGAAGAACAGATTGATGCAGTCACTGCAGTGTCCGGTAGCGGGCCCGCCTATTTTTTCCTGTTGATGGAAGCCATGATCGTCGCCGGTGAAAAACTCGGCCTCGCAACCGATGTATCACGCGCACTCACACTGCAAACTGCGCTAGGCGCGGCGCAAATGGCCATCACCAGTGACGTGGATGTTGCTGAACTTCGCAAACGCGTGACATCGCCCGGCGGCACCACCGAACGCGCTATCGCGCATTTTGAAACCAGTGGCTTGCGTGAAATAGTAAACGGGGCATTACAAGCTGCCGCCCTGCGCTCGCAAGAAATGAACCGCAGCTAATGAACTATCAACCAGCACCCGGAAGTAGCACATGAATGCATTGACACAAATCGGCATCCTGATTTTTTCGACACTAGGCGGCCTGTATTTATTGATAGTGTTATTGCGTTTTTTATTGCAGATTGCACGCGCGGATTTTTATAACCCGTTATCACAAGCTATCGCCAAAGCCACCAACCCCTTGTTGTTGCCGATGCGGCGACTCATACCCAGTGTGCTCGGGCTTGATGTTGCCTGCATTGTGTTGGCACTGGCCGTGCAATTCGTCACGGTTTTTTCTGGTTTGTTGCTAATCGGCACATTCAACCCACTGATGGCATTGTTATGGGGCTTATTGGGTATCGTCTCCATGGCGATGTATATTTATTTCGTCTGTATGGTCGCCATGATTATTCTCAGCTGGGTGGCACCACAAACGCGGCACCCGGCTGCCATGCTGGCAGTACAACTGGTGCGCCCGCTGTGCGCGCCAATTCAACGTGTGATTCCAGCGATGGGCGGTCTCGACATTTCACCTGTTTTTGTTTTCCTGTTACTGCAAGTTGCGCGGATGCTGGTTGAGAATACAGCCAATTATCTCGGCATCATCGGCGGGCTTCGTAATCTTGTGCCGGGATTATTGTAAATATATGGCTGCAACCAAATGACTCTCGCGATTTTTGATCTTGATAATACTTTGTTGGCCGGCGATTCCGATCACAGCTGGGGCGAGTTTATCGCTGATCTTGGTGTGGTGGATGGCAGCAGCTATCGCGCAAAAAACGATGCATTTTATGATGATTATTGCCGTGGCGCGCTGGATATATTTGCTTATCAGCGTTTTGTACTGGCACCACTAGCTGGTTTCAACATAGCCGAGTTGACTCGCTGGCACGAACAATTCATGCGTGAAAAAATTGAACCGATTGTTCTACCGAAAGCGCAGGCCTTGGTAGACAACCACAGGGCGCAGGGTCACACCTTGATGATTATCACCGCCACCAATTCGTTTATTACCACACCGATTGCCAAGCGTTTCGGCATCGATATCCTGATTGCCACTACACCCGAACAGAAAAACGGCATCTACACCGGCGACATTGTCGGCGTGCCGTGTTATCGCGAGGGAAAAGTGGAGCGCTTGAATGCGTGGCTGGCCGAAAATAACGAAACACTGTACGGCAGTTACTTCTACAGCGATTCACACAATGATTTGCCGCTACTGCAGCGCGTGGATCATCCTGTTGCTGTTGATCCGGATGATACGCTGCGTAAATATGCGAAAGACAATGGCTGGCAGATTTTAAACTTGCGCTAACACAGCCATTTAACAAAACAATGTTGTTTTAACGAAATAATGTTATTACCGGTTTTGTTTCCGGCATCACGCCGCGCCAGAGGTAAAAACTTTCTGCCGCCTGCTCCACCAACATGCCCAGCCCATCCGCCACTTGCGCACCATGATTTTTTGCCCATTGCAGGAATGGCGTGAGCTCCTTGCCGTACATCATGTCGTAACAACAGGCATGCGGCGCGAGAATAGCTGGCGAGAGATCCGGCATCGCACCAGCAAGACTGGCAGAGGTGCCGTTGATCACAATATCAAAAGGCCGCGCGTGGATTTGCAAACTGCTGGCACGCAAGATTTTGCTTTCCTGTGCATGTTTACCCGCATTGAACAATTGCACCAGCTCTTCTGCTTTGCTGAGCGTGCGGTTGGCAATCACAATACGTTGCGGACTCTCTGCCAACAACAACGCAATCACACCGCGCACCGCGCCACCTGCACCCAAGACCAACACACGCTTGTTTGCAATCTGCCAACCGAGATTTTTTGTGATATCGCGCAGCAACCCGGCGCCATCGGTGTTATCACCCAACACTTTCCCATCAGGTAATTTTTTCAATGTGTTTACTGCACCCGCATGTTTTGCACGCTCGGTCAGTTGGTCAGCGAAAGCAAAGGCATCCAGCTTGAACGGCACAGTAATATTCAGGCCACAACCATCGGCGGCAAAAAAATCACGCGCCGCTTCTGCAAATTGTCCTTCTTCTACCAGTTGACGATCATAGGCAATATCTTCGCCAGTCTGTTTGGCAAATTCAGCATGAATAACCGGTGATTTGCTGTGCGCTATCGGGTTGCCAAAAACAGCATAACGGTCCGTCACGGTTTAAACCCATTCCCTTGGCACGATGTAATCCGTGTAGAGTTTTGCTTCCGGCGATCCCGGCTCCGGTTGCCAGTTGTAACGCCACGCCACGTGTGGCGGCAATGACATCAGGATGGATTCAGTACGCCCACCGGTTTGCAGACCAAACAAGGTGCCGCGGTCATACACCAGGTTGTACTCCACATAGCGACCACGCCGGTACAACTGGAAATCGCGCTCGCGTTCACCGTACTGCAGTTTTTTTCTTCGATTCACAATTGGTTGGTACGCTGACAAATAGCTATCACCTACTGCCCGCATAAAAGCAAAACTTTTTTCAAAGCCCCAACTGTTCAGGTCGTCAAAAAATAACCCGCCTACGCCGCGCTGTTCATTGCGGTGCTTGAGATAGAAATATTCATCGCACCATTTTTTATAGTCGGCATATACCGATTCACCAAACGGATCACACGCGTTTTTGGCAACACGATGCCAGTGCTGGCAATCTTCATCGAAACCGTAATAGGGTGTGAGATCGTAACCACCGCCAAACCACCACACATCCGGCTCGCCGGCTTTGCGTGCAATAAAAAAACGTACATTGGCATGAGAAGTCGGCACATAAGGATTGCGTGGATGTATGACCAATGACACACCCATCGCCTCGAAAGCACGGCCCGCCAATTCAGGACGATGCGCTGTAGCTGATGCCGGCATAGCATCACCCACGACATGCGAAAAATTCACGCCGCCTTGTTCAAATACAGTGCCTCCAGCCATCACACGCGTGATACCACCACCTGTGCCCTCGGCATCACGTTGCCATGCATCTTCTACGAAACGCGCTCCGCCATCTTCCTGTTCCAGACCGGTACAAATACGGTTCTGCACATCGAGTAAATAATTCTTGACTGCTGTTACATCAATACTCATTTCAATATCCGTTTAACAATTCAGGATTGGCGACATATTTCGCCGGTTATCACATCACGGATTTGCGTGGGATTTTGCAAACCACCCAGCGCTCCCGGCACCACCGCATCCAGTTGCTTACCGAAATAACGCCGCACATCAAACAAACTGCGTGCAGGCGGCTTTCCTGCAGGATTCGCTGATGTTGATACCAGCGCGCCCCCGAATTTTTTGCACAATGCATTCACCACAGGATGCGCTGAAACGCGCACAGCCAATGTATCGCGCCCGCCGCTGATCCAGTCTGGCGCTGCACCATTATTCGGTATCAGCCAGGTATTGGGTCCCGGCCAGCTGGCGATCAAGGTTTGCAGATGCGTGTCATCCAGCCCATATAAGTAAGGTTCGAGTTGTGCCATGTCTGCCGCCACCAGAATCACACCTTTGCGCCAATTGCGCCGTTTGATATCCAGTAATTCCTCAACGGCTTCTTCACAAAACGGATCACAACCTATGCCCCAGACCGCTTCCGTGGGATAGGCAATAATGCCGCCAGCATGCAACGCGTTCACTGCCAGAGGAATATGAAATGCAGTATTAGCCGCTATCTTTTTATCAACCAAAGGCATTTTTTATCCACTCGAACTGCAAACCGCTTTCACCGGGGCGCGCTGCCACCACATCAAAACGGCAAGGTCTATGACGCCATACAGGGCGCGCCAATAAATATAGCTGTGCAGTTTGCAACAATTTGCGTTGCTTGCTGGCGGTAATACTTTCTGCGGGTGTGCCGAAGCGGTCACTCTTGCGAAAACGCACTTCAATAAACACCAGTGAATCACCGTCCTGCATTACCAGGTCAATTTCGCCGCCGCGACTGTTGAAGTTGCGCTCCAATGGTTGCAAACCCTGTTGCTGCAAATATCCCTCTGCCAGGACTTCCACCAGTTGCCCTCGCGCCCGCGGTGCTGCACTGCCGGTTCGAGTGACAGCAGTTGCCATCAGAAACGCCCGACTGCCGTTGGCTGGACTTGCAACTGACCGTCTTTCAGCACACCCCACACCAGTGTGCGCACTATTTTGCGGTCGCCATCCATACTGAGATAGCCCGTATTACCCGGCACATGCAGGGAGCTGTTAACACTCATCTGCGACAGCTTTGTGTAGATCACCTGGGCATCTGCGCCCATCGCAAACAGGATATCTGCACCTGCTGGTACATCACCTTGTGTACGCAGTGGCCCTGTTCCCGCTTGCCAGGGTGCAAGACACAGGCGCAAACCATCTGTCCGGGTATCCAGTTTCTGGCCGGTAAATACTTGTGAGGTCGCATACACCGGTAATTTACCGGCACCATTTTTCGCCAACGCTTCCATCACCACTGCAGCATCGCTGCCGGTGCCTACAAAGAACACCATGTCAGGCAGCATTTTTCCGGGTTTCAGTTGCCCACTGGCTAGATCGATGCCCAGTGCATCTGCCAACTGCGCGCCGTAATTGCCGTTGTTAGGTACGTAGCGAACAACGGCAGCCAATTCCCCGCCCATCATTTTCCACCGCTTATTGAAGGCCTGCGTGAGCCGTTCGCCGCGCTCACCCTGCGGGGAAATTACCAAGGCGCGGTGCAGCTGGCTGCTGGATGCGGTGTCGGCCACTTGTGCCGCCTCTTCCTCTGGATTCAGGCTGAACTGGTACAACTCAAGCGGTGCAGATGCCTGGCCCGGCGGGTTATTCAGAGCCAAGGTTGGCACTGGCAGGCTTGTCTGGCTAGCAAGTACTTGCACCTGCTCTCGCTCCAGCGGGCCAATAACCAGTTTTGCGCCCTGCGCCACGGCATTGTTATACGCCGTAAGAATATCCGGTGCGGCATTGCTATCGACTACATCGATCTGCAAATTGCCATCCCCTGCTGCAAGGTGCTGATAGTGCATGGTCATGAAACCATCGCGCACCGCCTGCCCGGCCTGCTCGCGTTTGCCGGTTAGTGGCAACAGTAGCGCTACGCGTTGCGGCTGCTCGCCGGATGTTTGCTCGAGCATAGCCATATCCACCGGCTTGAAACGGTTGGCAGGGTGCACGGGATAACTGCGTTCCCAATCCTTGAGTGCTGTGGTTTGCTTGTCCAGATCGCCGGGATGATCGCGTTCAACCCGCGCCAATGCCAGCCAACCAGCCAACAGCTGCTCTTCCGCATTGTTGCTGGTATCTGCGTACTCCAGCACCCGGAAATCATCCGGTGACATCATGGATAGCAAACGCCAGATGGCCTCATTGACAACAAGCTGCCCGGATTCCGGCACCAACAGGCTTTGTACCAGCAACTCGTGGAGAGCATCCAATGGTTTCTGCTGCAACTCGTACAATCTGGCGCGCAAGGCATGCAGGCGGGCGCTACCAGCCTTGTCCATCCCGTCATCTGCCGTCATGCCTGACAAGGCCTGGTTGAGCAGCACACGCGCCGCGTCGTCCAGATGACGCTCGGTCAGCGCCCAATCCCCGTATAACAGACTGTAACGCACCAACAATTCACCAGTCAGGGTATTGGCATCGACTTCCTGCAGCACTTTGCCTACTCGAGTGTTATCGCCCTGCTGCTGGTACAGGTTCGCTGCCTGCAGCAACAAGGACTCGCGCTGTGGCGACACCGCTGTCTCGGCTTGTTGCAACAGGCTGTAAGCTGTCTCCTGAGGCTTGGCTGGCTGCTTCTCCTCTTGTACTGGCTCAGTCACCTTGATGGTGGGATCAGTTGTCTGGACGGTATCGTCATGCGCACAGCCGGCCACAAAAGCAAGAACGGCAATAGCTAATGCCAAACGGCGCAATAACAAACGACAAGGTAGAATGATCGGCATCTCTCAAATCCCGGTTTATGGCATGCCTACTGCAACCCTGTTTCTGGTGGCCACCCCTATAGGCAATCTGGCCGACATGGTACCCCGCGCCGTCTCGGTTCTCCAATCGGTGGACGCTATTGCCGTGGAGGATTCACGCCACAGTGGCAAGTTGCTGCAGCATTTCAACATCAGCAAGCCGCTGATTCCCTACCACGATCACAACGAGCGCGAAGCGGCCGAACGCATCCTGCACCTGCTGCAACAGGACAAACGCGTGGCATTGATTTCCGATGCCGGCACACCGGCCATTGCCGACCCTGGCTACCGCTTGGTGCGATTAGCGCATCAACACGGCGTGCGGGTAGAAAGTATTCCCGGCCCTTGTGCGGCCATGGCAGCGCTGGCGGGCTCCGGTCTGCCCTCCGACCGCTTCCAGTTCAACGGTTTTCTGCCCGCCAAACAGCAGGCGAGAAAATCGGCGCTAGAAACGTTGGCCGCAGAAACAGCCACGCTGATTTTTTATGAAGCGCCACACCGTCTTGCTGACACGGTGCGCGATATGGCTGCAGTGTTTGGCGGCGAACGCGAAATCTGCCTCGCACGCGAACTGACCAAGCATTACGAAACACTGTGGCTGACTACACTGGCTGAACTGGAACGTGCCATCGATGAAAAACGCGTGGAAGAACGCGGCGAAATTGTTCTGGTAGTCGCCGGTGCAGCAGAAAAAACCATTGATGCCAATGAAGGCGAACGTGTACTGCAAATTTTGTTGGCCGAATTGCCGGTGAAACAGGCATCCGCGCTCGCGGCACAAATTACCGGCGCCTCCAAACGCGAACTGTATCGGCGCGCGCTTGACTTGAAAGAAGATAATGCCGATGCGTAAGCTGCTCATCGCATTTTTTTTATTCGTTGTGACGCTGCAAATACAAGCAGAAGATCGCAAACCGAATATTTTACTGATTGTACTGGACGATGCCGGCTATAGCGATGTAGCCGGTTTTGGCCGCGACGATGCACCAACACCCAATATCAAACAGATTGCCAACGAAGGTGTGCGCTTTACTCGCCACTATGCTGACAGCACCTGTCGCCCTGCGCGATTGGCATTAATGACGGGGCGTGAATCAGCGCGCGTGGCGCAAAATCCGGATTTTCGCGGTATCTCACCAGAAATCACCACGTTACCAGAAGCGCTGAAAACAGCAGGTTATCACACATCTCATATTGGCAAATGGCATCTCGGTGATGCCGTGCGTGATTCATGGCCAGATAAACAGGGGTTCGAACACTGGTTTGGTTTTCTCAACCAGTTCCAACTCAAAGGCCCGGATAAAAACGGCGACTTCACCAAACGCCCGACGTATATAGACCCATGGCTGCAAAGCGATAACACACCACTGCAACAATATCACGGACACCTGGAAGACATTCTTGCAGCGCGAGTTATTGAAACTATCAACAACACAGAAAAAAACCAACCATGGTTTATCAATTACTGGCTTTTTGCACCACACCACCCCAGCACCGCATCCGCAGAGTTCCTGAAAAAATATCCGGATACGCAAGAAGGAAAATATCGCGCGCTGCTAGCACAAGCCGATGCGGAAATTGGCAAAGTCGTACAAGCATTGCGCGACAGTAAACAACTCGACAACACACTGATCGTTGTAGTCTCCGACAACGGCGGTACCAACCAGATGATGAACAACAATGCGCCATACGCCGGTGTCAAAGGTGAATTCCGCGAAGGCAGTTTGCGCACGCCATTGATTATCCGCTGGCCGGACCAACGCGCTGCCGGTAAACAATTGAATGAAATAGTCGCTATTCAGGATATTTACCCGACACTGTTACATGCCGCTGGCGTGGATCCAGAAAAAAATATTGATGGGCAGGATTTACAGCCATTGTTAGCTGGCAGAAAACTCACACCGCGCACATTGATACATGAAATTGGCAGCTTCGGTTTATTCAACTACAGCCTGCTGTCTACCGATGGTCAATGGCGCGCATCGCCTGCTGAATTGTATGCACTTGAGAAAGAACCAAGCGGCACAACCAATGTAGTTAAACAATTCCTGCCGCAATCACAAAAAATGGAAAATGAATACACGCAATGGCGCAACGAAAAAACAAAACTGACCTTGCAATATACACCAATCACAACGCAAGGCATGGCGCGCATCTATGGCGATGATTTTCGCCGCGCACCTGGTTACGGCGCATTCAGTTTTGCGATAGGTGCCGTGATGCCGGATAAACAACCGACTGAACCTGTTTATCTGGCATGGCAGAAAAACGTCTGGTCGCTGGCGTACAACCCGGACAATACATTCACGCTGCAAATTGGCAATGACAAGATCAGCAGCTTGCCATTGACAAAAAAACGCGACAGCCAATGCATCCCCATTGTACTGAGCAGTTGGTACACGCGTTCACGTTTACACGAAGGCAGGAACACGGCGTATGCAAAACTGTATGCAGGCGATGAAAAAATTCTTGACTGGCAGACACCGAATCCAGAAGAAATCAATGCTGACTGGTCTGCGCCCACATGGATTGGTCAGGATGAAAATGATAAAAATCGCTGGCCCGTCAATCTTGATACACATGGCCTGAGCGTACCCCTGTTTTATAATAGTTCGCTGAATGACGATCCTGCTGCAAAATTTGATCGTTTGCAAAATGTGCAGCAAATCGTGTGCCTACCACCAGCTCAATGAGAACAAATTCATGCACAACATTATCAGGACAATACTCACTGGTGTACTACTGCTAACACTGCAGGGCTGCAGCTGGATGCGACAGGAATTCCATGACCCGGATATCAAGGTTGTTGGTTTTTCAAATGTACAGGGCGGCAACATACTGAAACAACGCTTCGCCCTCACCCTGGAATTAACCAACCCTAATGATCTGGAACTGGATGTGAAGGGTATGACTTTTACATTGGCAATTGCAGGTATCGATATCATGCAAGGTGTGAGTGACCAGATACCTGTTATCAAACCGTATAGCACCACAGAATTCACAGTGCAGGGTTCTGCCAATGTTATTCAGGCAATGCGACTGCTACATAAAATGCAGAAAAATATTGGAGAAGATGTCAATTACACGCTGAATACCAGAATTGACCTCAGGCACGGCTGGCCCTCCAGTTTTAATCTGGAACGTGAAGGTAAGATCAGTCTTGATGACTGGCTGGGCAAACAATGATGACGGACATCACAACGCTTCTTCATCAATAGACAATTCACTTTCATCCGGTATTACATCAATAGGATCCGGATGTATTTTGTCTGCATCCATGGAAAATCCGGCATAGTCTTGCACGCCGACCTCTGCCAATTCCTGACTGGCGAAAGGACCTACGTCCACATGTTCGCGCGTCATGAAATACCAGCCATCCCCCCTGAAGAAAGTACGTGAACGCCGCTCTGGTAGCGGCCCATCTTCGCCCCGACGACGTTTATCTCCCTGTTCCTTACTGCCCATAGCAACCTCTGTCGTTATTTTTATTAGTGCCCTAACTTTACCGCGACTCCCACGGCATGGCCATACCTTATAATGCCAGCCATTCACCGTTTAGCGGCCAACAAGGTATCTTGTGTTATTCAACTCCTATGAATTCCTGCTGATGTTTTTACCGGTATGCCTCGGCGGCTATTACGGCTTCAGCAAACTGATAAACCAGCGTGCTGCAATTGCATGGTTAGCGTTATGCTCCCTGTTTTTCTATGGCTGGTGGAACCCTGCTTATCTCTGGTTGATGGTTGGCTCCATTCTCGTCAACTATAGCGCAGGCTTGTTACTCTCTGGAAAATACCGCTCAGCAACTCTATTGGCACTCAGCGTCAGTTTAAATCTGCTATTACTGGGCTATTACAAATACACCGATTTTTTTATTAGCAACATCAATGAACTGGCCGGACTGGATTGGCAATTACACAACATTATTCTGCCTCTCGGTATTTCTTTTTTTACATTTACCCAGATTGCATATCTTGTCGACGTGTATCGCGGCGAAGTGCGCGAATACCGCATCGCTGAATACTTTCTTTTTGTAACATACTTCCCCCACCTGATTGCCGGCCCCATCATTCATCACAAAGAAATGATGCCGCAATTTGCCAACAGCGCCACCGAACAAATGACAGCGCGCAATATCACCGCCGGATTGGTGCTGTTTACTATCGGATTGGCAAAAAAAATACTGATTGCTGACCGTGTAATGGTGTATGTATCACCGGTTTTCAGTGCGGCAGAAAACGGCGCTTCACTCACCTTCTTTGAAGCCTGGGGCGGCACACTGGCCTATACCATACAGCTGTATTTTGATTTCAGTGGTTATGTAGATATGGCATTGGGCATATCGCTGCTATTCGGCATTCGTCTTCCGCTCAACTTCGATTCACCCTACAAATCCACCAATATCATCGATTTCTGGCGGCGCTGGCATATAACGCTGTCACGCTTCCTGCGTGATTATCTGTACATTGGCCTGGGCGGGAATCGCAAAGGCGCTTTCAGGCGCTACATCAATCTCTGGCTGACCATGCTACTGGGCGGTTTGTGGCACGGCGCAGGTTGGACATTCATTATCTGGGGTGCCATGCATGGCGCTTATCTCTGCATCAACCACGGTTGGCGCGCACTGTGCCAGAATCAAAAAACAGTACTGCCAGAATTCGCACGCACACTGTTATACGGAACAATAACTTTTATAGCTGTCGTCATTTCATGGGTGTTTTTCCGAGCTGATACAGCTGGTGGCGCTCTGCAGATATTGAAAGGTATGGCAGGTTTTCATGGCATCACATTGCCGATCAAATATGCAAACGGCAGTTTTTCACACTGGCTCACGCAGCATGGCGTAATATTTGATGACAACTTGTTCAAAGGCTGGAAAGAAGTCGGCCAGATTGCATGGCCGTTGTTGATGGTCTGGCTGCTGCCAAATTCTCAAACCTTGTTGCGTCATTACGATGTCACTGTCACCCGATTCAGTGACGCATCTCGCCTTGCATTTCGTCCTAATATCATCACGCTGCCGGTGTGCGCCTTTATCCTGGTCTACTGTTTTGCTCATCTTACGCAACTCAGTGAATTTCTTTATTTCAGGTTTTGATGTGATGCTGACCGCCACCATAAAAGAAAAGACTTTCAACCGCTGTTTAATCGGCTGTTTTTTTACTGTTGTCGTTGGCATGGCTGTTTTCAATTTTATCGTCAACCCTTTTGGCGTGTTTCCCGCCAAACCCATCCCCGGTTATACCGATGTGCACTTCATTGAAAATGTTCGCATCTACAAAAACTTCCTGATTAAAAACCGGGCGATTGACGGCTTGATGCTGGGCAGCTCCCGCATTGAAGAAAGCATGAATCCCCTGCCTGCGGCCTGGCCCAACATGCAGGTGTACAACATGGCTATGCCTGGCGCATCCTTGCATGAAATACTGAGAAATCTGCAACATGCCAATGCTGTTACACCACTAAAACAGGGACTGATCGGTCTGGATTTCTTTATGTTCTCCGCTTTTATGGGATCGGTCAGCGATTATTCAGAAGACTATTTTTCCGTCGATGCCTCGGGCAACAAGAAGCCGGATTCTTACGTGCTGCGCACCTACGCCAACTTACTGTTCTCTGCCGACGCGCTCGAAAAAAGCAGGGATACAATCAATGACAGCAAGAAACATGCAGCACCATCACACGATGATAACGGCATGGTTGCCATTGCCGCACATAATGCAGCGGCAAAAGACAATGCCGCTATCTATAAAGTTTTTGATGCGTTTGAGAATAATTATTTCCGGAAAAACAGTTTTTGGCTAAATGGGCCAGACAGCACTTACACAACCATAAAAAATGCCGCAGGCGAATCCACCTACGATGACCTGCGCGCTATGTTGGATTATATTTATCGCAATAATCTTGATATCCGTTTTGTCATATCGCCTATTCACGTACACATGCTGCTCGGCCTGGATGGCATCGGTTTGTGGCCAGCATTTTGCGATTGGAAAAAACAACTGGCAAAAATCAATGAAGAAGTCGCTGCCACCTATCACCAGCCACCAAAACCGATATGGGATTTTGCGATAGTCAATGATATGACCACTGAGCTATTGCCGGCAGATCCGCGTTTGCCGGCGCCAAAAAATGGCTTGCAGTGGTTCTGGGATCCAGCCCACGCCAAACCTGCATTTGGAGATCTTGTGCAACAGCATGTTTTTATCAGTGGTACGGAAGATATTGGAACCATCTTGCGCAGCAACACTATAGACAACCATCTGCAACAACAGACGGCTGCACTCAATGATTACAAAGAAAAAGATCCGGTCACGCGTGACGCCATTCAGAAACGGCTTGAATCACTCAATACCTGGCATTGGATAAAACAGACGCCGGAAAAATAAAAAATCAGTGGCCGCGCATAAACCACTTATCGATTTCTGCCAGACTGACTTGTATCCAGGTAGGTCGGCCATGATTACATTGCCCGCTTCTTTCAGTGATTTCCATATCACGTAACAATGCATTCATTTCCGGAATGGTCATACGGCGATTGGCACGGATAGAACCATGGCACGCCATAGTGGATAATACTTCATTCACCGATTCACGGATACGCGCCGTCGATCCATGTTCAGATAAATCTGACAGCACATCGCGTAATAATTGTTCACTATTACCATTGGCCAACAACACCGGTATCTGACGAATTAACAAGGTTTCCGGTGCCGCACGATCGACTATCAAACCTAACTGTTCAAATAATGCGCGGTGCTCTTCTGCAGTATCGGCTTCACGTTCGCTGACAGCAACAGATTGCGGCACCAGCAAAGGCTGGCGCGCGATATTGTTATTGTCGTGCGCAGTTTTCAGGCGTTCATAGGTAATGCGTTCGTGCGCAGCATGCATATCCACCAGCACAAGACCTTGCGCGTTTTCTGCCAGAATATAAATGCCTTTTAATTGCGCCAGTGCATAACCCAATGGAGGAATTTCTGTTGCTGGTGGCATCTCCATTGCGGGATGCGTAGCTGCACTATCAATACGCGCAGCAGACATCGGAGAGGGTGCGTATAAAGCGTTATAAGATGTCACCGATTCCCTGACATCGCCTCGCAGGTTTTCGGCTAGCGACATTGTGTTCTGATAACTGATCACAGTTGGAGACAACGCTGATAATGTATCCGGCGCAACAGCAGGCGCATCGTCAGGGCGTAAATCCGCCAGTGCTCGTGTCAATGAACGAAATACAAAATCGTGTACACGACGCGAATCACGAAACCGCACTTCATGTTTTGTGGGATGCACATTCACATCCACGCCCGCTGGATCAATCTCCAGATACAGCACGTACGCCGGATGGCGGCTGTAGTGCAATACATCCTGAAATGCCAGACGAATCGCGTGCGTCACCAACTTGTCGCGGATCGCCCTGCCATTCACGTAGAAATACTGTAAATCCGATTGGCTGCGTGAAAATGCCGGCTGCGCCAACCAGCCGCGCAAGCGCAGATCTGTGTGTTCAATATCAACAAAAAATGCCTGCTCCATAAAAGCCGGGCCGCACAAAGTGGCTACGCGCCGCTCCTGCTCTTGCTGGGTATTTGCCTCGCGCAACTGCTGCACTGTGCGCTGGTTGTGGCGCCAGTGAAATGCCACATCAAACCGTGACAAGGCAATTTTTTTCAGCATGCCATCAATGCGCTGGAACTCTGTTTTTTCACTGCGAAGGAATTTTCTTCTGGCCGGAGTATTGAAAAAAAGATCGCGCACTTCCACAGTAGTGCCGCGCTGATGCGCTGCCGGCAATACCTCGGCAATCATTTCCTGGCCTTCGGCCTGCGCTTGCCAACCCGCCGCACCATCTTGTGTATTGGATGTAATCGTCAAGCGAGACACAGAGGCCATACTCGCCAACGCTTCGCCGCGAAAACCCAGTGTCGCTACCGCTTCCAGATCATCGAGCTCATAAATCTTGCTGGTGGCGTGGCGACACAGCGCAAGTGGCATATCGTCCTGTTCAATACCGCCGCCATCATCACGCACACGAATTGTTTTGACGCCACCTTGCTCAATATCAATATCAATTCTGCTGGCGCCAGCATCAATACTGTTTTCCAGCAGCTCTTTCACAATCGAGGCTGGACGCTCTACCACTTCACCAGCGGCTATCTGGTTTGCCAAACGCTGACTCAATTGCTGAATGCGTGACATTGTTACAACTCTCAACCTTAAGGTTCAATGTGAAGAAGCAGGAATCTGTATCGTCTGGCCAATTTTTACTTGCTGATCCCGCAGTTTGTTGTAATTGCGCAACGCAATCATGCTGACTTTATACTGAGACGCAATACTGCTTAGTGTGTCGCCTTTTTTCACAATATGCTTGACTGACTTTTCTGGAGCGTTTTTTTCTGGAACACTTTTTTCCGTAATATTTTTCACTGGCGCGGTCTTTTTTGCTGATTTTTCCGCTACCAGTTTTTCAAGGTCATCCTGCTCTTCAACGGGATCGCTGATGATTTTTTCTGCCGGCGCTACCCTTTTATCCGTAACAGGATGCAGCTTGTCCATGGCAGGAGACACTTTGCCTCCACGAGCAGCCGCCAAGGCAGTATCCATAGGAGGCTTCGCACGAAAATGGCTGTCTATACCAGCAAAAATACCTTTGGCCATTGTGGTACGAAACTTGGGATTGGAAAGGTTTTTCGCCTCTTCCGAATTGGTAATAAATCCTGTTTCAATCAGTAATGACGGAATATCCGGATTTTTCAACACAACAAACCCGGCTTGCTCGACAAACCCACGGTGCATTTTAGTGAATTTCTTCATCTGCCCCATCACCTTGTCACCCATATCAAGACTGGTGGCTACGGTGGCTGTCATGGAAAGATCCAGCAACACTTCCTGCAATACAGGATCTTTATCGCCGAGGTTCACACCACCGACAAGATCCGCATCGTTTTCGCTTTGCGCCAACCAGCGCGCTGTTTCCGATGTCGCTCCGCGCTGTGACAACGCAAATACACCCGCACCCTGCGCACTGGCATCTTTGAACGCATCGGCATGGATTGACACAAAAAGATCCGCACCCTTGTTTCTGGCAATCTGGGTACGACCGCGCAAACTGACATAATAATCACTGGAGCGCGTCAGGAATGCCGAATAACCCGGCGTATCATTGATGAGTCCGACCAATTCCTTTGCTATCGCCAATGTGACATTTTTTTCATAAATGCCGCCTGGTCCTTTTGCACCGGGATCTTCACCACCATGCCCGGGATCTACCGCAATGACGACATCGCGCATGCCATTTGATGCAGGCTTTACTATCTTGGTTTCGTGCACGCTATCTTCATCAAACAAATCCAGAACCAGACGATCTCCATACTGACTATTGGCCGGCAGTAAAAAGCTTTTGGGTTTGACGCGTGCAGACAGATCAATGATCAATTTTAATTCTGTACCACTTTTTTCTGTGCTGAAATTCGCTAAAGGAGTATTGGCGACATTCACTTTTCCGGCATCCGCATTAAATTGCGAATCCGGCAAAGTAATCACGATGCGTTGCGCCAGATTTTTTTCGCCCGGCAAATTCACCAGCTTATGTTCTACAGGGCCAGACAAATCAAATACCAGCCGCGTGTTATCCGGCGCACGCCACAAACGCACGCTTTGTATGCTGGCAGCATTCGTCAACAAGGATCCCGTCAACAGGACTGCCGTCGACAAACACAGTGCCCACTTTGTAAAACATTTGTTATTGCTCAAAAGCAGTCAGCCATAGTTGTGCGCGATCAGAATACGCCATGATAGTCATCATGCGACTATCATCGGGTTGGTGTGAAAGGTTAATAGACATATCCGGGAGCGGCAACAAAGCATCGCCTTTTTCTGGCCATTCAATCAGACACAAATGTGCCGCTGTGAAATAATCACGAATGCCCATCAGCTCCAGCTCTTCCGGATCATTCAGGCGATAGAGATCAAAATGATAAACAGCGCCACACGTCAGCGCATAAGGCTCAACAATAGTGTAAGTAGGACTTTTGACTGCGCCTCTATGGCCCAACGCCTGCAACCAGCCACGCGACAGAGTCGTTTTGCCAGCGCCGAGTGTACCAGTGAGCCAGACGATGGCGCCGGGCTCACACACTGCAGCCAAACCCGCACCAGCCCGTAAAGTCGCCTGTTCATCAGGCAGTGAAACAACAACCGCCATCAACGTGCTTGCAGATAATCGCTGTAAGCTTTTTCCAGCACGCTCACATCAGGAATCAGAACCACTTCGCCGCTACTTAACTGCATGGCTGCCAGTTCTGCCGGTGACAATGCCACCTGATTGGCTTCGGTAATATCTTGCGGCATGATGCGCATCAAGCGTGGAATACCTTGCAGGACAATTGCAATGAACGGCAGTGCATCATTGATGCCCGTGTTGTTAATCACCGCAATGCGCGGCGTGCCCGTTGCGCGCGGCATGGCTTGACCGTTCAGCAATTCAAACGATACGAGAGGCACAGATAATTTGCGCCACTCTATGTACCCCAAAAACCAGTCGGGGGCCTGCGCCGGACAATCCGGGTAGCTGTAGTTAACAATTTCGGCCACCGCGACGCCGGGTATCAGCAACATTTTATCCTGCACGGGCAACAGCATACTGGGCACATCCCTGACTGGCCGTGCAGCAGCAGGCTGGGCTGAGGGTGACAGTGATGGAACTTCAGCGTTGCTCATAATGTTTATCCGTACCGGGTTGTAGTTTTATCGTGGCCCATTCAGCCAGTTTGTTTGCCAATGCAACCGGATCCCCGGAGAAATCGGGTTTTCCGATAGCGCGTTCTGTTGCCTCGGGCATTGCCCAGTTCACACAACTGTCGCGGCTTTGCGTCCAGACCTGACCACCGCAACGTCGCATCAGGCGACTGGCTGCCGCAGCATCATCGCACATACCGCTGAATACTATCACGCCACCATTCCGGCCAAAATGCACCGCTGTGGAGGCTACTACCTGATCAAGATTGGGTTTGTACTGGCCAATCCACGGTGTATTGCGCACGTTGAAACTGCCGTCACGGGTGATACCTGTCACATGATCCGGCGAAACGATGGCAATACTGTTCTCGTGCAACAGATCACCGTGCTTTGGCGCATACGCTTCATACCGACTATTGCGCCCCATTACCTGCGTCAATAAGCCCTGAAAATCACGCTCGATATGATTGGCATAAACAAAAGCAATACCTATATCCGCAGGAAGGGCATCGAGAAATTGTTTGACTGCATCAGGTCCACCAATGGAACCCGCTAACACCCAGACACTGCGTGGCAGTCGCGGTGATCCATGCTGGGTACGATTAATCACCCCGGTCAATCCACGCAATTTTTCACCCAGCCGACGCTGCCAATTGGCAAATTCCGGACTCACATGATTGGGAATCTGCCCTTCACACAAAATAAGCGGCAACTGAATGGCATCCAGCAACTCGTCCAACAATTCAGGATGCGTGGCTTCCAGAACATCGATATCCAGATTGACCACCCATGCATCAACACCGGCGTCCGCTATCCGGCCGCTCGCGCGCGCAAACTCCAGCGCCACGCCTATTTCCTGGCCAGCAGCCACAACAACACCCCGCAAAGTTGAAACCTGAGCGGGATCGTCAACGATAACCCCGATCCGCAGGGCGCTCATGCCTTACCTCAACTGCCGCTGCGCTCGAGTCGAGCCATGCGTCTGGCCAACCGTTCGCCCACCAGATCGTTGATGTTCAACAGCAACTCCTCTTCAACGAATGGTTTACCCATGTAACGCTCGACC